>JABLXB010000005.1 GCA_013178305.1 Bacillota bacterium | reverse complement strand
GGTGAAACAGGCCCGAGGGTTAAGTCGTGCCCGGCTGAGGGGCAGGGACAACGTCTGGATTGAGGCCCTGATGGCGCTGGCCGCCCACAACGTGAGACAACTGGCCACGACCCTCCGTCGCAGGTCCGCTGCTCAGGCCCTCCGCCTCGCCGCCGTGGCATCCCGGGTCTTCTAAAAGGTAGCTTAGTTTGGCAACAGGCCCCTAGCCAAATCCCCGCCTCCTCCAATCTGCACACTTCGTGCACAATTTCGACATCTGGCTACGCCTTTCCTACACTGACAAATTAAGGGGCCATCTGTTTGTCGAAGCCCACCTCATTTGAGGTCTGCTACCTGTCGGAGACCGACTGACCCCTAGCCCTGATCTGGCACAAGTAACGTTTGCCTTGTGATTATCCGGGAATGCATGCCGATCAAGGTTGGGTGTAGACGGCAAGTACGGCGGACGTGACCGAACATCCACTAGGTGAAGAAGCGCGTGCCTGACTGACTTCGTGAAGAGCATTCGCATTACTGGCGGTAGTCTGTAAACCATTTGGGCCGGTCCCCGCGGGCCGGCCCTACCTCTTTCAAAGCCGCACATTCTCCAAATCGCTAAGCCTCTAATCGCTCAATCCGCCTCGCTCTACCCAGCCCTGCGGAGCCTCGCACGGTGACGCTGCCTGAGAAGCCCAGCCACCTTCGGCGGCAGGGAAAGCGGCTTCCTTGAGGACCCGCGGGACAGCATCTGCCTCAGCGTTTCGTTCTCCATTCTCTCACAATCCAGGAGTATCCCGGCTATCTTCTCCACCTCGGTCCTATGGCGCGACAGTATCTCTCGCGCCCGCTTCTCCGGGCCGTTAATCGTCTGGGCGACAGCCCGCGCGAGGACGTCGCCCGGAATGGACTGCGAGTCGATTATGCCGAGCGGCGACATCCCCGTGAGCACGATTCGCCTCGCCAGTTGCACCGCCCTGTCGAAGTCCTCCGCCGCTCCCGTACTGCGGGAACCGTAGACGAGCTCTTCTGCCAGCGCCCCGGCCGCCAGCACGGAGATCTCCTCCTCCAGCTGTTCCCTGGAGTAAATGTACTGCTCATCCTTCGGCGCGTGCCGGACGTACCCGAGCGCATGCCCCCTCGGTGATATCGTTACCGAAGCCACGGACCCGGGTCTCAGCGTCTCGCCTACTATGGCATGGCCGGCCTCGTGTATCGCAACCCGCCTCAAGTCCTCGTCGGTCGGTCTCCGGTCGAGCTTCTCCCCGAGGATTACCTTGTCGATGGCCTCCTCGAGATGGCGTTGCTCGATGAGTTCCTTGCCCTCTCTCATCGCAAGGATCGCCGACTCGTTCGCAAGGCTTTCGAGGTGCGCCCCGGTGAACCCGAACGTCTGCCGCGCTATGCTCTCGAGGTCCACGTCGGAAGACAGGGGTTTGTTCGTCGTGTGCAGGCGCAGAATCTGCAGCCTTCCATCCTTGTCGGGGACTTCAACCCGCACGATGCGGTCGAAGCGCCCCGGCCTCGTAAGCGCGGGGTCGAGCAGGTCCGCCCTGTTCGTCGCCGCAATCACCAGAATCCTGACGTCGTCATCAACCGACAGGCCGTCCATCTCCACCAGGAGCTGGTTTATCGTCTGGTCGTACTCGAGGTGACCTGCGTTCATCCCCCTGCGGCCCCCGAGCACCTCGACCTCGTCTATGAATACCACGGCGCCTTTCTTGCGGGAGGCGCGCGCAGTCTCGCGGGCGTTCCTGAACAGCTCGCGCACTCGTTGCGCGCCAACACCAGCGTATACCTCGATGAACTCGCTCCCGCTCGCCGCGATGAATGCCGATTCGGTATAGTTCGCGGCGGCTTTGGCGAGCATCGTCTTTCCCGTCCCAGGAGGACCCGTCAGGAGGATGCCCTTCAGCGGCCTTATACCCAGCCGCCTGACGACGTGACCCGCCTTGATGAAGTCGAGCGCCTCGACGAGCTCCTTCTTGGCCGACGCCTGCCCGCCGACGTCGTGGAACGTGACGCCGGCCGCCCCCGCAGGCGTCACCGCCGCGAACCGCTTCGAAAGCCCGCGAAGCCCGCTCGACTGCGCCAGGATGTATACAAGGGCGCCCAGGAACACCGCGGGAAGTATGTTGAGCCCGATATACGCGAGGAACACGACAGTGCCGATGGCCGCCCCTGCCGCTATCTCTTTCCACACGTCACATGTCACCTCCGGCGGGAGATCTGGTCCCTATCTGCCTCGGCAGGACTTCGTAGAGGTACCGTCCCTTGAGGTGAAGCTGGACGTACACGTTCCTCTCGTCGATGAACACGCGGTGCCGCTCGAGCCCCGCCCCCTCAGCTACTTGAGCGACTTTCCCGGACATGTCGGAGAACCGCCCCGTCACGAGGGCCTCCTGGATGTGAAAGTGCATGGCGTAGTACGCCGCGGACAGTGCCTGGTCCCGCGTGTCCTGGACCACGATCCTCACGGGCTGGCCCCTGAGCACGCCCGCGGCTTTCTCCTCGAGCGACAGTACTACGTGGCGGAGGTCGGGCACGTCCGCCAGGGTCACCCTCACCACCGTGACAGGTTGTCTCTTGGCAATCTCAAAGGAGAGTACGGACGGCGTCTCCTTGAACACTCTCTCGAGTGGGTCGCCGACCGTCAGTTTTCCATAATAGAGGTTTCCCGCGTAAAGCGCCGCGAAACTGAGTACAATCGCAAGGGCCACCGCGGCGATCCGCTTCGGCTCCCGGCTCACCGGCACACCAGCTCCGTGTAATGGCAGCACTGCACCAAGCGCAGTCCGCCCGACTGTTGACATAAGTATAGCACAGGGTCGCTTTCGGTGAACACCCAGTTAGATGAGGCAATTTAGGCATGCGCTGGAAGATGGGAGGCTCGCGGTGGGTGCATGCCGGTCCGGCGGAGACCAGCTGCCAGCGATTACACGATGACTGCGTACAGGTCGTAGGCAGAGGCGCGCGTCACTGTAGCGTTGACGAAACAGCCCTCCGCCGCTCCCGCGATGACGCCGGTCACGCGCACGACACCGTCCACTTCCGGGGCGTCTCTCCAGGAGCGCCCTATCCACCGGGGCGCCCCGCGGCGGTCTGGAGGCGCCTGGCGCTCGAGCAGCACCTTGATCGTCTTTCCGATCAGGCCTTCATTGATCTCCCCGGAGATCCGATTCTGCAGGCTCATGGCGCGATGGTAACGTTCCCTCTTGATCCTGCGGTCCACCTGGCCCGGCAGCGACGCCGCAGGGGTGCCTTCCTCCCTCGAATACTCGAACACGCCCGCCCTGTCGAACCTTGCAGAGCGCAGGAATGCGAGGAGTGTCTCGAAATCCTCCTCAGTTTCGCCCGGAAAACCCACCATGAGCGTGGTTCGGACGGCAATGTCAGGCATCGCCTTCCTCAGTTTCTCGACCGTCCTCAGGACCGTCTCCCCATCATGGCTCCTGTTCATCGATTTAAGGACCCGCGCCGACGCGTGCTGCGCTGGGATATCGATGTAGTGGCAGGCGCGGGGCTCCGATGCCATGACCTCGATGAGATCGTCGGAGACGCGGGAAGGGTAGCAGTACATCAGTCTCACCCACTCGAGCCCATCGGTCCGCGCCAGTTCGCGGATGAGGGCGTGAAGCGATGGCTTTCCGTAGATGTCGAGCCCGTACACGGTGCAGTCCTGTGCGACTACCACCAGCTCCCTGACACCCGATTCGGCCAGGGCACGCGCTTCCGAGATCAGTTCCTGCAGCGGACGCGAGCGCAGGTCGCCCCTGATCGACGGGATTGCGCAGTAGGCGCACCGATTGGAGCAGCCATCGGCTATCCGCAGGTAGGCGGTATACTGGGGTGTGAGCCCCACCCTGGGACGCGTCCGGGGCGTGCCGGCTGCCGGGTCGAATTCGGGTGAATCGCCAGATGAGCCAGCAGACTCCGGAAGGTTCTCCACCCTGCGCCCCGACAGCGCGAGGTCCACTGCCTCGACGATGCGATCCACCTCGCGCACGCCGATTATCGCATCTATCTCGGGGACCTCCACGATGAGGTCGTTGCGGTACCTTTGGGCGAGGCACCCCGCCACCACCAGGGCGCGGCAGCGGCCCGAGTCCTTGTACGCGGCCATCTCGAGTATTGCGTCGATGGACTCCCGCTTGGCGCCCGTGATAAAGCCGCACGTGTTCACTATCAGAACATCCGCCCCGGAGGGGTCGTTTGTAATGTGGAATCCCGCGGCCACCATTCGTCCCAGCATTGCTTCGGAGTCCACGAGGTTCTTCGAGCAGCCCAGCGATACAAGGCCGACCATTCTTCCTTCAGATTCCCGCAACTGGAGTCCCACTCCCGCGGGGACAGCGGCAGGCGCCGCGAGCACCGGCGCAGCGCAGCCCCCGATCAGTCGAAGGAGGCGGCTTTCGCCACCCCCACGCATCACAATGATACAATCCGTGACCGCCGCTGTAAAGCGTTCGGGCCGGGCCGCAGTCGCCCGCAAGCCGCGCCCTAGGAGCGTCCCAGGAACTCCACGATCCCCTTCAGGATGCCGCGGGCCGCCTGTTTACGGAACGACTCCTCGTTCAGTAGCTTCTCGTCGTGCGCGTTTGTCATGAACCCGATCTCGACGAGCGCCGACGGGACTTGGCATTCTTTGAGCACGCGAAACGCGGCTGTCTCCAGGCCGACGGAGCGCAGGCCCGTCTCGGCCACCAGCCCCGCGAGGAGCGCGGCCGCCAGCCGCTGGTCTTCCCCTCCGCCGTCGTGGAACGCCATAACGCCCGAGACCGATGGGTCCTTTTCGTAGGCGTTGCTGTGTATCGACACGAGAACACTGGCCCTCGATGAATTCGCCATACCGGCCCTCGCGCTCAGCTCCTGCGCGCGCGTCGTGGCCACCGGAGCAGCCTCAGTGTCACTCCACCTTGTCATCATAACCCTGGCGCCCATCTCCCCCAGCATCCGCTGGAGTTCGAGCGCGATGGCGAGTACGTGGTCGGCCTCCCTCGTCCCGAGCACCCCGGTGGCGCCCGGGTTGGCCCCGCCGTGTCCCGGGTCGAGGACGATTACCTTACCGGCCAGCGGGGACGCGGTAAGACGCTTCTCGGCGTCGGCCAGCCCACGCGCGGTGTCGGGGCCGACTATCCCGTCGACTGCGAGGCCGGAGGCCTTCTGAAACGACCTGACCGCCCTCTCCGTGTCCTCGCCGAAAACCCCGTCGGCGGACCCGGGATCAAAGCCGATGGACTTGAGCAGCCGCTGTAGTTCACGGACGTCTTTTCCCGAGGAGCCGTAGCAAAGTCCGGCGGCGGCCGAAGGGGCCGCAAGGGCGGTTCCGGTGGACACAAGAAGGGTAACCAGGAGAAGCACTACAACCAGGGAGCCACGCCTCATCACGTTCCTCCTTTGCCTCCGGGGTTAGTTGCCGGGTTGGGCCGGAGAGGCCCGCCGCCGCGTATGGCCGCCGGCGGCTTCACCCCACTCTATTCGTCCCCCGTACCCTCAAGGGATTCGGCTTACGGTCTTAGCGTGTGCACCCAATTGTACAAGGAATGACCAGATCTGTCAGTCCCCAAATGCGCTGCTCAGGGCCTAGACAGGCCCGTCAGCGACCGCTCCCTGCCCGGTCCTGCGCCGGTCGCCCGTTTATTGCGCGATGGAAAGAGGCATCTGGCCTCCCGCGGCCGGGTCCTCAAACCCCAGGCGCCAGAACGCGACTCCCCTCAGGCCGTATTTCCGCGCGATCCCCGCTCGCAGCCTGACCGCGTCCCCGTCGAGAAACCTCACCGTCCTGGGGAGGCCGCCCCATTCGTACTTGTAGAAGGCCTCCATGTTTTCGGCGTCCCAGGCGGCGGGGGTCCCTTGAGCTGAGGCCCTTTGCAGCGCCGCGGGCGTCGGGATGTACTCCGCCTTGCCCGCCCTCGGCACGGACGGCCAGTCGTACCCGTACGAGCCGATGCCCAGGATGAGGCGCGAGACCGGGATCGAGCGGGCCGTTCGCCTCACGCACCTGTCCACCCACTCGATCGGGGCTACCGGCCCCGGGGCGCTCCGAGGCCAGTGCCTGTCGTACGCCATGAGCACAACCGCGTCAGAGACCCGTCCGAGGGCGTCGTAGTCGTAAGCCCCGCTGATCTCCGGGGGCATCTCCACGTCGGGGAACACCGATACGAGGAAGGCCCTGCCCCGGTCCTTCATGGCCACAGAGAGGTCAGTGGCGAGGGCTGTCAGCGCCCTCCGGTACGCGGGCGACACGAGTTCGAACGAGAGATTCAGCCCGTCGTACCCGTGCTCCTCGACCTGCCTCGCCAGGGCGTCTACCGCCCTGGCCATCGACCTGCGGTCCTTGAGCACGCCCGAGTTGTCCCCGGCGGGGAGCTTCATGTTTGTGACCACGGGCACCACGCCGATTCCGTTCGCGCGGCAGTACGCCAGCACTTCCGTGGACATCGCGGACTCCACGGTCCCATCGGGCATGACTGTGTGCCACACGGGATAGATGACGTCGACCGTCCGCCCCCGCGGCCCTGTCTGCCGCTTGAGGGACGGGAACGAGCTGGGGAACGCCCCTCCCCAACCGTTCTCGAAATAGGCTGCCACCTCGAGGCGCTGGGCGGGAGTGACGCCGGCAAGCGGGAGTTCGCTGAGTCTCAGGCCGAGGAAAAGGACCGCAAGCGCCGCCGCGGCGATTGCCGCCTTCTCCTCGCGGGTTCGCGACGCAAGCCACAACCGGGCGGCTCGAATTCTCGGCTCCACCCAGGCAGCCGCTCCATCCAGCCGTGCGAGGAATGCCTCAAGAGGAGGGCCGGCGCGCGACCGCGTAACCCTGCGTTCGATGTCGCGGGTCCACGAAACCACGAACTGCGAGGACCTCACGGTCGAGAGTAAATCCAGGGCCGTCTTACCCCAGGCCCCGGCGATGCTGCCCGCCCGCTTTGCTGCGAGTACTGCTCCCTCGCGCGACCGCCCGAGGATCTCTTGAAACGACCACCCTGGTAGCGAGCCGTTGTCTCCCATTCCCCGTGACCACCCCGGAGTATAGTATCCCCGAGATCGCCGGACGCCCGTGCAAGAACGGCTACAGCCCGAACACGACTATCAGCGCCGCGGCTGCGGCGGCGAGCTCAACTTTCGTGAGATTACCGTCTGGCATGACAGCATCTTTCCAACGGGGAGTCTTCCCGTCACCGCGGGAAACGGCGGGGGAGACCGCCCAGGCGCGGCCTCTTTCGCATGCGCCGCCGCTTCACGCGACGGTCAACGCCTATCGCCAGCGCGGACAGGGTGATAACGGCCGCCGGGATCGTGAGGCGCGGGGATATCCTGCCCCTGAGAGCGCCAACCGAGATCGCGGCCTTCTGGGCGACTGTGTACGTTACGTCCCTGTCGGCAACCACATCCGTACCCGCTATCGGTACACCGCGCAGCCAGAATGTCACCCTTCCAAGCACCTGGCCGCGCCTCACCCCCTCCTGAGGGGGTCTCATGCTCAGGTCCCGGGAGCGGACGACCTCGCCTTCCTCACCTTCGGGCAGAAAGGCCTTCACCTCAGAATCGAGGATGCACGGTACATCATAGCCGAACGGCATGCTGACCGTTCCGGCCGCGTCACCTGCGAACGCAAGCCGCGTGAGACACCGTGTGAACCCGTAATCGAAGAGAACCCCCGCCTCCCTCCGCAGCGTTTCCGGGTCTTCACCGCCCATGAGTACAGCGATCATCTCGTTTCCATCCCTCATCGCCGACGCGACGAGGGTGTGGCGGGCTTTCGTGGTGAAGCCGGTCTTCACCCCCGTGCAGCCATCGTACTGCCACAGCAGCCTGTTGTGGTTCACGAGGAGGCTGCTCCACTCCTGCCCTTCCCACTGGCGCGTCCTGGTCCCTACGACCTCGCGGAAGAAGGGTTGCCGCATTGCATACATCGCTATCAGCGCCATGTCGCGGGCGGTTGTCAGGTGGCCGGGCGAATCGAGGCCGTGCGGGTTCTCGAAATGAGTCTGCAGGGCGCCTATCCCGGCGACCTTGGCGTTCATGAGCCCCGCGAACCCCTCCACCGAGCCGGATACATACTCCGCCAGCGCGACGGCGGCGTCATTGGCGCTGTTCATCATCATGGAGTAGAGCAGGTCACGCACGGTTGCGCGCTCCCCGGGCTCGAGGTACACGCTCGACCCGTCCGTCTTGGCGGCCTCCTCGCTCACCGCCACGACGTCGTCCAATTCCGCATGTTCCAGTACGAGCGCGGCGGTGAGTATCTTCGTAATGCTGGCGGGGGCCATGAGACGAGAGCCGTCCTGGTCAAACAACACGACGCCGCTATGCGCGTCGATCAGCACAGCGGACGGGGATTGGATCGCCGGCTGCCCGGCAAGTCGAGTGCTCCGCCCCGGAGACGGACGCTCGCCGGCGCGGGCTGGCGGCGAACCCCTTGTAACCAGAGAGACCAGAAGGACGATTACCATGACAACCGCGATGACGGCTGGCAATACTCGAGAGGGGGTGTGGCGAGCCATATAGTCGCAGTTCGCCGCGCCCAACCGCTTCCCCTCGCGTCCGGGGGCACTCTTTTCGGAGGAGTTGCATTCGTCCCGACGAATCATGTTCCCCATGAACATCTCCCAGATAACAGACACAATGCTGTTTGACCCGAGGATACGCGAGTGCGTCGTCGATGTCAGGACGCTCCCTCCCCGCGACGCCGTGTACCGCGAGATCCCCGATTCGATCCACCCCCTCTTGAAGGAGTCGTTGGCTTCGAACGGGATTCACCGGCTCTACCTGCATCAGAGTCTCTCGTTCGAGCACACCGCCCTGGGGCGAAACGTAGTGGTCGTGACGCCCACGGCCTCCGGCAAGACGCTGTGCTACAACCTTCCCGTGATAGACAGTATCCTGAAAGACCCCGCTTCGAGGGCGATATACCTGTTTCCAACGAAAGCGCTGTCGCAGGACCAGGTGGCGCAGTTGCAGGCGATAACCGCGCCGACGGGCCGGGACATCAAGACATACACGTACGACGGGGACACCCCCGAGTCCGCGCGAAAGGCCATCCGTTCGGCCGGGCACGTCGTGGTGACAAACCCGGACATGCTGCACAAGGGTATTCTACCCCATCACACGAAGTGGCTGCGGCTGTTCCAGGACCTGAAATACGTGGTCGTGGACGAACTCCACACCTATCGCGGAGTGTTCGGCAGCCACGTCGCCAACGTCCTGCGAAGGCTCCGGCGTGTGGCGCGGTTCTACGGATCGGACCCGCAGTTCATCTGCTGCTCGGCGACGATCGCCAACCCGCTCGAGCTCGCCGAGAGACTCACCGGCGAACCGGCAGTCGTGGTCGACGCCAACGGCGCGCCCTCCGGCGAGAAGCAGTTCATCCTGTACAACCCGCCAGTGGTCAACCGCGAACTGGGGATCAGGAAGAGTTGCCTGCTGGAAGCGAAGAACCTGGCATCGAGGTTCGTCACGAACGGGGTACAGACCATCGTGTTCGCGCGGAGCAGGCTCGCGGTCGAAGTGCTCGTCACATATCTCAAGGACGCCGCCGCCCGCGGGCCTGTGGACGACGGCAGCGTGAGGGGCTACAGGGGCGGGTATCTCCCGGCGGAGAGGCGGGCCATAGAGAGAGGCCTTCGCGACGGGTCAGTGACAGCCGTCGTCGCCACGGACGCGCTCGAGCTCGGTATCGACATCGGACAGCTGCGGGTGGCGGTGATGGCCGGTTACCCGGGCACCATCGCGTCCGCCTGGCAGCAGGCCGGCCGCGCCGGCAGGCGCCGGGGCCGGTCGCTCGCTATCATGGTCATGTCGAGCTCGCCGGTAGACCAGTTCATAGCGCAGAACCCCGCGTACTTCTTCGAGAAACCCGCCGAGCACGGTCACCTGAATCCCGACAACCTCTACATACTGATGTCCCACCTGAAGTGCGCGGCATTCGAGCTCCCGTTCGAGGATGGCGAGTCGTTCGGCGCGGCGCCTGTCGAGAGCGCGCTGCAGTACCTGGCAGGCGAGAACGTGTTGCACCATTCCGGCAACAGGTGGTTCTGGATGTCGGACTCGTTCCCCGCCGAGGACATAAGCCTCCGGTCGGCGTCGTCAGAGAACTTCGTGATCATCGACACGACGGACGCGCCCGCGACCCCGCGGGTTATCGGCGAGATGGACAGGTTCAGCGCGCCCATGTTGATCCACCAGGACGCCATATACATACACGGGGGCCAGCAGTATCACGTGGACAGGCTCGACTACGCCGAGAAAAAGGCGTACGTCACGCGCGTCAACGTGGACTACTACACGGACGCGAATCTCGCCGTGAGCATAAGGGTGCTGCGCGAGACCGGTTCGCGCGGGCCCTCACGCTCGCAGGGAGAGGTCGTCGTCACCTCCGTGGCGACGATGTTCAAAAAAATCAAGTTTTACACCCATGAGAACGTCGGCTCGGGAAGGATCCACCTGCCCGAAGAACAGATGCAGACCGCGGCGTACTGGTTCACCCTTCCCGCCGAACTGACCGCGGGCCTGACCCCCGAGCAGGTCCAGTCCGCGCTACTGGGCATATCCAACGCCGTGGCTAACGTCTCACCACTTTACCTCATGTGTTCGCCGCGGGACATCGGCGTGGTGAACGAGGTCCGCTCGCCGCACACCCGCCTTCCCACCGTCTACCTCTACGACTCGTATCCCGGGGGAATCGGCCTCGCGGAGAAAGCGTTCGAAATACACGAGAAGATCGTGGCCGCCTCCATGGACCTGATCGCCTCGTGTCCGTGCAAGGACGGCTGCCCATCCTGCGTGGGCCCAACACTCGAGGTGGGACCCGGCGGCAAAGGCCTCGCGATAGAGATCATGGGGCGCCTCATGCGCGCCCTCCATGGAGTGGAATCCGGTGGCGACCGGTCGGGACCGGAGACAACCGGTGGAACTGAAAGAGCGCATTGAGTCCCTTCGAAGGCTCGTTGAGGTAGTGACGTGCGGGACCGCTCACGGTCCCGCCGCTGGGGCCCCGGTTCAGGGGGCTTCCGCTGTGGGCGCGCCCGGCGCGCCGGTTCCCGTGTTCTCCGCCGTGCCTGCTCCGTCGGGCATAGCGAGGATCGCCTCGGACCGGTTTCCCCTCGATCACCCGCACGGGTCCCTGAGGCTCGGCGCCGCGCTCCGCGCCCGCGAGGTAGAGACCCGCGCACTTGCGCGCGAGCCGAGGCCTTTCCCCGGGTTCGAGAGGACGGTCTTCCTCGACCTCGAGACCACCGGCCTCGCCGGCGGGACCGGCACGATTACGTTCCTCGTCGGCGTCGGAAGATTCGTTGACGATTCCTTCCTCCTGCAGCAGTTCTTCCTGCACGACCCGGCGGACGAGCGCGCCATGCTCGAACGGCTGGACGGCGCGCTGCGGGGCGTTGAAGCGGTGGTCACCTTCAATGGAAAGTCGTTCGACCTACCCCTGCTGGAAACGCGATTCGCGTTGAATCGCATGAGGTGCCCGCTCGAGGACCCATTCCACCTGGACCTCCTCGCGCCTTCGAGGCGGCTATGGGCCTGCGTCATCGGTGAGTGTTCCCTGGGATCCATTGAGAGACGCGTGATCGGCCTGGACAGGGGGTTCGACGTCCCCGGCTGGATGATACCCGGGATCTACGCGTCCTACCTGCGCACCGGCGACGAGGCCGAGATCCACCTCGTCGCCAGGCACAACCGGCTCGATATCCTTTCTCTCGCGGTCCTCCTGGCAAAGGCGTCCGCGTGCCTTGCCGTGGCGGCGCCTCCTCTCTCCAGGAACGCCCACGAGTCGGTGGGCGCGGCCTCGATTTACGAGTCGATCGGCCTCTGTGACGAGGCATTGCGCCTGTACGAGGAGGCGCTCGATCTCGGAGACGCCAGGGAACCGGTCCGGTCACGCGCCCTCTGGGGCACGCTCCGCCTGTCCAAGCGCCGCCGGAACTGGGACGGCTGCCTCCACCGCGCGCGGGTGCTCGCCGGAGCGGAGACCCCCGACCCCGAGGCGTGGATCGAAATCGCCAAGCACCACGAACACAGGTCGAGGGAACTCGATCTGGCGCTGGAAGCGGCGTTGCAGGCGCTCGGCCTCCTCGACCGCGCCCAGCACATCCCCTCCGGTCGTAGAGAGCGCTTGCGGAGCGAGCTAAACCACCGGATCAACCGGCTCCGGCGTAGGCTGGGTTCGTAATACCCCCTGGACTCCGGGAATACCGTTTATACGGGTTATACGGGCGAACCTGGAGGGGGGCCGTTACATGATCGTGGTTCTCGTAAGAAAGCAAACCCGCCTGAAGGCGCTGGCGACCGTCTTGCTGCTGGGCTTCATCGCCATCTCGTGGACGACCAGGTATTCCCTGTCGACCATCATCTCCCAGGTTTCGGGCAAGCTGCGGCCCATCTACCGTGTGACGGCGGCCAGGAATGCGGTCGCGCTTACATTCGACATAAGCTGGGGCGAGGTCTCTCCCACGCGAGTGCTGGATGCACTCAGGTCCAAGGGTGTGCGGAGCACATTCTTTCTCTCGGGGCCCTGGGCGGCAGCCCATCCGGACGTCGTCAGGCGCATAGCGAGCGACGGGCATGAAATTGCGTCGCACGGCTATCACCACGACAACTACAGCCAGCTTTCGAGGGAACGCATAGCGCAGGATCTCAGGAAAACGAGGGAGATATTGACGAACCTCGCAGGGCGCGAGGCAAAGATCCTTCGCCCGCCGAACGGGGACTTCGACGACATGTCCATCATGGCAGCCATGGAGGAGGGTTACCTGACGATCATCTGGAGCCTCGATTCCCTGGACTGGAAGAACCCCGGGGTCGACTACATGATAGATCGGCTGCTCACGAGGGCTCAGGCGGGCGACATCATCCTCTGCCACGCGTCCGATAGCGCCCGCGAGACCTACCTGGCACTACCGGCCGTGATAGACGGCATCCGTCAGAAGGGCCTGGAGTTCGTAACAGTGACCGAACTCCTCGGCATGGCGGGCGAGCAGTACATGATCCAGCCGGACAGGAACCTGTTGAGATGAGTTACCGGCTGTGCGCGAGGTGTGGCGGCGCGAGCCCGGGCTCCCGCGCGGATTCAGCCGACCCCGAGCAACCCGAGCGCCCTGATGACCGCGATGAAAAGCCCCGCCGCGAAGCGCAAGGGGGTCCACCGCTCCACGGTTTCCGAGGCCACCAGCGGGACTGCGCTTACGAGCCTGTCGGACGTCCACAGAGCTACCGAGCCTACGCGGTCGCCGCGGAAGACCGGCGCGGTGACCCCGTCCTTCATGTCGAGCCGCAGCCACAGGGTGCTGTCCTCACCCTTCCTTATGACACCGGACAGGTCGGCTGCGGCCTCGACGCGTGCGGAGGACCTCGTCCCCCCACTGACCGCGATCCGGCCGGCCGCGTCCCCTCTTCGAAGAGACACCACCTGTTCGAAATTCTCAAACGCCCATTCCAGGAGCCGCGCGGAATCGTCCCAGCGTGCGTCCGAATGCAGCACGACCGATATGAACGTCATCCCGCCCCTCGTGGCTGAGGCGCAGAGGCAGGCGCCCGCAGCATCGGTGGTGCCGGTTTTCACGCCGTCGGCGCCGAGGTAACTGCCGAGAAGCCTGTTCGTGCTGTACAGCGGTACTTCGGAGAGGCGATCGAGCCTCCACGCCTCCCTTTCCCGCGTGGCCACCAGGCCGGCAAAGTAAGGGATCGAAAGGCCGTGCCTTGCGATGAGCGCGAGGTCGTAGGCGGTGGACATGTGGCCCGGCTCCGAGAGTCCATGCGGGTTGGTGAACGTGGTGCTGGAGGCCCCTATCTCTCTGGCGCGAGCGTTCATGAGTTGAACAAAGGCAGGTTCAGTCCCGGCGATATGCTCGGCGATCGCAACCGCCGCGTCGTTCCCCGAGACGAGCATCAGCCCCGACAAGAGGTCTTCCAGGAGAAAGCGACTCCCGGGCGCGAGCCCCATGCACGAACCCGGTGTGTACGCGGCGTACTGGCTGACCGTCACGACGTCGCCCACGTACCCCCGTTCGAGGGCGATGACCGCCGTCATCATCTTGGTCACGCTGGCGGGGTGCATCAGGTGATGGACCCGCTTCCCGTAGAGCACGGTGCCGGAGGCGAGGTCGATCACGACTGCGGCGTCCGCGGTCACGGCGGGCTCCCTCGCTGCGAAAGCGCGGGCCTGCGGATTCCATACGAAGCAAAATGCGGCGAGCACCGCCGCTGTCCATAAAGCGCGCATCCGACGTACCACCCCGGAGGACCCGTCTCACCGACGATCATATTTGCGATGATCCGGGATTATAAGGCGTACGCCGGCCGCTTACCTTGATACCGATATCGCGAAATCCTTCGCAGGTCCTTGCGCTCCCGCCGGCCCCAGGTCGAGCCCGTTCAGCCGGAGCCTCATCGTGGCAGGGGCCCCCACCCTGATGTACAGCTGCTGCCTCGCCTGCCAGGTGTACGTCCCGGGTTCGAGCATCGACTCCTGGAGCAACTTCCCATCGGCCTCCACACGCACCCAGCACTGCCCACCGCGGACCTCACCGACCAGATCTACCGAGTCGATCCGCGCCGAAATGGCAGTCAGGTACTTCGACTTCTCCTCCCGCGTATACTCGAACACCCGCGGCTGGTCCTCGCCGTCTCCCTGGGGTTGCTGCGGCGGCTGAACCGACGGGGGCTGGGCCGGTGGCGCCGGCTGTTCGGGCGGTTGTTGCGGTGAAACCGCGGGCTGCGACGGTTCGGCCTGTTTCTGGGACGGCTGCTGTTCCGCGGGCTGTTGCTGCGCCGCCTGCCCCGCCGGAGGATTCTCCGGCTGCGATGCAACCCGCCAGAATCCCTGCGTGTACACGAGACCTGCCACGGCCAGCGCCAGGGCCATGACCATCATCTGCCTGCCCGACTTCTTACGCCGCGCCCGCTCCCGCGTAGTGCTACCCCCGGCGCCGCGCCTTCGCCCGGCGAGATCCCGCGGCAGGGCGAACTCCTGCTGGGCGGGTTCGTTCAGCGATTCCACTGTGGGCGCCGGTACGGTGGCTGCCGGCTCCGGCGGCGCGGCCTGCGCCTGCTCGGGAATCGCCCCCTCTTCCGGCGTCGCGGCATCGCGCTCCATAGCGTCCTTCAGCGCCCTGTATTTCGCCACCACGGCGGCACCGTCCAGCCCGAGGAACGCGGCGTACGTCTTCATAAATCCCCTGTAATAGACCTCGCCAGGGTAGGATAGTTCCTCCCCAGCCTCCAGCGCCTCCAGGTAGCGTCTCCTGATCTTGGTGGCCGCCTGGGCGTCAGCCAGCGAGACCCCCCGCTCCTCTCTCTGCCTGCGGAGGAGGTCGCCGATCTCCTTCAACTGTCTCACCTCCACTGAGGAAGATCTAACCGCGTGCTTCTACACGGGAATCGCATTTCCTACAAAACCCACCAATTTCTTCACAGGCGCCGGGCCTGTCGCCCAACGTTTCGTTAGCCATTTCCGTTCAGGGGTAGACACGGTAGAGCAACCTCGGGAACGCAATGGCCTCCCTGACATGCTCGAGCCCGCACACCCACGCCACGGTCCTCTCGACGCCGAGCCCGAACCCTGAATGGGGTACGGTGCCGTAACGGCGAAGGTCGGCATACCACCTGTACGACTCCTCCGGCAGGTTGTGCTCTTTCATGCGTCGTTCCAGGAGCGCCAGGTCGGAAATCCTCTGCCCGCCTCCGATGATCTCGCCGTACCCCTCGGGCGCGAGGAGGTCGGCGCCGAGTACGAGCTCGGGCCGGCCGGGGACCGGCTCCATGTAAAAGGCCTTGAATTCCGCAGGGAAGTGAGTGACGAAAACCGGCTTCTCGAACATGTTCGAGATGGTGGTCTCGTCCGGCGCTCCGAGGTCCTGCCCCCACGTTATCTCGTGGCCGGCGGCCTGCAACCTCTCGACCACCTCGTCGTACGTGAGCCTCGGGAACGGAGGTTCCACCTTCGTCAGGGGCTCGACGTTTCGACCGATCTGCTCGAGTTCGGTACGCCGGTTCTTCAGCACATTCTTGACGATGTGCGTCACCAGACCCTCCTGGATCTCCATGTTCTCCTCGAAGTCACAGTACGCGGCCTCCGGCTCGACCACCCAGAACTCGATCAGGTGCCGCCTGGTCTTGGACTTCTCCGCCCTGAACGCCGGGCTGAAGCAGTACACGCGCCCGAACGCGGCTATCGACGCCTCGTTGTATAGCTGCCCGCTTTGTGACAGGTATGCCTTTTGCTCAAAGTAGTTCGTCTCGAAAAGGGTCGTTGTGCCCTCGCACGCGGCCGGGGTCAGGATAGGAGTGTCCACGTGCGTGAAATGGTTGCCGTCGAGGTACTCGCGGATGGACCTGATGATCTCCGCCCTGATGCGCAGGATCGCCTGCTGGCGGGGGGTCCTTATCCACAGGTGCCTGTTGTCCATCAGGAAATCGACGCCGTGCTCCTTGAGGGTTATCGGGTACTCCTCCGCTATCTGGACGACGTCAATCTCTTTGAGTTCCATCTCGTAGCCGCCCGGCGCCCTCTTCTCCTCGCGAATCACCCCCCGCACGATGATGGACGATTCCTGGGTCAGGTTGCCGCACGCGGCGAACACGTCTCCGGGGGTGCTTCCCAGCGGCGCGACCGCCTGCATGAGGCCGGTCCCGTCCCGGACGATGAGGAAGTGTATCTTGCCGCTGGACCTCTTGTTATAGAGCCATCCCCTCACCTCGACCGTCTCGCCGGCGTGATCCTTCAGAGTCGATATCCATGTCTGTTTCATCAGATGCACCCCCGCTACTGCTCTTTCATCTTCTTCCACAGGGTGGTCCTGCTTATCCCAAGCCTCCGCGCGACTTCCGACCTGTTGCCTCCGTAAGCGTGGTCGAACTGGTCGATAAGGCTCTGGACCATCTCATCCAGGGTACCCGCCTGCACGGTCAGGCTGGATACCGGCGCCGGCTTCCCACGGGCCGCCGCGATGTCGTCGAGCACCATGCGCTCCACGGCGTCGGCGGGGACGAGCGGCATTGATCTGAGCGCCGCCACGAGCCGCCTGACGAGGCCCTCCAGTTCTCTCACGTTCCCCGGCCATTCGTGGCGGCGGAGCCTCGCGGCCGCCTGCGGCGACAGCGCCAGGTCCCCCGAATCGGGCGATAGTCTCCGGGCGATCCCCGTGAACAGCGCGGCGACGTCCTCACCGCGCTCCCTGAGCGGCGCAACCTCGATGGCCATACCCGCCAGCCGCCAGTACAGCGCCTCCGAGAACGCACCCGAAGCGACGAGGTTCTTCAGGTCGCGAGAACTCGAGGCGATCACCCTGGCGTCGACCCCCCTCGGCTCAGTCCCTCCGATCCGCCACGCGCTTCCGTGATCGAGTACCGCGACGATCCTGTCCTGTATCTCAACGGGGAGCGCCCATACCTCGTCCAGGAATACGGTCCCCCCGTTGCACACCTCGAAAACCCCCGGCGCCGACTTCCTCGCCGAAGGGAATGCCCCTTTCTCGAGCCCGAAGAGCCGTCTCTCCAGCGCTTCCGGGGCCAGGCCGGCGCACGCCACGCGGCCGAACGCGCCCGAGCGGCGCCTGCTGTCGTTGTGGATCGCCTGCGCTAGTACTTCTTTGCCCGTCCCGCGCTCCCCCGTGATCACGACGGGCGAGTCGCTCATCGAGTATTGCCGCGCCCGCTCGACCGCCTGCTTCATGGGCGAGCTGGTCGCGGGGATGTCGTCGAAAGTGAACGGCGCGACCTCGGGGGCAGTCTCCTCGGGATTCGAGAGCCTGTCCACAAGCCTCTCGGCGTAGCCCACATCATGCACGACGCATACGGCGCCGACGTTCTGGCCATTCGACTTCCATGCCACGGCCTCCAGCGCCACCCGCGCCTCGCCGATCTTCGCGAGTCTAGGCCCCTCGGAGTGCTCCCCGCGCAGTGTGGCGAGTATGGGGGACCCCGCGAGCGCTTCCGCCGCGGGCTTGCCCACTTGAGATGGGGTCGCGGCGCCCAGCGCGGCCGCCGCCCTGTTGCACAACCTGATTATGCCCTTCGGGTCCGTCGCCACGACGCCGAAAGGCAGTCCATCGAGGACCTCCGAGTACCGTAGCCTGCGTTCCTCCGCGTCCACGGACGCTTTCACGAGTTCCGAGCACGCCTCCATGGCCTGCCTGACGGATACCTTTCCGATCCCGATGGTCGCCGCCTTGAGGCCCATACTCCGGGCCATGTCTGCCGTGACCTGCCCGCTGACGGCCACTTCGTACCCAGCCCGCTTTATGTCCTCCAGAGTCCTGCGGACCTCCTGCGGCGTCCGCCCAGGCGTGAACTCGGCCAGTTCGATGCCCATCGCGGCGCCAAGCGCCCCCAGGTCCACCGCGGGCCCGCCGAAATGGAGCAGCGCCACACGGCTTCCCATGGACTTCGCCTGCGCCACCGCCATCACGACGTCCAGGGGACCGGGGTTGCACGCCACGACCGGAAGCGACGTGATGGACCGGACGGGTTCAGCCAGGAACCCCTTTGCGAGAAATGCGTCCACGCCGAGCGCCTCGGCCTGCCTGACGGCTCGGAGCACTTCCTCGGTCCCGGCCTGGAAGACCACGACGTCCTCCCTGAGTTCCCGTGCGACCTCAGTTACAGTGGAAGCCAGCGAGCTGTCCGGGACAATCGCGGCGAACTTCGCCAACCGGACCACCTCCTCACAGCGCTCTTGCGTTCTATTTCTTCACAATGCTGGCGCTAACCTGCACACTCCGGCAACATCATCCAGCCCCAACGAATTCGCGTATGGCCTCCAGCACCCCGGCGGCGTAAGACTCGCGGGTGACGTGCCTCGACCGGCGCCTGACCTCCAGCGGGGCGTTGGCTACAGCAACGCCCACGCCCGCCACGGCGAGCATGTCGGTATCGGAGAGGCCGTCACCTACGGCGAGCACCCCGGATAGTGGGACCCCGAGATGGGTGCACAGGTACTCGATCGCGCGCCCTTTGGAGACCAGGGGATGGACGAATTCGACCAGGTGTGGCAAGGTCCTCATGACCCTCGCGACACCGCGCAGCTCGCCCGAGAACCGGCCCACGACGTCATCGGCTTCCGATGGGGGCAACCTGAGCACTACGTGAGTTGTCTCATCATTCACCACGGCGGTGAGGTCGCCAACTACCTGAACTGGCACACCGAGCGCCGACGAATACGTTGCCACATGGGGTCCCGGCGTGTCGGTATATATGCGGTCGTTCACAAACGCGTACCTGGCGACACCCCGGCCGGTCCGGCAAAGGATTTCCAGCGCCATTTCCCTCCCGATATTGAGGCGCCTGATCACGCCGCCTTCAGGATATCCCAGGACCGCACCGCCCCCGGCGATGATCGGCGCCCCGATCCCCGCCTCGAGCGCCACTGCTCGCGCGGAGTGAAATATCCGTCCTGTCGCGATCGTGAACACAGCGCCCCGCTCGTGGGCCGCCTTCACGGCCGCCTTCGCGGCGTCGTCCACTAAATGGCCCGGCCCAAGGAGAGTCCCGTCCACGTCTGCGACAACCACTACTATTGCCAACTCGTCCCAACCCCCGAACAGGCTTCCGCCCTGCTCCGAATGCACGCAAGCCCCACCTGGAATCATAGTCTGGAAGGATACTGCCACATCGCGTCGAACTATCGAATATGTGCTTATCCCATTCACATCAACCGGAGGTGGCGGATGAGAGCCCGAACAGCCCTGACAGTGGTGGCATTCGCCGTCATACTGCTCGCCTCCTCGCAGGTGGCTCTCGGCGCACCCGCCGCGGGAGTCATAAAGCAGGGTTCGTCCGGCCCGGCGGTTGTGACCCTGCAGCGCCTGCTCTCGGAGAAGGGATACTATTCCGGCAGGGCCGACGGCGTGTTCGGCCCCGGTACGAAGGCCTCCGTACTCGCGTTCCAGAGGGATGCGGGACTCAGGGCGGACGGAATAGCGGGACCGGCAACCCTGCAGGCGCTGCGCAAGGCGGAGCCTTCCAGGGCCGCTCGCAGCGGCGCGCCGGGCCTGGTAGAGCGTTTCGTCGAGGTGGCGAGACAGTTCCTGGGCACGCGTTACGTCTGGGGCGGGACGACGCCACGCGGATTCGACTGCTCGGGGTTCGTATACCACGTCCTGAACGCGGCGGGTATCAGGATCTCTCGCTCCATAGTGGAGCAATTCGCGACCGGGGCACCCGTCCCGCGGTCGGCGCTTCAGGCGGGCGACCTGGTGTTTTTCTCGACGTATAAGCCCGGGCCGTCACACGTGGGGATTTACCTGGGCGACGGGACGTTCATACACGCGAGTTCCGCGAGGAAGAAAGTGTCGATCACGCCCATAGACAAGCAATTCTACGTGAAAAACTGGGTGGGCGCCCGCCGCGTCACCTGACGACGCCACGGCCGCGCCCACGCTGGGTTCCGGCGTCCACGCCGCCATTCCTGGATCGTCTACTTCGCCGCCTCGTCTATCAGTTTAAGGAACGCCGCTTCCCGAATCGCCCCCTCGACCTTCCTCACGAGATTGCCCGCCCTGTCAAACACGAGCGTGGTCGGCAGCGCCCTGATCCCGTACCTGGCCGCCACCTTGCCTTCGGCATCCAGCAACACCCTGAACGAGTACCCCTTCCCCGACAGGAAGGACTCCACCGCCTTCTGCGACTCTCCGAAGTTCACCGCGAGAATAGCCACCTGACCGGCCCTCGCGCGAGCCGCCTTCTCCATGTCGGGCATCTCCTCCACGCAGTATCCGCACCGGGTCGCCCAGAAATTGACCAGCACGACCTTCCCTTGATAATCCGCCGGCCCTGTGGTCTCCCCCGACAGATCGCTGAGCCTCCACGAGTCACGCGAGTCCTGCTGGGAGGCGGGCTGCGGGGCCGCGGGCGCCGGCGCCCCGCCCGGGAGCCAGTTCAAGGCCAGCATCACACCGCCCACCACCACTACGCCGAGCGCGAGCAGTAACACGACTCTTCCTGATATCAGAACCACCCCGCAATTATTGAGATCCCGAGCAGCGCCATCACGACCCCGGCCACCTTCTGGATCACCGGGGCGCCTCCACGGATTCGGGAGACCAGCCGCACGGCGCGCTCCAGGAACAGCGAGGCCAGCAGGAACGGGAGGGCAACCCCCGCCGAGTACGCCAGGAGAAGCATTCCGCCCCTGATGACCGTCCCCTGCTGCGACGCGAGTATCAGGATGGACGCGAGGATCGGGCCGGCGCAAGGCGTCCACGCAAATCCGAACGTCGCTCCAAGAAGCGCTGGGGCGAGGGGGCCCGCGGCCCGCGCGCTCATCCGCCGCTCGCGCAGCGCGAACGGGACCTGTATCAGGCCCGACAGGTGTATCCCCATGGCGAGGACGAACACACCGGAGATGGTACGGAGGGCGGGCAAGGAACCCGCGATAAGTACCCCCACCGCCGTCGCCGACATGCCGAGGGCCACGAAAACGAGGGTGAAGCCGCACACGAACAGGAGGGTATTGAGTACGGCCGTGCGCCTCGCGCGCCCCGCAGCCTCCGTAGAGACCGCGCAGGCGGAGAGTCCGGAAATCGACGAAAGGTACGCGGGGAGAAGCGGCAGGAAACAGGGCGAAAAGAACGACGCCAGCCCCGCCCAGAACGCGAGCGCGAAGGAAACCTCCTCAGCCAGGCGCTACCCCTCCCAACTTGACGCACCGCGCCCCGGGTCAGTACTCCACGCCCTGGCGCGCGGGGACTCCCTTCCTGTAATGGTGCTTGACCTCGTTTACCTCGCTCACCAGGTCGGCCATCTCCAGTATCTCGGGCGCAGCATACCTGCCGGTGAGCACCACGTCCACGTGCGAGGGGCGGGCCTTCAACAGTTCCACCACGTCAGTGAGGGCGACGAGGCGGTAGTCGACCGCCACGTTGATCTCATCCAGTATGACCAGCCCGTACTCTCCGCCCGAGATGACCTTCCGCGCCAGGTCCAAGCCCTGCCGGGCCAACCTGACGTCCTCCTCGGCGGGATTCAGCTTGTCGACGAAGTCGTCCCTGCCGGATCGCACGATCGTCAGCATCGGCAGGTATTTCTCGGCCGCCATGTACTCACCATACACGTTGCCGGGCCCTTTCATGAACTGGAGCACGAACACCCGTGACCCGTGCCCGATCGCGCGAAGAGCGAGCCCCAGCGACGCGGTAGTCTTCCCCTTACCGTTACCCGTGTAGACCAGAACAAGCCCGCGCCTCTGCGCATCCGTGGCGCTCTTCTTCTCCTCCGGCTGCCTCATCTGTTCCCCTCCTGCCGCCTCGAAGACTACTTGCTCCTGAACTCCTGCTTTACGCTGTCCAGGAAAGATCCGTCTCCCAGAAGGTCCACGCACGTCATCGCCATCGCCTTGGCCGCGACCAGAATGGCCTTCATCGCCTCTGGCGAGGTGGCGGCCCTTGCGAATTCCTCCGTATGTTGCTGCACATTCCTGGGCGCAATCGCCACGTACGGGTGTATTGCGGGTATCTCCTGGCTGACGTTCCCCATGTCGGAGGAACCCGCTCCGTCACGGACATCCGATTCGGACAGCTCCATGCCCATCTGCCTCAAGTACTCGCTGACCCTCTTCGACATTGGGGGGTTATCCTTCCTCTCGGCGTACATCAGCCCGAGCTCGACTGACGGCGTGGCCCCGGTCATGAGGCCCGCGCCCTGGGCGCACCTGCGGACCTTCTCCACCACCTCGTTGAGCCCTTCGCGAGTCCTGGCCCTGACCAGGATCTCGGCTTCAGTATGGTCGGGCACAATGTTAGCCGCGTCACCGCCGCGCGTGATGATGCCGTGGATCTTGACGCCTTCCTTGAGGTGTTGCCTGAGCGCGTTGATCCCCGTGAAAGTGAGTATCATTGCCTCGAGCGCGTTGATCCCCTCGTGTGGCGCGCCCGCGGCGTGCGCCGCCCTGCCCTTGAACGCCAGGAACACCGAGACAGCCGCCAGCGACGGCCGGAACGCCATCGTCCTGGTGGCGGGGTGCACCATCATCGCGGCGTCGACCCCCCTGAACACGCCCTTCTCGAGCATCGTTATCTTGCCGCCGCCCGATTCCTCGGCTGGCGTCCCGATGACGACGATACTGCCTTTGAGGCCGTTTAGCGCGTCTTTAACCGCCGCGCCGGCTCCCGCGCCTGCGGCGGCTATGATGTTGTGCCCGCAAGCGTGTCCCACCTTCGGCAGCGCGTCGTATTCGCAGAGCACCGCGACGCACGGCGACCCCCGGCCGAACGAGGCCTTGAACGCCGTTTCGAGCCCGGCGACGCCCCGCTCGACTCTGAATCCCTTGCCCTCGAGGAAATCGATCAGCAACCCGGACGCCCGGCGTTCGCAGAAGGCGGTCTCGGGGTTGGCGTGAATCCTCTTCGCCAGCCCCACGAGCTCATCAGAGAACGAGTCGACGGCATCGACCGCCTGCTGCCGGAGAGCCTCCAGATTTACACTCACTGCAACCCCACCCCGGTCGACTGTACGGCCCGGTCGAGCCGCACGACGACAGCGTATTTTACGGGATCCCAGGCAACCGACCCGCCCAGCGCCTCCACAACGGCGCGGACCGGCGCCATGGCCCTTCCTCCCATAACGGTCAGCGGGGCCTCCAGCTGCAATTCCCCGCCGTTCACCGTCGCACTGCGGGATCCGGCTACCATCACGACTGACCGCTGACCGTCGTCACAGGTCACAGTGCGGGTCGTCCCGTTCCATCTTACCCTGAACCCCACGGCCTCAAACAGCGCCCGGCAAGGGAGCCGGGTCCTGCTTTCCAGGATCAACGGAGGCGAATCATCCATGGCGACCCGAACCCCGTTCAAGAATACGCTCACCGGAGAGAGAGCAAGCACCTCGCCGCCGGCGCCACCCAATACTATCGAATCATCACCCGCGCACAGTCCGGATCCGGGCCTCGCCGGGATTTCATTACGCCAGAGCGTCGCTCCCGTCAGGGCCGAGACGGCGAAGACGTCATTCGGGCCGGGGACCTCAAAGCAGGTGTTCACGTACACCCTGGACCCCGAAACGATGGGGGTCCTGACGAGCGCCTCGTACTGCTGCGCGCGCCTGCCCGCTTTCCTCGTGACGGATGGGGCCTGCCACCTCCACAGCACCGCTCCCGTGGAGAGGTCCGCGCAGTATAGCCAGCCCGTGTTCCCCGCGAACACCTTCCCGCCCGATACGGCCGGCGGGCTCCAGTAGTTGTTGTCCCCGCACAGCGGACCCCAGAGTAGCGAGCCGCCGGCGGCGTCGAGACAGTAGACGCCGCCTGTCTTGAACCCCGTGCTGGCGACGATCACCTTGCCATCGCTGAACGTCACAGTGTTGCCCAGCCAGCCGGGAATCTGCGTCCTCCACCGCAGGGCGCCGGTGTTCTCATCGATCGCGCACACCCAGCCACCCTCGGCCCTGGTGCCGAGGGTCGTGACGAACACGGCCCCTCCCCCGGCGCACGGGGCCGATGACATGAATTCACCCTGCATGGCGTATTGCCACACCGGCTGCCCGTCGGCCATGCGAATCCGCAAAACGCGCCCATCCCCGGAGGCGACCAGCGCCGAGTCACCCGAGACGGCGAGGGGCGAAGTAACCGACAATCCCGCAGGGAATCGCCACTTTTCGATGCCCGAGGAGGCATCCACACAGTAGACCGTCCCGTCCGCGGACGCGGCTACGACGAACCCGCCCTGGTATGCCGGGGCCGAGCGGAACTTGGCGCCGCTCTCAGGCTTGAACGACCATCGCTGCGCCCCGGAAGAGGCGTCAAGCGAGTACAGGGCGCCGTCGTCGCAGCCTACGAATATCGCTCCGGCGCCGGTGGCGGGAATGGAGTAGACCCCGGCAGGCAGGTTGGCGCACCATTTCCTGTACAGCGCCAGGCCGTACGCCCCTGCGGCTTCGTGGGTCCTCGCCGCGCTCCCGCCGTACTGATGCCATCCGCCCGGAGCCTCCGTGGCCGAGGCAGCCGGAGCGGTCACAGCGCAGCACAACAGGGTCAGCAGCGCGATACGTGCGGTTCTGCTGTGTCTCCCACAAGAAATCAACTCGTCTACACCCCACTCACCTCGCAACCTGCCTTCATACAATGTGGCAGAGGAGGGGTAGTAATGGCCTTCGTGCCGAGATACCTTCTGCAGTACCCTGGTCAGGCCCGAATCACCGTCAATGTCAGCGACAGGACGCTCGCACTCGACCTTAGCGGTCGCCCGTATTCGACGTATCCGTGCGCAGTCGGAAAGCCGGCCACGCCCTCCCCCATCGGGTCATGGCAGATCGCGGTGAAGACCGTGAACCCTTCGTGGGAAGTCCTGGGCACGCGCTGGATGGGTCTGAACGTCCCGTGGGGGAACTACGGCATCCACGGGACCAACGCCCCCTGGTCAATAAGCAAACAGATCTCAAACGGGTGTATAAGGATGTACAACAGCGACGTCGAGCACATATTCGAGCTCGTCCCGATCGGCACCCCCGTGGACATCGTTGGCTCTTACGGGGAATCGTCGAGCGGCCTGAGACTCGGCTCGACCGGTCCGCTCGTGTACGAGATCCAGAGCCGGCTCATCCTGCTCGGCTACCTGTTGGGCCCGGCTGATGGTGTATTCGGTCCCGCCACGGACTACGCCGTCAGGCGCTTCCAGGCCGGCGCCGGATTGGTGACCGACGGAGTTGCCGGCCCGGCCACCATGCGGGCGCTCGGAATAATTTGACTGTAAAGCACAGCCGGCTGCTACTGACCGCCACCCTGCCCGTCGCGGAAGAGCCGCTCGTACTCCTGGAAGGAGAGCAGCACGTCACGGGGTTTGGACCCCTCATAAGGCCCGACGAAACCCCGCTCCTCCATTGCGTCGATCAGGCGCGCAGCCCGCGCGTAGCCTATCGGGAGCTTCCGCTGCAGGAGGGATACGGACGCCTGGCCCGCTTCCACCACTATCCTCACTGCCTGCGGGAACAGTTCATCCGCCCCCTCCTGCCGCCTGGCGGTCTCCCCCTCCGATTCGGGAAGCGCGACCTGGAATTCGGGCCTACCCTGCTCGACCACGAACGAGACCACGCGCTCGAGTTCCTTTTCGCTGATGTATGCGCCCTGGGCGCGGACGGGCTTGGTGGCCCCGACGGGGAAGAACAGCATGTCCCCCCTGCCCACGAGTTTTTCGGCGCCCGCCGCATCCAGAATAGTCCTGGAGTCAACGGCGCTGGAGACGGTAAACGCGATCCGCGACGGTATGTTCGCCTTGATAGTCCCCGTGATGACGTCCACAGAGGGTCTCTGCGTCGCCACGACGAGGTGGATCCCCGATGCCCTCGCCATCTGCGCCAGCCTGAATATCGCGTCCTCGACGTCCACCGGCGCCACCATCATGAGGTCAGCCAGTTCGTCGATTACCACCACCACGTACGGCAGGGGCAAGAGCCCTTGCCCCGCCGCAGCCTGGTTGAACCTCAGGATGTCCCTCACGCCGGCCGACACGAACTGCTGGTACCGCCGTTCCATCTCCTTCACGACCCACCTGAGCGCGCCCGCCGCTTTCTTGGGGTCGGTGACCACAGGCGAAATCAGGTGCGGTATACCGTCGTAAACGCTCAACTCGACCATCTTTGGGTCGATGAGCAGCATCTTAACCTCGCTCGGCTTCGCCTTGTAGAGCAGGCTGGTGATTATCGAGTTTATGCAGACACTCTTGCCCGAACCGGTCGCGCCCGCGATCAGCAGGTGAAGCATCTTCTCCAGGCTCGAGACCAGGGCCTTGCCCGTTATGTCCTTGCCCAGGGCGACTGTTAGCCTGGAGGGGGCTTCCTTAAATTCCCTCGAGTCGAGGATGTCCCTGAGATGCACCAGGGACACCTCCCTGTTCGGGACCTCTATCCCGATCGCCGACTTACCGGGGATCGGCGCCTCTATCCTGACGTCCTGCGTCGCAAGGTTCAGCGCTATGTCGTTGGCCAGGCTGGTTATGCTGGCGACTTTCACCCCGAGTCCCGGCTGCAGTTCGAACCGGGTAATGGCGGGCCCACGGTTTATCTCGACCACCTTTGCCTGTACCCCGAAACTCGCCAGGGTTTCCTCCAGGATCCGCGCCTTGTCGTCGCCGTCGCGGTCGCCGCGGCCCAGCCTCGGCCTCGCATGTGGCCTTTCGAGGAGGGATAGCGGCGGAATCTCGTAAGGCTGTGACACGTCCAGCGTAAGCTGTTCCTGCGGAGGCGGAAGCGCTTCATCGCCAGCTCCGCCCCCGGCGCGCGCCGCGGCGGCCTCTTCAATACCCGCCTGGCGCTTCGCCTTCCTGAAAGGAACCACCATTCCGCGTCCCTGCTGGGAGACCGGACCTGCCGCCTGATCCACCGATTCGGGGAGTGCTTCCTCCACGGGATGTGTAGGCTCGGCCTCTGGAAGCGCCGTGGGTGGCGCTCCCCGTCGTTCGCCGGACCTTCGCGACGCACGACCGCGGGGTTCGGAGTCTTCCACGGCTGCATCGCCTTCTTCGGCATCCTCGTAAAGGAACTGCTCCGCGGAATGCTTCACCGATTCGACGCAGCGCATGACCTTCGCGATGACCCATCCCGCGATACGGCCGGGGGCCGCGTCAGCAACCAGCCCGACGCCCACAATCGCGGAAAGCGCAGCGGCCACATACAGTCCCGATTGCCCGAACCCCCTGCGCAAGAGCAGGGCCAGGAAAGCGCCTGTCACACCGCCGCCGAATCCCCTCGTGCCGTTCGCGAACTCGGTGCCGGCGGGTATACCCGCGTGCAGGATGAGCGCCGAGTCGAGGCCGAGCAGGACGACTCCGGCGATCCTGGAAGTGAACGCGGGGAGGTTTCGCCTGATCATGAAAAAAATGCCGAGAGCCGCGATGGGAGCCGGAACCGCAGGCGCAAGGTCCCCAACGAGCACCCTACACACCCTGGTCAACGCGTCGGCCACCACCCCGGTCGCCTCGCCGAGGAACGACATCACCAGCAGCGCCGCCAGGGCGAGCAATCCCAGGCCCGCGGCTTCGTATTTGAGGTCGGTATTCAACCTCTGGAGGAACCCCGACAATACAGCCACCTCTGTGCGGAGGTTCGACGGTCAGGGCCGGACTCCTGCCCTGCTGCCACTATCTGCCACCAATCAACGTCGTTAGCAGCGCAGCAGCCCCCGCCGCGAAGCAGTAGAAAGCGAACGGCCGCAGGCCGCCACGCTTGAGCGTCCCTATGAAGAACCGGAGCGCCGCAATCCCGGACACCATGGCCGACAACGCGACGATCACCAGCGACCCAGCGGACACGCCGGCGGGTAGTCCGCCGCTTGCGATGTCGCGCAGTCCGAGCAGCGTGGCCCCCGCCACCGCGGGAATGGCCAGCAGGAACGAGAACATCGCGGCGTCTTCCCTGCCGAGACCGGCGGCGACCCCCGCCGATATGGTGAACCCGGATCTCGATATGCCCGGCACAATCGCAACCGCCTGCGCGACCCCGACGAACAGCGCCCTGCCGGCGCTCATGTCGCCCGGATGCGGGTTACCCAGGCCTACCATGCGCGTACCCGACGCAAGAAGTAGTATGATTCCGGTGGCTACCAGCCCAAAACCGGCCACGATCGTGCTCTCGAAAGCCCCCTCGAACGCATCCTTCCAGAGCAGGCCGGCCGCCGCGGCCGGAACTGAGGCCAGCACTATCAGGAGAGCCAGCCTGAATTCACGCCCTCGACGCGCTGCCCCTCCCGTTATCCCTTCCAGGAAGCCCGCCGCGATCCTGACCGCGTCCCGCCCGTATACCGCCAGAATCGCGCCCAGCGTCCCGGCGTGCGCTGCAACCTCGACGGCAATGCCGGGGGGCTTGACCCCGAACAGCCCCTGCGCTATCACGAGGTGCCCCGAACTCGACACCGGTAGAAACTCAGTCAGACCTTGAATTATCCCGAGAATTAGCGCCCACGTCGCCGGCACCGGCAGGCCCCCCACCACGGTAGTCGCCGTCGCAGGAACCCACGACGGCCGCGCCTCCATTTTCGACGGGGCAAGGCGCTTGACCTTCACCCGGGGCGGCCGTCACGCGCCGGCTGCCGGCCCGCCTGACGCAGGCCACCAGCCTCACCGTACCCTCGCCTCCAGCAGGCGCGTTACCGGTCCAACGGCGGGAAGCGCGAGGGCGAGTCCAATGAGGTTAAACAGGCTGTGCGCGTTCGCAGCACGGGCCGCCGCCGTGCTCCCGGTCAGCGCTACCAGCGCCGTGAACGGGCCGAGGCAGAACAGGCACACGGCGGCCGACAGCACGTTGAACGCGAGGTGTGCCGCCGCGACCCGCCTCGCGGCAGGCCCCGACCCGCAGGCAGCCAGCACGGCTGTGGCGCAGGTCCCGATGTTGGCCCCCAGCACAAGGGGTATGGCGCCGTCGAGGCCCATGCTTCCCCTCGCGCACATCGCGACCACCAGGCCGGTCGTGAGGCCCGAGGACATGGCCACAGCCGTCGCGAGGGCGCCCACAATTACCCCCAGCACCGGGCGCCCCGCCGCCGTGGAAACCCACTCCATCACGGTCGGGGACGCGACCACGGGTGCGACGGCGTCGCTCACGACCGCCATCCCGGAAAGCACCAGCCCCACGGCAGCGAGAGACCCGCCCAGGAACCGCGCACGCCGCCGCCACCGGCGGGGGTGCCAGCGCGCGACAAACCCCAGCGCGATGCCCGCGGCAATTATTCCTGGAGAATGCCGGTGAATGTCGAACGCGACGAGGTGGGCGGTCAGCGTAGTCCCGACGTTCGCGCCTAGTACCAGGCATATGCCCGTTTCGAGGCTGATGAGGCCGGCGCCCGTCACCTGCACGACCATCGCCGTCACGGCCCCCGACGATAGCATGCACGCGGTAGCCAGCGCCCCTAGCGTTACCGCTGCGAACCGGTTATTCCCCACAATCCTCGCCGCGCGGGCGGCGCTCGTGCCCGCTACGCCCCGGAATAATGCCCCGAGCCAGCCGACCCCTGCTCTGAACAGCAGCAGCCCGGCCACAAGGCGTGCGACTACCGCCACGGGTGAGACAGGCAAGCGTACCACCACGCGACGGTGTATCGTTCACGGCACGGGCCGCCGCGCACTCAATCCTAATGCTGGAGGCCGCCGCTTATTACCGGAGCCGTTTACTCTCTGGAAAAAGCGAAAAGGCGGCGTTCTCACGCCGCCATGGCGAATGTACCGGGCAGTTCAGGAGTTGAACCCGCCCCAGAGATTGACCATGCTACCAGGCTGCAGGCTTGAATCGAGGAAATCCTGGGGGTCGGTCGATATGACGCGCACGACCCGCCCTTCTGTGGGCGACACCGGCTCGATCAGGACCGTGCGCCCGCGCACCCGTATCTCGAACGAACGCCGGCGCTCTTCCTGCTGCATGATTTCCTCAATGGGCATCACGGTATACAGTATCAATGCCGGAGTCCCGCCTCCTCACGCTGGTCCACCAGTTCCCTCATCTTCTGCACCGCGCGCGATAGCCCGCCCACTTCGTCGATGAGCCCCGCGTTCACCGCGTCCCGCCCCACGAGCACCGTCCCAATGTCGCGGGCGAGTTCCCCGGTCCTGAACATGAGCTCGCGGTACTTCTCCACGGTTATGCGCGAGTTGCCGACGACGAACTTGACCACCCTGTCCTGCATCTTGTCAAGGTACTCGTAGGTCTGCGGGACGCCTATCACGAGGCCGGTCAGCCTTATCGGGTGGATCGTCATCGTGGCCGTCTCGGCGATCAGCGAGTAATCCGTGCTGACCGCGATAGGCACGCCGATGCTGTGCCCTCCTCCCAGCACCAGTGACACAGTGGGTTTAGACAGACTCGCCAGCAGCTCCGCTATCGCCAGTCCCGCTTCGACGTCGCCTCCGACGGTGTTGAGCATCACCAGCAGGCCCTTGATATCGGGGTTCTGTTCCACCGCCACCAGCTGGGGGATGATGTGCTCGTACTTCGTCGTCTTGTTCTGCGGGGGCAGGATGATGTGACCCTCTACCTGCCCCACGATGGTGAGGCAGTGGATATCGCTCTTCATCCTGGGCACGTCGGTGACGCCCAGGTCCTGGATGTTCGCCGCGGCGTCCTCATGTTGGACGCGCTTCGGCTCGGTGTTGCCGGCGTTTTCCCGTCTCGTATCCGGAGGGAAATCCCCTCGTGTGCCAGCCAAATGCCGCTCCCCCTCGAAAAGCCCGCATACGATGGCTAGTATTCGAGGAAACGCAGGTGTAATATGCAGCGGTTGAATGCGGGCGATCCTCTCGTCGATGTTGACGAGGAATGACTTAAGAGGGACAGTGCGCTCTGCAAGTTGCGCTTCAGCGAGGCTTTTCAAAATGAAACCGGCCTGGCACCACTCGGGGGCGCCAGGCACACATGTTCGCAGGGGCCTGGCTCAGACCTCCATTATCACCGGCAGTATCAGCGGTCGCCGCCCGAGTCGTTCGTGGAAGAACGCCGAGAGCGACTCCTTGACAGCAGACTTGATGGCCGGCCACTCACGGACTCCTGATGCCACGCATTCCTCAACCCTCTGCCTCACCAGCCCGCGCGCATCCTCCATAAGCGGCTCGGATTCGCGCACGTACACGAAGCCGCGCGTGACGATGTCTGGTCCCGACAGTAGCTCCTTCGTTTCACTGTCGACGACGACTACGACGATGAGTATCCCGTCCTCGGCGAGCTGCTTGCGGTCGCGCAGCACCACGCTGCCGACATCGCCCACACTGAGCCCGTCGACCATGACGTTACCGTGCGCCACCATGTCGCCGAATTTCGCGCGGTCCGATAAGAACTCGAACACAGTCCCGTTTTCCCCGACGAGAATGTTCGCCCTCGGAATGCCGACGTGCTCGGCGAGTTCGGCGTGGTGCATGAGGTGCCGGTACTCGCCGTGGATGGGAACGAAGTATTTCGGCCTTACCAGGTTAAGCATGAGTTTCAGCTCCTCCTGGCTGGCGTGACCGGACACGTGTACTCCGGACGAGGCCTCGTAGACCACTCTCGCGCCGCGCCTGAACAGGTTGTCGATCGTCCTCATGACAGTGGTCTCGTTGCCCGGTACCGGCGACGCCGCGATTATCACGATGTCCCCCGGGATAATGTCGATCTTCTTGTGCTCCGCCGTCGCGATCCTGGCCAGCGCGGACATCGGCTCACCCTGGCTGCCCGTCGTCAGCATGGCCACCTTGGACGGCGGCATCCTGACCGCCTCCTCGACGTCAACCAGGACATTCTCAGGAGCGTGTATGTATCCCAATTCCAGCGCGACTTCCACGACGTTCTCCATGCTCCGGCCCACCACGGCGACCTTCCGGCCGAACTCCGCGGCCGCGGTGATCACCTGCTGGATCCTCAGCACGTGACTGGCGAAGCTCGCCACCAACACGCGCGAATCGTTTGAGGCAAAGATGTCGCGAAGGTTCTTGCCCACCACGCGCTCCGAGGGCGTGTACCCGGGGCGGTCGGCGTTCGTGCTGTCCGAGAGGAGCGCCAGCACCCCGCCGTCCCCGAGTTCCGCCAACTTGTGGAAGTCGGCTACCTCGCCATCCACAGGTGTCTGGTCGAACTTGAAGTCGCCGCTGTGGACGACAGTGCCGGCCGGGGTGTGGATCGCCACGCCAACACAGTCCGCGATGCTATGGTTGACGCGGAAGAACTCGATGTCCAGCCGTCCTACGTCGATCCGCTGTCGCGGCCGGACCTCCCTCAGGTCGGGATCGTCGATGTTGTGCTCCTTGAGCTTCCGCCTGACGAGGCCGAGGGTGAGCTTCGTGCCGTAGACGGGGACGTTGAGCTGCTTGAGGACGTAGGGCAGAGCCCCGACGTGGTCCTCATGACCGTGCGTCAGGACTATGCCCTTCACCATCTTCCTGTTCTCGAGGAGGTACGTGATATCCGGTATCACGATGTCGACGCCCAGCATTTCCTCCTCGGGAAATGCAAGGCCGGCGTCGATTACTACGATCTCGTCTCGGTACCTGACCGCCATCATGTTCTTGCCGATTTCGCCGAAGCCGCCGAGTGCAACAACGCTTACCGCGTGCGTGCTGCGTTTCATCCCTACACCTCACGGTATTACATCTTCCGGATCCCCTCCAAATTATACTGAATCGGCCACCCGGGGACAAGCGCGCATATCGAGCCCGTCACGGGATCAAGCCGAGCGCCTTAATGCAAGACCTCAATGCGTCTTCTTCTTTGGGTTCCATCTGCCAGAGCGGCTGCCTCACACCGCCGCAGTCGAACCCAGTCATCCGCAGCGCGGCCTTTACCGGGACGGGGTTGGTCGTAATGAACAGCGCTTTGAAGAGGGGAAACATCTTGAGGTGGATGTCTCGGGCCGTGGATACCTCGCCGCGACAGTACGCCTCTATCATATTCTCGAGCTCCGTCCCTACCACGTGCGACGCGACGCTTACCACACCCCTACCCCCGACCGACATCATGGGGAGCGTGAGTGAGTCGTCCCCGCTGTATACGGCGAACGACTCGGGCGCCCTGGAGATTACCTCCGCGGCCTGGTCCAGGCTGCCGGAAGCCTCCTTGAGCGCCACGATGTTCTTTACCTCAGCAAGTCTGAGCACCGTTGCCGGCAGCATGTTGACGGACGTCCGGCCAGGCACGTTGTACAGCATGACAGGGAGGCCGGTCGTCTCCGCGATGGCCCTGAAATGCCTGTACAAACCCTCCTGGGACGGCTTGTTGTAGTAGGGCGCCACGAGCATCACGCCGTGGACCCCCGTAGCCTCGGCCTTCCTCGTCAACTCGATACTCGCCGCGGTCGAGTTGGAGCCCGTGCCTGCCAGCACCACAGCCCTGTCGCCCACCGCGCGAGCCACCACCCGGGCCAATTCCACCTTCTCCTGCGTACTCAGGGTGGGCGATTCACCGGTGGTCCCACCCACGACCAGGCCGTCCGAGCCCGCGGCCACGAGCCGGTCCGCCAGCTCTTCCGCGCGCCTGAAGTCCACCTCAAGGTCACTGTTGAACGGTGTAACCATCGCGGTCAGGAGCCTGCCAAACATCTGTTATTCCCTCCGAGCGAGAACTTCTCGTGAAGCGATCTCATCGCCGCGGCGATGCCGGCGGCTGGTATGAGGCAGGAGATCGTCGTGTTGGAATCGCACGTCTGCAGTATCGGAATGCCGGCGCCGGCAAGCGCGTCAGACACGTCCGCCATAACACCCGGCCTGCCAGTCATCCCGTGGCCCACCACCGAAACCTTGCCGCAGCCCCGCTTTAAGCCGGGCTCGAGTCCGATCGACGAAACGACCGCGGACGCCCTTTCGGCCACGGCCTCCGGCACGATGAAGCAGTTCATCTCCGGCGTCACCGTGATCATGTCGACGCTGATGCCGGCCTCCGCCAGAGCACGGAAGAGCCTCCGGCCCCCCGCGCCGGCGCCGTCTTCACCGGTAGTGGCAGGCACCTTGAACTGTGCGACGGGGCACAGGTGGGCGATCGCCGTCACCGGCCTCGCCGCAGCGATCTCCGGCCACTTTCGCCCCGGCTCCACCGCTCCTGCCACCAGCGTACCCGGGGATTCGCTAAACGTCGACCTGATCCTCAGGGGTATGCTTGCGCGCCGGCATATCTCCACGGCGCGCGGGTGAATCACTTTCGCCCCCTGCACCGCGATTTGCGCGACTTCCTCGTAGGTCATGCGCTCTATCGTCCTCGCTTCCGGGACCATCTTCGGGTCGGCTGTCTTAATCCCGTCCACGTCCGTGTAGATGTCCACGACGGCCGCCTCAACCGCCGCCCCCAGCGCCGCCGCCGTGGTGTCGCTCCCACCGCGGCCGAGGGTGGTGACGTCGCCGTTCTCCGTTACACCCTGGAACCCGCACACCACCACAATCCTGCCCTCGTCAATGTGCCGCAGGAGGTGGTCGGGCTGAACCCTGAGTATGATCGCGTTGTTGAAATTACCGTCAGTAATGATGCCGGCCTGGCCACCCGTGAGGACCATGGCATCCAGGTCGCGCTTCTTGAGCGTATTCGCGACGATTACCGAGGAGATTATCTCCCCGCACGATATCAGCAGGTCCATCTCCCGAGGGGCGGTGTCGCGGTGAACATTCCTCGCCAGTTCAATAAGGGTGTCGGTGGCGTACGGGTCGCCCCCCCGCCCCATCGCCGATACCACGACGACAGGCAGGTAGCCTTCCTTCACGGCCCCCACAACCCTCTCCGCGACCACCTCGCGGGCCTCGGCGGTCGCAACCGACGTGCCCCCGAATTTCTGCACGATCACCATTCTGGAGCCCATTACTTATCCCCCACCGTCGCGCCCCGCCAACGGCGCCGGAGGGCGGCGCCCGGTACCTGTCGGGCGCGGAATTCAGGCCCCGGTTATCATCTCGGCGATCTGCACCGCGTTCGTTGCGGCGCCCTTCCTCAGGTTGTCCGAGACGACCCACATACTGATGCCGTTGTCGAACGCGATGTCTTTCCGGATCCTGGAGACGAACACCTCATCCCTGCCGGCGCACTCCACGGCCGTGTGGTAGTCCGCGGGGTCCGCCGAAACGACGACCCCTGGAGCACGGGAGAAGCGTTCGATGACGTCGGGCACCCCCAGCGGCCTGGACGTCTCAAGCGTCACAGCCTCGGAATGGCCGTAGAACACTGGGACACGGACGGTCGTGGCGGTGATCCTCATCTGGTCGTCCTCGAGGATCTTGCGGGTCTCGCGTACGAGTTTCATCTCCTCGCCGGTATACCCCGATTCCTCGAACGCGTCGATGTGCGGCAGCGCGTTAAACGCGATCTGCCTCGGGTAGACCCTGGGTTCCGCCCTGCCGCCATCGAGCACCACTCTAGTCTGCACAGCCAGTTCGTCGACGGCGTCGTGACCGGTACCGGAGACCGACTGGTAACTCGACACGATCAGCCGCGTGATCCGCGACATGTCGTAAACCGGCTTGATGGCGACGACGAGCTGTATCGTCGAGCAGTTCGGGCTGGCTATTATCCCCCTGTGCGACCTGATCCGCCCCGGGTTGACCTCGGGCACGACCAGGGGCACCGCGGGGTCCATCCTGAACACGCTGGACTTGTCGATCACGATCGTCCCAGCCGCTGCGAGGGCGGGGGCCAATTCCTTGCTGGCCTGACTCGCCGCGCAGAAAAAGGCGAAGTCCGCCCCCTTGATCTCCCCCAGGGCTATCTCACGGACCTCCACAGGAGTCCCGTTGAACTCGATCGTGGTTCCCGCCGAGCGGCTCGTGGCGAACAGGTTGAGGCTCCTCACGGGGAACTTCCGCTCGGCAAGCACCTTCAAGATCGTCTTGCCGACCGCACCCGTCGCTCCGACCACTGCAACCCTGTATCCTGCCAAACCGGATCCCCTCCCAGGACTACTTGTTGTGCCTTGGTATAAGAATAGGCTGTATCTGGCGTCCTTGCAAGGCGGCGACCACGGAATCCAGTATCAGCGAGGGGTCGGAGTCCAGCGACGACGGTTTCTCGAATGGGTTGTCCTGACCGAACGGGACGAAATACACGTTCTTCGTGGCCAATAGCACGCCCAGATTTCGCGCGTTGATCCCGAGGAGGTCGTTGGAGCTGACACTCAGGACGACAGGCCGGCCGTTCCTGAGGTGTGATTTGACCGCCATCACCACCGGGCCGTCCGTGATGCCGTTCGCGATCTTCGCCAGGGTGTTCCCGGTACAGGGCGCGACAACCACCGCGTCGAACGCCTTCTTCGGGCCGAGCGGCTCCACCTCGGTCAGGGTGGTCAATGGCTTCACGCCCGTCAACGCCTCGATGGCTATCTGGAGCTCGGCGGCGCGGTAGAATCTCGTATCCAGGCTGGCCACCTGAGTCGACAGCACCGGTGTGACCGAGGCCCCCTCGTTCCGGAGCCTCTCGATTTGTGGCAGGACCCTCGGGATATTGTGAAAGGAACCGGTAACGCAGAAGCCCAGATTCTTCCCATCCAGCATCATGCGCGTTTCCCTCCGGAATTCCCCATTCTTGACGCGATGGCGCCGGGGCCCGTTGCCAGTATATTCGCTCCCCCCGCACGATGCCCCGAGACAGAAACGACCACCGGCAGCGCACTGCGGTAGTCGAAATCGAGCCTGCTCACCCTTGTTGCAAGAATCACGGGAACCGCATTCCCTGTTTTCTGGTTATTCTACACCCGGATTCCCGGCTGTCAAGTACCTATTACCAGTTACCAGCGCCCGAACAGCGGCTGCGCGAGGGCCAGCACGATGGCCAGCGCCGGCACCGGGTCTACCGACAGCCCACCCAGTATGGCCACTGGCGGAATGGATACCTTCAGGAACGACGTGAGGGCCGACAGCGCGATGTAGATCCCGGCCGCAGTGGCGAGCGTCTCCTCAACCGCCTTCGAAAGATGGGACGGCCTGGGTTCTATACCTTTCTCCACGCCAGCCTCGTACGCCCGCTGTATTTGGGCGGTCCTGGCGCGAAGGGACAGGGCCGCCGCGCAAGCCACGGCCAAAACGTAAACAGTCCCCGGCATGTGGACCTCCTCCGATCTAGCCGATCACCACCATATATGCCGGGCCTGCCGGTTCATGCCTGGGCGCGTCAGCGACGTCGCCCGCCACGGTCCACAAAAAACAAACGCCCTTGCCCACGCTAACGGCCAAGGACTCCAACTGCAACATCAAGGATCCCGCCGCATCGCGCTCCCGGGGTGGCGGGGTTTCCTCATTCGGGGATCGTCCAAACCTTCCCCGCGAGATCGGACACCATATTATCAATAAGCCTTACGATCCGCATTACACGGCTTGTGTCGACAGCCCCGTCATTTCCTGCGAGGCATGCCGCCAGCTCCTCTCTCAGGGCCCGGAGCCGGTCGACTACTCCTTGCCGTTCCCCGCACGTAGATTTCGACTTAACACACCTCCGAGTCCCTCAATATCCCATGTTCCGATTATACGACCCCGGGAGGCGGGGGAGCCACAGTTTTCAATCGGCACCAAACGACAACCTGCGAGCCCGCGCGCTACGGCGCCTTATATCCATCCTTCCCCGACTGCCCTTCCTGCCTGAGGAAGTTCTCGCGGTTCTTCTTGACGTACGCCGAGTGGAGACTCTCCGCGGACAGACCCACCTTGAGACACATACTGACATAGAAGTGCAGTATGTCCACGAGTTCCTCGGTCACACGCTCGCGGTCGACGGGGTGGGGGTTCTTCCACCACTTGAAGTTGACCTCGTCGAGGAGTTCACCCAGCTCGGCCAGGATTGCCAGCGTTTCCTTCTGGACCCACTCCTCCGTTGAATACGACAGGTCGCGACGGGATGCGAGGCTGGTGTCAAACATTTCCTGAAGTCGAAAAATGTCGTCGAGTTTATCCATCACGGAGACTCTCCCCTCTCTTACGTCCCCGCCGCTCTCTCCCAGCGCGGGAGGACCGCTGAAGGCCCTATAGAAGCAAGCGCCGCCCGCGCCGGATCGAGCGCGCGCGCGGCGACCCTTCTGACCTGGTCAATAGAGACAGCCTCGATCCTCTCCAGTACTTGTTCCGGCGTAACCGGCCGCCCGACCATCATCTCCGACTTCCCAAGGCGGACCATCCTCGCCGAACTGCTCTCCAGGCTGAGCAGGAGGGAACCCCTGGCCTGGGCTCTGGCAGACTCCATCTCGGTTTCGGTCACGCCGTTCCCCCGTATGTCGTCGAACTCGCTGAACACGGCGTCCAGCGCCTCAAGCGCGTGTCGAGGTGATGTTCCCACGTACACTGTCAGGAGGCCGCAGTCGGCGAAAGTCGACTGGTACGAGTACACGCTGTACGCGAGACCACGTTCCTCCCTGATCTTCTGGAACAGCCTGGAACCGGACGTTCCTCCGAGAATACTGCACAGGACGTGCAGCGCGTAGAAATCTTCGCTGGACGCGCCCGTCCCGGGCCCCACCGCGCACACGTGCGCCTGCTCCGTGCCGCGGCGCTCAAACAGCCTGCCCGGAACCAGTTCCGGCGCATCGGCGCAAGAGTCGAAGCGGCCGGGATGCATCGCGCCGAACGCATTCTCCACGGCTTCGGCGGTGCGCGCCGGCGACAGGTTCCCCACGGCTACGATGAGGGCGTTCTCCTTGACGTACCGCTCCTGGAACTCGTCCACTACCATCTCGCGGGAAAACGACTGTACGCTCTCAGCCGTCCCGAGGATATCGCGGCCCAGCGGGTGTTCCGGCCACGCCGACCTCGCCGCGAGGTCGTGGATGAAATCGTCGGGCACGTCCCTGCAGGCGCCTATCTCCTCCAGGATGACTCCCTTCTCCTTCTCGACATCGGCGGGGTCGAAGCGTGAATGAAGGATCATGTCCGACAGGACGTCTATCGCGAGATTGAGGTCCTCGTCCAGGACCTTTGCATGGATGCACGTGTGTTCCTTCGTGGTAAACGCGTTGAGCTGCCCGCCGCGCCCCTCGATGGAGTCGGCGATCTGTTTCGCGGTGCGACTCTCCGTACCTTTGAACAGCATGTGCTCGAGGAAGTGAGAGATCCCGTGATTCGCGTCCCCTTCGTGGCGCGAGCCCGAACCGAGCCACACCCCGATGGAGACGGACCTGACGTGCGGCATTTTCTCGGTTATCAGCCTGAGGCCGCCCGGTAGTACGATCTTCTCGTGCATGAGTTCCTCCATGGAGTGTACAGTAGTATAGTGCCGTGCCGGCCGGCCGGAGGCAAACGCACCGGTTCACCGGTTCACCGGTTCAAGGGAAAAGGAACCGCGCCGTCACACGGTCTCCGCCGGACTCCACCAGGAGCATGACGGGGTGTTCGAATCCATTCCGGATCTTCAGGTCGAGGCCCCAGGAGGCGACAGTCGCGTCCATGCCTTCCGGCACGTATCCCACCGGCTTCGAATGGCGGTGCCGCTCGACCACGTTCAACCCCGCCTTCAGGGCTGAATTGTAGACAGTGGTGGACACCTGGCATATCCCGCCCCCTGGCCCGTCCACGAACTCCTCCCCGACGATCACCGGAGCGTCCACAAATCCGCGCACGTACGTTACCGGTCCCAGCGTCTCGAGGAACGAGAAGGTGTCACCCTGCGCTATCACCGTGTTGTTCACGTACCGCGCGGCGAGGCGGACGTTCTCGCGCCGCTCACGCGAACCAGCCACGACGGTCGAGAAGACGCCGGCGGGCCGTTTCAACCCGCGTATGTCCGAAGCACGAACGCGCGGCGCCACGGGTCTGACCCGTACGGGTACGGCGTCACCTTCCGAGGCCGACATCGCGGTCGCCACGGTCCCTTCAACGTCCAGTGCGACACCGTCGCGCTCGGGCAAGACCTCGCCGCTCAGCCTCGTGACAGTGGCGTCCACCGGCTGTAACGCAAACAGCGGCCTCATTGACTCAACGACGGCCGTTATCTCTGCGGCCGTCCTGCCTGTCAGGGTGATTCCGGCCAGCGTCACGCCGGGCCTTGCCCCCCAAAGCAGCCTCTCTGGAACGGTGTGAGATGACGCCGGCGACCCGAGCAGCGCGAGTCCCCCGGAGACGACGACAAACGCCACCGCTACGATGGCGCCGGCTAACACGCGCCAGTCACCGCCATTCCCTCAGGCGTCTGAGGGTCTCGAGGTTGGCGCGGTTCGATTCCTCATCGTCCACCGGGGTCTCGATGACCCCTGCAAGCCCTTGCAGGCGAGGGTGGTTCAATATCGCGCGGAATCCGTCCAGCCCGATCTTGCCGCGCCCAATGTGCTGGTGGCGGTCCTTCTTGCTGCCGACGTCATACACGGAGTCGTTCAAGTGCATGAGAAAAACCCGGCCGAAGCCGATCGCGCCGTCCAGATCCCCGAGGAATCGCCCCACTCCCGCCGCATCCCGCAAGTCGTGCCCCGCCGCGAAGGCGTGGCAAGTGTCAACACACACGCCGGTCCGCTCCGGCATCCCGATGAGATGCAGTATCTGCGCTATCTCGGCCAGATCACTTCCGATCTCGCGTCCCTGGCCGGCGGTGTTCTCGATGAGCAGCCTGACCCCACCCGGTTCCGCCTCGATCGCCGCCCTCACTGCCGCGGCGAGGCGCTCCAGCCCCCGCGGCCCGTCGGACGGCCTGTGCCCCGGGTGAGTCACGACAAACGACGCGCCCAGGGCGGCCGCACGGACGACGTCCCCGGCAAGCACCTGAGCGCTATAAGTATAGTTGCTCTCGTCCTCGGAAGCGAGGTTCAAGTAGTACGGCGCATGAACAACAAGAGGCCGTATTCCAGCCTCTTCCAGCACGGCCTTAAGCCCCGTGACGTCCCTGTCATCCAGGGGTTTCGCCTTGCCGCCCCGGGGGCTCCGCGAGAACACCTGCATGGCCTCGCAACCCAAGGCTCCGGCCTCCCTTGCCGCACCGGCGAACCCCCTCCCTATCGAAAGGTGGGCGCCGATCCTCAAGCGGATTCAACCCCTTTCCCCGCGGCCCGCCCTGTCACCGCCCTGGGGGCCGTTTCGCGGTCCGCCCTGTGGCTTCCACCCGCGGTCCCGGCGGGGCTCGCGCCTATCCCGTCGATCACCGCGCCTGTCGTCACGCCTGTCCCTGGCGTCCCTGGCATCGTCTCGCCGGCCGTCCCCGTTGTCGTCGCGCCCCTCACCGTGCTGCCTCAAGGCCTCGCGCCTCGACAGGTTGATCCTGCCCAGTCTGTCGATCTCGGTGACCTTCACCAGCACCTCGTCGCCGACGTTGAGGACGTCCTCGACCCGCTTGATCCTCTCGTCCGAAATCTCCGAGATGCGGACCAGGCCTTCCTTGCCAGGGAGGATCTCGATGAACGCCCCGAAGCTCGTGATCCTCGTGACCTTGCCGAGGTATTCCCTGCCGACCTCGACGTCGCGCGTGAGCGCCTCGATCATCTTGACGGCCTTCTCACCGCCGGCCGAGTCGACCGCGGCGATATACACCTTTCCATCCTGCTCGATGTCGATCTTCGCGTTGGTCTCGGCGATGATCTTGTTGATAACCTTGCCGCCCGGGCCGATCACGTCGCGGATCTTCTCGGGGTCGATCTCGATCACCAGGATCCTCGGCGCGTAAGGCGACAGTTCCGGCCTCGGCGCGGGGATCGCCTGGTGCATGATGTCGAGTATCTTCAGCCTTGCCTCACGCGCGCGGGCCAGCGCGATCTCCAGTACGCTCCGGTTTACGCCCGCTATCTTTATATCCATCTGGAGCGCGGTCACGCCATCGCCGGTGCCCGCCACCTTGAAGTCCATGTCGCCGAGCGCGTCCTCGATGCCCTGGATGTCCGTAAGGACCGCGTAGGAATCCCCTTCCTTCACGAGCCCCATGGCAATGCCCCCGACCGGGGCCCTTATCGGGACACCCGCGTCCATCAGGCTGAGCGTGCTGCCGCACACCGAAGCCATCGACGTGGACCCGTTAGATTCGAGGACCTCCGATACCACCCTGATCGTGTACGGGAACTCGGTCTCGGCCGGCAGCACCGCGAGCAGCGCGCGTTCCGCCAGCGCGCCGTGGCCTATCTCGCGCCTGCCCGGGCCACGCAGCGGCCTGGTCTCCCCAACGCTGAACGGCGGGAAATTGTAATGGTGGATGTATTTCTTGAACTCTTCCTCGTAAGTGGTGTCCAGTTCTTGAACGTCAGACACCGCACCGAGGGTGGTAACGCTGAGTACCTGAGTTTGCCCGCGGGTAAACAGCCCCGACCCATGCGTCCTGGGGAGGAGCCCGACCTCGCAGCGAATGGCCCTGATCTCGTCCAGTCCCCTGCCGTCCGGACGTATGCCCTGCTCGGTTATGGCCTTGCGGACTTCCTCCTTCAGCACCTTCCGGCAGACCTTATCCACGTCCCCTTCCTTCCCGGGGAACACCTCGGCGAAGTGCGCCCTCGCGTCCGCCTGGAGCGCCTCCAGGGCGGCCTCGCGCTGCGTCTTGTCCGAGGTCACGATGGCCTGGCGCATTGGACCGGTCACGTATTCGCGGACCTGGCGCTCGAGATCGGCGTCCACGTCGAACACGGGAACGTCCCGCTTCGGTTTCCCGACGGCCTCCCTCATGCGGTCCTGGAACTCCACGATGGCCTTTATGACCTCGTGGCCGGCCATGATCGCCTCTATCATGGTATCCTCCGGGACCTCTTTCGCCCCGGCCTCAACCATGAGCACCGCGTCGCGCGTGCCCGCCACGATGAGCGTGAGGCTGCTCCTGGAAGACTGCTCGCTCGTCGGGTTTATGACGATTTGCCCGTCGACCAGCCCAACCTCGACCGCGCCGACCGGCCCGCCGAACGGGACGTCGGACATGGTCAGCGCCGCGGAAGCGCCTATCATCCCCGCTATCTCCGGCGAGTTGTCATGGTCCACGGAGAGTATCGTGACTACTATCTGGACGTCGTTCCTGAGCCCCTCCGGGAACAGCGGCCTGAGCGGCCTGTCCGTGAGCCTGGCCGTGAGTATGGCCTTCTCCGGTGGCCGTCCCTCGCGCCGTCCCCAGCTGCCTGGTATGCGCCCGACCGCGTAAAGCCTTTCCTCGACGTCCACGGTGAGGGGGAAGAAGTCAATGCCCTCCCTGGGTTGTGACGACATCGTGGCCGCCACCAGCACCACTGTGTCCCCGTAACGCACCAGGCAGGCGCCGTCCGCCTGCTTCGCGACTTTGCCCGTTTCTATCTTCAGCGGGCGACCCGCAAGGTCCATTTCGAATACACGGTATCCCTCGAACAGCGTACTATCGTCCAGGCTGTTGCCCTGGCCGTTCGCCCGCGCGTCAGATTGCACGACAGATCATCCCTCCTTGGCTTCTATAACAAAAAACGTCCTCCGCCGGGCCCGGAAAAACGAATAGAGCGGGAAGACCCCGCTCCGTTACCTCCTGAGCCCGAGCTTTCCGAGGATATCGCGATACCTCTCGATATCTGTATCTTTGAGGTAGTTGAGTAGCGCCCGCCTCTGTCCGACCATCTTAAGGAGACCGCGCCTTGAATGGTGGTCCTTCTTGTGCTCCTTCAGGTGCTCGGTCAGGTAGTTGATCCTCTCGGTGAGGATGGCAACCTGCACCTCAGGCGAGCCCGTGTCCTTCTCGTGCCTCTTGTACTGTTCGATGATCCCTTTCTTTCTCTCGGCATCCAGCGACACCTTTACACCTCCTGTTCGTAAATCCCCACCCTCCAAGAAAACCGCCGGAGTCCTCGGTAATCCTAGAGCGTGGTTCACCACTAGATTCCAATTCTAGCATAACCACTTTTTGTTGTAAATTGCAGCTTTTTATTCGCATCCGGCGCGCGCTGCGCGTGCGCCGCCGTACTACGTACGCCTGCCGGGGCCCGCGCCACGGGCGGCCGCCGCCGTTCAACCCCCCCGCTCGTAGGGCACGCCACTCGCAGCCGGGGGAGTCACCTTCCTCACGACCCCGCTCAGCACCCCGAGCGTCAGGACGTAGGGTATCATCTTGATGAACTGGTAGGGCACGACCGACCCCTCGACCACCCTGAAACTGAGCGACTCGGCGAAGCCGAACAGCAGCGACGCCCACATCACCCCGGCCGGAGACCAGTTCCCGAATATCGTCGCAGCCAGGGCGATGAAGCCCTTGCCCTGGGTCATGCCCTCGACGTACATGCCCGTGTGCTCGATCGCCAGGTAGGCGCCGGCAAGCCCCGCAAGCATGCCGCTCAGGAGCACGCCCGCGAAACGCAGCGGCGGCACGTTCAACCCCAGCGTATCGGCGCCGAGCGGGTTCTCGCCGACCGACCTCAGTCGAAGTCCGAACACCGTCCGTTGTATCACCCAGTTCGTCACCGGCACCAGTACGAGGGCCAGGATGACCACCGGCGACAAGCCGCCGAATATGGGGCCGAGCAGCGGCATCTCACTGAGGACGGGTACGTCTATCGCAGTGAACCTGTCGACGTGGGGAGAGGTGGTCGCCATCTTGAACAGCGAGATCGACGCGAACCGCGTGACCCCGTAAGCGAGTATGTTGAGCGCCACTCCGCTCACGACCTGGTTGACGCGGAACGTGACGCAGACCACCGCGTGGAGTAGCGCCAGCGTGGCACCGGCGGCGACCGCCATCAGCACGCCGGGCCCGGGGCCACTCACGTACGAACCGAACGCGCCCCAGAACGACCCCACGACCATCATGCCCTCGAGCCCGATGTTAACGACGCCGCTCCTCTCGGAGAATATCGCCCCCAGCGCGGCGAGGAGCACCGGTACGCCCATACGCAGGGCCGAAGCAAGCATCTCCGACAGTATCATCCCCGCACCGCCTCCCTGCGCTGAACCTGCCTCACGTAACGCGAGGAGATCTCGGCGAACACGAGTATGCTCAATATCATCACACCCTGGAGAATCACCATCGTCTCCATCGGTATCCCGGCGAACGTCTGTACCCCTTCCGCCCCCCTGTCGAGGAACGCGAACAGGAGTGACGCCAGCACGATCCCCACGGGGCTGCCCCTCCCGAGGAGCGCCACGGCCACCCCGTTGAACCCGTACCCCTTGGGGAAGTCGATATCGAGGTATCCGAAGTAGCACAGGAGGTCGCTCAGTCCTACCAGGCCGGCGATCGCCCCGCTGAGGAGGAACACCCTGACCGTGACGGCCCCTGGCTTGATCCCCGCCGCTTCGGAGGCGCGGGCGTTCTGGCCGACCGCGCGCACCTCGTACCCGAAGGACGTGCGCCATATGATGAAGTACATCAAGGCCACCAGCGCCAGGCCAAGCGGCAGGAACCAGTTGACGTACGTGTGTTTGGGGAGACTTATGCCGATCATTTCGAGGAATCCGTGGAGTTTCGGCATCATCGCCGAATCCGGCATCAGCGGCGTCCTGACGCGCGGACTGCCGAGGCCCGGTATCGGCATCTGCGCCTTGTCCATGAACACGTCAGCCACCATATAGTGCACCAGCGAGAAGGCGATGTAGTTCATCATTATGGTGCTGATGACCTCGTGAACCCCCCGCCTGATCTTCAGGTACGCGGGGACGGCAGCCCACATCAGGCCCCCCGTCATCCCCGCAGCAATGGCCAGTGGGAGGTGGATTAACCCCGGCAACCCCTTCAGCCCGAATCCCGCAAGCGCAGCCAGGAAGCTCCCTATGAAGTACTGTCCCTCTATCCCGATGTTGAGGATTCCGGCCTTCTGCCCGACCGCGACCGCGAGCCCCGAAAAAACTAGAGGGGTCGTCTTGAACAGGATGGCGCCGATGCTGTCGGCCCTCCCAAGACAGAACCTGAACATCGTCCCGTACACGGCGACGGGGTTCTTGCCCATGGCCGCAATGAGCACAGACCCGGCAATCACGCCGAAGCAGACGGCAAGGACCGGCGAGATCCCCTCAAGAGCCCTTAGCCGGCCTGATCTCATGCGGCATCACCCCTTTTCTTCCGCGAGCCCAGCATGTACTCGCCTATTTCCGCCTTGGAGAGATCGCCCGGCCTGAACTCGACGGTGATCTCACCGTTATACATGACCCCGACGCGGTCACTCAGCGCAAGCACTTCGTCGAGGTCGGACGAGACCAGCAGGACGGCCTTTCCCTTCGATCGCTCCTCGAGCAGCCTCTTTTGCACGAATTCGGTGGCGGCGATGTCGAGGCCGCGCATCGGTTGCGAGGCGATGATTACCCTCGGGTCGTACGACAGTTCACGCGCCAGGATGACCTTTTGCTGGTTCCCGCCCGACAGGGTGGATACGGGCGACGATAGGTCGGGGGCCTTTATGTCAAACAGCGAGACGGACTGGGAAGCGTAGGCCATGATGGCCTTGCGGTCCAGAAGACCCCCGCCGAACGAGCGGTCGCGCTGCCGCCCGAGGATCTGGTTCTCCCATATCGTCATGCCGAGGATCAGCCCGGTGGCGTGCCTGTCTTCGGGGATGAAGCACAGGCCTCGCGACCTGCGTTCCCCCACGGGAAGGTCGGACACGTCCGCCCCCGCGAGCCTTACCGCGCCTGACGCCCTCGGCCTCAGACCGATGAGGGCCTCGAGCAGCTCCGCCTGGCCGTTCCCCTCCACGCCCGCCACACCGTATATCTCACCCTCGCGCACGGCGAACGTGACGTCCTTGACGACGGCGCGGCGGCCTACGCCCGCCACCGTAAGGCCATGCACCGACAGTGCCTCTTCTCCGGGTTCTACCTGGGACTTTACTACGGTTAGCGCGACAGGCCTGCCCACCATCATCTCGGCGAGCTGCGCTTTCGTCACCGATGCCGCTTCCGCCGTCCCGACGACCTGCCCCCGCCGGAGGACGGTTGTCCTGTCCGCGATCGATAGCACCTCGTCCAGCTTATGACTTATGAATATAACGGTCTTGCCCTGGTCGCGGAGACTCTTGAGGTTCCTGAATAGGTCCTCCGTTTCCTGCGGCGCGAGTACGGCGGTGGGTTCGTCGAGAACAAGCACATCGGCCCCGCGGAACAGCACTTTCATGATCTCGACCCGCTGCTGCCCACCTACGGAGAGTTCGGAAACGGGCGTGTCGAGGCGCATGGGGAAGTCGTACAGCTCGCACAGAGCGGTGACCGCCTTCCTCGCCCTCGCGGCATCGATTATGCCGCAGGCAGACGGCTCGTTGCCCAGGATGATGTTTTCCAGGACGGTGAACCTGGGGATGAGCATGAAATGCTGGTGCACCATGCCGATGCCGAGGCGGATCGCGGAGAGCGGTCCCGGGATCGACACCGGCTTGCCGCGAAGGTAGATCTGCCCCTCATCAGGCTGGTAGAGGCCGACGAGCACCCTCATCAGCGTGCTCTTCCCCGCGCCGTTCTCCCCTATCAGCGCGTGGATCTCGGCGGCGTTGATTTCGAGGTCGATACGATAGTTGGCCACGACCCCGGGAAAGCGCTTCGTTATTCCCTTGAAGGCCAGCACGGGAGTTCCCCCTCGGACGACAAAATCGGAGGTGGATCTACCTCCACCCCCGCCCGGTCCCTTCGGGGGCGCCGGAATAACCGCCGCCCCCGGCCCATTCCACAACGCGAGTTATTTCAGACTCCTTACGAACTCGTCGTAGGTTTTCTTGTCGAACGGAACCTTGATCTCGCCCGAAACGACCTTCTTCTTGATCTCCTCGAGCTTCGGCTGGATGTCCTTGAGCATGTCCCTGTTGACGTCGTTGACCGCGTATCCGACGCCGTCCTCGGCGAGGCCGAACACCGTGTAGCCGCCCTGGAATTTCTTCTCAACGAGGGCCTGTATGGTATTATACACGGCCACGTCAACCCTCTTCAGCATGCTCGTAAGGATGAACTTCTGCTGCTCGGGTTTCGCGGTGAGGGTCTGGTCGGCGTCGACGCCGATCGCCATCTTCTGCTTGGCGGCGGCAGCCTCGATTACGCCGATGCCCGATGCGCCGGACGCGTGGTAAACGATGTCGGCGCCCCAGTTGAACTGGGCGTTCGCAAGCTCCTTGCCCTTGACTGGATCCTTGAACGCGTCGCCCGTCGTCCCGATGTACGCGCCCTTGATTTCGATCTTCTTGTTGACGTACTTGGCGCCGGCCATGTACCCCATCTCGAACCGCTCAATCAATGGGATCTTCATGCCGCCGACGAAGCCTATCTTGCTGGTCTTCGTTTTGAGCGCCGCGGCCGCTCCAACCAGGAACGACGCCTCCTGCTCCTTGAAGAGGAGGCAGGCCACGTTGGACTCTGGCTTCAGGTCGGGCACGAACCCGTCGATCAGGCCGAATTTCACGTTGGGGTATTCCTTGGCTACCTTGGCGATGTGGTCGGTGAACAGGAACCCGACACCGAAGATGAGGTCGTACTTGTCTTCGGCGAGAAGCCTCAGCAGCTGCTCCCTGTTCTCGCCGCCGCCGGAGGGCTCGAGGTACTTGATCTCTATCTTGTCGGCGAAGTCCTTGGCGCCCTTGTCGAGCCCGGCGTACGCCATGTCGTTGAACGACTTGTCACCGCGACCGCCCACATCGAACACGAGGCCAACCTTGAGCTTCTTCGGCGCGGGTGGCGGCGGCGGGGCCGGCTGCGCGGGCTGTGCGGGCTTCTCCGGCGCTGCCGGCTTCGGCGGCTCCTGCTTGGCGCAACCGCCGAGCGCGACTCCAGCGACGAGCGCGGCGATCACAACCAGCGTCAGGACTCTCTTGAGGTTCACCCTTACTCCCCCTCCCGGTCGCCTCAGGGTACACGAACCCAGGCGACCCTTTTTCATCCAACGTTCTATTCCACGTGAACCCGGACACTCCTGCGGGGCCGTCCGTGGCGCAGACGAATTGGGGGGACGCTGATCAGGAATCCCTTACCTGAGCGAGAATGCCCCCGGTAACAGGGAGTCCACCGTGGACACGGCGACCCTGCCCTCGAGGTTCGCCATGAGTACGACCGCTTTCGGCGCGAATTCCGCAAGCACCTGGCGGCACGCGCCGCAGGGCGTTACCGGTTCGGGGCAGTCAGCTACTACCGCGATCACCTCGATGGAAGCGCACCCCGAGGATACCGCGCTGAACACGGCCACCCGCTCGGCGCAGACAGTCAGTCCATACGAAGCGTTCTCTATGTTGCAGCCGCTCGCGAGGCGCCCCTCCGAGCACATCACGGCGGCCCCGACCTTGAAGCCGGAGTAGGGTGCGTAGGCCCTCTCCCTCGCAAGGAACGCCGCCTCGAGCAGCAGCCGCTCGGATTCCGACAGTCCGCGGCCGTGCGCCTTGAACTCGGGAACAGCGGTTGCAGGCTGGGTGCCCCGGTCCGCAGGCGCGGCGTTTGCAGCGACGCTCATACCGGTTCCACCCCCCGCCACGTTACTATTGCGCGGACGAGTTTCGAGGGAACCGGCTTCGCCCGCGAGACGCGAAACGCCGCGCGTACCATCGAGGACGCCGTACCGGCTTGCGGCAGGTCGCGCAAATGGCACGACGCGAGCGGCTCGCCGGCCTCCACGGGGTCACCCACCTTCTTCAGCAGTACAATGCCGACCGCATGGTCCACCGGTGACTCCTTCGTCTGGCGGCCTGCGCCCATCACCATGGCCGCCCTTCCTACCGCGAGGGCGTCTATCCCCTCCACGTAACCCGCCGCAGTGGACTCAACTGCCGTGATAACCGGCGCACGCGGCAAGATCGACGGGTCGTCGACTACTCTGGGGTCCCCGCCCTGCGCTTCAACCAGCGCGGCGAACTTGCGGAGCGCGTCGCCGGACGCGATAACGTCCTCCAGGATTCGCCGCGCCCCCGCCGTGTGTTGCGCCTTTCCGGCTGCCACCAGCATCAGCGAGCCGAGCGTGAGGCACAGGTCGAGCAGGTCCAGCGGTCCGTGCCCCGAGAGGGTCTCGATGGCCTCCCGGACTTCCAGGGCGTTGCCCACGGCGACCCCAAGAGGCTGCTCCATCGAGGATATGACTGCCGTTGTCTCCCTGCCCACGAGACTGCCTATGCGCACCATGGCCTCGGCGAGCGAGACCGCGCCCTCGTAGGTCTTCATGAACGCCCCGGACCCGAACTTGACGTCGAGGACTATCGCATCCGCGCCCCCGGCTATCTTCTTGGACATGACGCTCGAGGCGATCAGCGGGATGCTGTCCACTGTCGCGGTCACATCGCGCAGCGCGTACATTTTGCCGTCGGCGGGCACCAGCCTCGCGGTCTGACCCGCTATCGCTATCCCCACCCTGCGCACGTTCGACAACAACTCGTCCAGGCCGAGCGACACCCTGAAACCGGGTATGGATTCGAGTTTGTCGAGGGTCCCACCCGTGTGGCCGAGCCCGCGCCCGGACATCTTGGGGACGAGGGCGCCGGCGCTGGCCACCATGGGGCCCAGCACCAGGCTGGTCTTGTCGCCGACCCCTCCAGTGCTGTGTTTGTCCACTTTGCGGCCGGGGAGCGCCGACAGGTCGACGGTGTCACCCGAGTCCACCATCGCCATGGTCAGCGCCGCGGTCTCCTCCGGTGTCATTCCCCGGAAATACACAGCCATCAGGAACGCCGCCATCTGGTAGTCGGGGACCTCGCCACGCGCGAACCCGTGGACTATGAACCGGATCTCTTCCGCTTCAAGGGATAAGCCGTCACGCTTCTTCTGGATGATGTCACAAGCCCTCAACGCTGTCACCGGACCAGCCTCCCCCCGGCGTGTCGTGTGAGACGAGATCCAGCGCGGCCAGCGCGTCGGCGAGCACCTGCTTGACCAGGTCCTCCCTTCTCTCGAACCGCCTCTCGTCCCTCAATCTCTTCAGAAACCGGACCTCGAGCGTCCGGCCGTAAAGGTCACCGCAGAACCCGGGGATGTGCGTCTCGACGGCCACCCGGACTGCGCCGGGCCCCGCATCCGGCGCGCCCTGTAGCGGCGTCGCGGGACCCGCGCACCCAAGGAACGTTGGCCTCGACCCCACGTTGGTTACAGACGCCGCGCGGAATTCGCCCGCGACCGCGACCGTCGCATATACCCCCCGCAAGGGCAACAGCCTCCCCGGCGGGACATCGAGGTTCGCCGTCGGGACCCCGAGCGTGCGGCCCCTCCCGTCCCCGTGGACAACCCTCCCACTGACGGAATAGGGCCTTCCCAGCATCTCGCGGGCCGCCGCCATGTCCCCGCGCGACACAGCCTGCCTCACCGCAGTGCTCGACACGGGAACCCCCGAGACGATCACGGGTTCTACGATGATGACCCGAAAACCGAGGTCCCGTCCGAGCCGCCCGAGGTCCTCAGCAGTCGCGGTTCCACCGCTGCCGAACGTGAAGTTGTACCCCACCAGCACGACGCGTGCGTCGAGGTTTTCCTTCAGTACCCCTCGCGCGAATTCGTAAGGACTGATCCCAGCGAATTCGGGTGTGAATGGCGCGACCACGCACTGCCTAACACCCATGCGGTTCATTATCGAGACTTTCTCCTCCAGAGTGGTGAGCATCGGCGGTCCACCCGGGCCGTTGCCCACAACCTGCAACGGGTGGGGTTCGAACGTCAGGCAGGTCGGGAGCAGGTCCGTTCCCTGCGCCTCGCTCACGAGCCTGCGGATGATCGCCTGGTGACCGGCGTGCACGCCGTCGAAGAAACCCACCGCCACCGCCCTCGGCCCTGGGCCGGAGGCGGCTTCATCGAGGTTGAACACGACGTGCGGGATCCCCTGCAGTCCGTCATCGTGCGAATTGGTGAGCGTGTCGTCTGACATCGTGCCTACGGCATCACGGGAATACCTTCTCGAGGGCGATACTGCCGGCTTCGCTCCAGGGCGATCCGTCAACCCTCGCTATCCCCACAAGCCTGTCCTCCTCCGATATGAGTCTCACGAGCCCCGGGAAAAGCCCCTCGTCGCCGGGTAAGGCGCCCTCAACGTCTCCGGCCCGGGTTGAAACGGCGCTCACCCACCGGAGGACGTCTTCCACGGACGGGGCATGCCCATTCAATACCCTTTCAACGGCCGGCGCCGCCAGCACGGCGCCGCGCATGAACGAGAGCGCCTCCGCCATGCCTGCGAAGCCGCGGGCGAGCGGACCCGCCCCCGCGCAACCAGGACCTGCAGTCTCGGAAGCCGGGAGCCCCCCCTCCAGCGCTGAAGACATCTCCTCAAGGGTCAGCGCGTCCGCGAGGCGGAACGGGCCGCTTCGCGTGCGGAGGAGGAACGACATATACCCGCCGCAGCCCAACGCTCGACCCAGGTCGGAGCAGATGTTCCTGACGTATGTCCCGCTGGAGCACGAGATGTCCACCGTGGCGCGCGCCACCGCGCCGGGTTCGAACCGTACGAGCTTCGCGGCGTAGACACGGACCCTCACCGTACGGCGCTCAGGGACCCCACCGGCCCTCACAATGTCGTAGGACCGGACGCCCCGGAACTTCTTTGCCGAAAGAACCGGCGCCACCTGCTCCATTTCACCGACGAACCTCACGAGGGCCTGCTCGACATCGTCGTTCGTAACCTGAGATGCGTCAGTCCTGGAAACTACCGCACCCGAACCGTCGTCGGTGCTCGTGGTAACCCCGAGGGTAATCTCGGCGCGGTACCCCTTCCCGAGGGCGCCGAGGTACTCGGATATCCTCGTGGCCCTGCCCACGCAGACCGGCAGGACGCCGGCGGCTCCGGGGTCGAGCGTCCCCGTATGCCCCGCCTTTGGAAAACCCAGTCTCCTGACGCGGTAGACGATGTCGTGGGAAGTCATGCCCGGGGGCTTCAGGAGGTTCAAAACTCCGTCGGGTCCAACGGGCATCGCCGCCCCCTGCACTTCAGGATTCCGCCGCATCGCGAACAACTCCGCCCACGGCCTTGTCCATTTCCTTGACAGCCCTGAGCACCTCGGGGATCACAGCCGAGTACGCGTCTTCCACGGACCCGGCCACGGTACAGCCCGCCGCGCGGGGGTGTCCGCCTCCTCCGAACAGCGAGGCGATCCTGCTGACGTTCACGGACCGTCTCGACCTTAACGCCACGCGCACCTGCCGGTCTCCTAGCTCCTTGAACAGGACTCCGACTTCCACTCCCTCAACCATCCTTGCGTAATTGACTATCCCTTCCGTATCCTCATTCGATGCCCCTGCGGACTCGAAGTCCGCGGCAGAAATGGTCATCCACGCGACGCGCCCCGTGTCGTCCAGCCTCAGGCTCGACAGCGCCTTCCCCAGGAGTACGGTCGCCGGAAGCGACGCGGTCTCGTATACCTCTTCCGCGATCCTGCTAGGCCTGGCCCCGGCCCTGACGAGCGACGCGCATACCTCGAGGCACCTGGAGGTGGTGTTCTCAAACCTGAACGAACCGGTGTCGGTTATTATTGCGGTGTACAGGCACGTCGCCTCGCCTGCGGTGATCCCCCAGCCGAGCTCCTGAAGGAGGTCGAACACGATCTCGCCCACCGCCGACGCGGCGCTGTCGACCAACTGGTAGTCCCCGAAAAAGGAGTTTGAAACGTGGTGATCGATGTTGACGATAGCGGACGCCCCTTGGATCAGTTCCGGGCGCACACCGCACCGGGACAGGTCCGTGCAGTCCAGGGTGACCACGATGTAGCGCCCAACCTTCGGCGACGATGGCCGGACTTCCACTGCCCCGGGCAAGAAGCCGTATCTCGATGGAAACGCCTCGTCCAGCGCGACCTGCGCCTTCTTCCCCCTGCGCACAAGCGCAAGTCCCAGGGCCAGGCACGACCCGATGCTGTCACCGTCTGGCGAGACGTGCGGCACCAGTACGAAATCGCTTTCGTTTCTGAATACGGATAGCAGAAGGGGCAGGCCTTTCACTGCCCGCCCCTCTTTTCCTGATCTATGAGCCTGGATACCCGGATGCCCCGTTCGATCGATTCGTCGAGCTTGAACACGATCTCGGGCGTATGCCTCATCCTTATGCGCTTTCCGATCTCGGACCGGACAAAACCCACCGCGCTCTCGAGCCCACGAAGGGTGTCCTGCTTCTGCCGGTCGTCACCCAGCACGCTGACGAACACCCGCGCGTGCCTCAGGTCACCCGAAACCTCCACCCCTGTTATACTCGCGAAACCAATCCGCGGGTCCTTGAGGTGGTTGTGGATGATGTCGCTTATCTCTTCCTTCATCGCTTCCGCCACACGTCCGCCGCGCAACGACATATCGAACCCCCCGCAAAACGCGCAGCACTTAACCTGTCAGCCCAGCCTGATCTCATGATTCGTGACGGAACCGTCGTGGTTGTCCTCGACCCACCGCAGGATCCTCGACAGCACGTCGCTGGCGAGGACTGCGTCGTTGCTGACGCACGCGAAACCCAGGCACGCCACCTGCCATGAGTCGAGGCAGTCCACCTCGGCCGCCGCCACACCGAATTTCGACCTTATGCGATCTACCAGGCTCCTTACTACCCTTCGCTTGCCTTTGAGAGAATCGTTACCCGGTAGCGTAAGTTCAATCCTCAGCGAGCCTACTACCAAAGGGCGTCCCCTCTCGCGCTACTCCTCAGGCGGGCTTGACCTCCTCGATCACGAACGCCTCGAGGATGTCCCCTTCCTTCACATCCTGGAACCTCTCGACGCTGATCCCGCACTCGTACCCCGACGCGACCTCGCGCACGTCATCCTTGAACCTCTTGAGCGAGTCGACGGGGGCCTCGTGGACAACTACGCCGTCGCGAACGACCCTTAGGGTAGATCCCTTCGTGATCTTCCCCTCGGTCACGTAGCAACCCGCCACAGTGCCGATCTTCGGGATGCGGAAAAGCTGCCTGACCTCCGCCCTGCCGAGGACGGTCTCCTTGAGCTTGGGCTTCAGCATGCCCTTCATCGCCGCCTGGATGTCCTCCACGGCCTCGTAGATTATACGGTAGGTCCTTATGTCCACTTTCTGCTCGTCCGCCACGTGCCTGGCGTTGCTGTCCGGTCGGACGTTGAACCCGATTATGATAGCGCCTGACGCGGCGGCCAGCATGACGTCGGATTCGGTTATTCCGCCGACACCGCTGTGGATAATGGATATCCGCACTTCCTTCATGTCCAGCTTGTCAAACGCCTGCTTGAGCGCCTCGGACGACCCCTGCACGTCGGCCTTCACAATGAGCTTGAGCTCCTGGACCTCGCCTTCCTTGACCCGGTTCGCCAGGTCCTCGAGGCTCATCCTGCTCGACACCTGGAGCTCCGATGCCCTCCTCCTTGCCGCTCTCGACGTGGCGACTTCCTTGGCAGTCTTCTCGTCCTCGACAACCTGAAGGACGTCTCCGGCGTTGGGTACCTCCGAAAGCCCCGTAACCTCGACCGGCATGGACGGCGCCGCCTTCTTCACGCGCCTCCCGCGGTCGTCCGTCATCGCGCGTACGCGCCCGTACGCCGACCCTGTCACCACACAGTCTCCAACCCTCAGCGAGCCCGACTGCACCAGCACCGTGGCCACGGGACCGCGGCCCTTGTCGAGCTGCGCTTCGACCACTGTCGCCACCGCGCGCTTCTCCGGGTTCGCCTTCAATTCCTGGACGTCGGCCACGAGCAGTATCATGTCGAGCAGCTGGTCGAGGCCAGTTGCCTGCCTCGCGGAGACGGGGACGTACACGGTATCGCCGCCCCACTCCTCCGGGACCAGACCCTGTTCCGACAGCTTCTGCTTCACCATGTCCGGCCTGGCGTCCGGCTTATCCATCTTGTTTATCGCCACGATAACCGGGACCTTCGCAGCGCGGGCGTGGTTCATGGCCTCGATGGTCTGCGGCATCGGGCCGTCGTCCGCCGCCACCACGAGTACCGCTATGTCCGTAACCTTTGCGCCGCGCGCCCTCATGGCGGTGAACGCCTCGTGGCCCGGAGTGTCCAGAAATACAACTTTCCGATCCTTCCAGTCCACAACCGAGGCGCCGATGTGCTGAGTTATGCCGCCCGCCTCTCCCGCCGCCACCTTGGTCTTCCTGATCGCGTCCAGGAGCGAAGTCTTACCGTGGTCGACGTGACCCATAACCGTCACCACGGGCGGCCTGGGTTTCAGGTCCTCGGCGGCGTCTTCCTTATCCAGCTCGGCCTCGAGGAGTTCCTCCTTGCTGAGCTCGGGCGTCTTCACGGTCACCTCGTATCCCATTTCCTGGGCCACGATGGTAGCCGTCTCAACGTCGATCTGCTGGTTGATGGCGGCCATCACGCCGAGCGAAATAAGCTTCTTGATCACCTCTGCGGCGGTGATCCCCATCTTCATCGCGAGTTCCTTGACCATGAGCGGTCCCTCGAGGCTCACCGCTCTCGGTCCCCTGGGCACCGGCCTGGGCTGCGCGCCTCCACCCATCCTCGGAGGACGACTCGTGAGGAGCCCCTCGCGGAATCCGGGAGTCCTGCGGTCCCCGCCGCCGGATCTTCCACCATGGTAGTCTCGCCTCTTCTGGCCTCTCTGACCCTGCTGGGGCCGTTGCGGTCCTTGCACAGGACCTCCCGGGCCACCCGGTCGTCTCTGTCCGCCCGCGCCCGGCCCGAATGTGGGTCTCGGTCCCGCCCCGGGTCTCGGTCCACCGTAGCCCGGCTGCGGTCGCGGGGCCCCCGGCCTCTGCGCCGGCTGGAACCCACCAGGCCTTGGCCCAGGTCTTCCCTGAACGAACGATCCACCCGCCGGCCTCTGGCCGCCTGCACCGGGCCCACCACCAGGGAATGACGGGCGCATGCCCTCCCTCGGCTGCGGACGCTGCGGAGCGCCAGCCTGGAACGGCCTTACAGGCCGCGCGGGCCTCGGCTGCTGCTGCGCCGCCGGACCCTGGGCGCCTTGAGCCGGCGCCGCCGGTGGCCTCTGCGGCGGGAGCGGTGGCTGGGGTGCCTGCGCCGGACGCACCGGACCAGTGGCGGCCGGCGGCCTCACGACGCCAGGTCTCGCCTGTCCGCCCGCCGGATACGCGGGGAACCCGCCCGTCCTTTGCGGAGTCACAGCCCCACCGGCGGGCTTTGAGGGTGTGCCCGGCAACGCGCTCGCAGGCCTCGGCGGAACCCGTGCAACACCGGCTCCTGGTCCGGCGGCCTGCGGCGGTGCCCCCTGCGGAAACGCGGGCCTCGCGGCCGGACCCGCCGGCCTGATTATCGGCGGGCGCTGCTGAGCCGGATACTGCCCCCCGTGTTGTGGCGGCCTCGAGTACGGCCTCGCCACCGGGCCCTTACCTATCACCTTACCCTGCGCCGGAGGCCTCGGTGGCGCGTCCATTTCGACGGGCCTGGGCGCCGGTCTGGGTATCGGGGGTCGAACCGGCTGCTGAGCCGGCTTTTCGACCCGCTCCTTCTTCGTCTTCTGGAGCTTCAGCTTTCCGGTCAGGACATCCCTGACCTTCTGCGCGGTCTCAGCGTCCATCGTGCTCATGTGGTTCCTCGCTTCCACGCTGAGCTGGCTGAGCACCTTGAGTACGACCTTGCTATCAACGAGCATCTCTTTCGCTAGCTCGTAAACTCTGATCTTTTCGTTCATCACTTCACCTCCGGCTTGGTTGAGGGGCGCTGGAGAAGTCCACGAACCCTGTCGATCAATTCACCATCCACTGCAACGCCCAGAGCCTTCTCCAGGCGCTTCCCCTTGACGGCCTTGTCCAGACATGCGGAGTCTGCGCACAGGTACGCCCCTCGACCGGACTTCTTGCCGGTCGCGTCCACGTCAATTATCCCGTCAGGAGTCCTGACGATCCTGATGAGTTCCTTCTTGGCCTTGACACTCTGACAACCCACACAGGTCCTCTGGGGTACCTTCCTGGGCTTAAATACCTGCTTGCCCAACCGTTACACCCCCCCGTCGCGGCCGTCGCCCTCCTCGGGAACGCCGTCGCCAGGTCCGAGGTCCTCGTGGTCACCTGCCGGAGCCCCGTCTCCCTCAACCGCGTCGCTTCCACCGGCGCCGTACACATCGGCGGCCATCTCATCGCGTTCCTGCGCGGCCGCAATCTGAGACTCGCTCCTTATATCGATCCGCCAGCCTGTGAGCTTCGCGGAGAGGCGCGCGTTCTGCCCCTCTTTCCCGATGGCGAGAGAGAGCTGGTAGTCGGGGACTATGACCCGCGCGACTTTGCCCTCCTCGTTAATCTGCACCGTGACAACCTTCGCGGGGCTCAGCGAGTTGGCGATGAACTCCTCGACATACGGCGACCAGCGGACGATGTCCATCTTTTCGCCCTTGAGCTCGTTGACCACCGCCTGCACGCGAACGCCCTTCGGCCCAACGCACGCGCGCACGGGGTCGATTGCGTCGTCCCTGGACCACACGGCGACCTTCGACCGTGACCCCGCCTCGCGCGCTATCGCCTTGATCTCGACGACGCCATCGTGGATCTCCGGCACCTCGAACTCGAACAGCCGCTTGAGCAGCCCGGGGTGGGTCCTCGAAACCATGATCTGCGGCCCCTTGGTGGTCTTCCTCACCTCGAGGATGTACGCTTTGAGGCGCTCCCCCTGCCTGTACAGCTCGCCGGGGATCTGCTCGTTCGGGGCAAGCACGGCCTCGGCCTTCCCGAGGTCGATCATGATGTTCCTGTTCTCCTGCCTGTGCACGATACCGGTGACGATGTCGCCCTCACGGCTGGAGAACTCCTCGTAGATGATACCCCTCTCCGCCTCGCGGATGCGCTGCACAACCACCTGTTTGGCGGTCTGCGCCGCTATGCGCCCGAAGTCCTTCGGCGTGACCTCCGTCTCGACCACGTCGTGCTCCTGGTAGTTGGGGTCGAGTTCCCGGGCCTCGCCCAGTGAGACCTCGAGCCGCGGGTCGGTTACCTCGGGGACGACCACCCGGCGGGAGAATACCCTGATCTCGCCGGTCTCCCTGTCTATGTGAACGCGAACGTTCTGGGACGACCCGAAATTCCTCCTGTACGCCGATATCAGCGCGGCCTCGATCGCCTCCAGAAGCACGTCCTTCGCTATTCCCTTGGTCTTCTCGATCTCGTCGATCGCGGTGATGAACTCAGCGTTCACGTCTTCGGCCTCCCCTCTTTGCGGCCGGTAGGAAATCCACCTCGTCCAGCCTGGCCTTCGCAACGTTCTTCAGAGGGATGACTACCTCTTCACCGTCGTCCAGCACGACCCTCACCGAGTCGACGCCGTTCGCCCCGTCGCGCACGAGGCCACCGAGCGCCCCCCGGATCTCCCTGCCAGCCCTTTCGACGGGCGCGTAGGTCGACACGTACACGCGGTGTCCCTTGAACACCTCGTACTCCTCAAGCCTGCGAAAGACGCGCTCGAGGCCAGGCGACGAAACCTCGAGGCTGTAGCTCGTCTCGATCAGGTCGGCTTCGTCGAGGACCGGCGAAAGACGCTCGCTGACCTTTTCGCAGTCCTCGAGGCCGACACCCTCCGGCCTGTAGATTACAACGCGAAGGACCCACCTGGGGCCTTCCCTCGCCAACCTCACCTCGATGAGCGACAGGCCCATCCCCTGGACGATCGGCCGCGCCAGATCTTCAAGCGCCTTCTCCACGTCCCTGATCTTCACTCGATCACACACCCGCTCCAATTGACCCCGTTTTCCAGTCCAAACAAATAGTGGGTCGTTCAACCCACTCTGCCTCGCTACATCCGATAAAACCCAATCTCTGCTAGAAGTATACCACAATGAAAAAACCCATGCAAGCAACGTGGCCGGCGTCGCTCAGCCTCGCGGTATCTCGACCGACCTGACCCCGTCAATCGCCGCGAGGTCCGACGCAACCTCCTCGGTCTTGAATCCGCCCTGAAAACGCGCGCGGAACGAGACCTCCACCGTTCCGTCGTCCCCCGGCTCGATCTCCACGTGCCTGATGTCGATCCCGTGCCTGCCTAGCACGCACGCGACGTTTCCAAGCTGTCCCGGCCTATCCTCCATCCTCACGAACACCGTTCCCTCGCGCCTGGCAATCCTCCGCTCCAGGGGCGGCAGGAAGTGCAACGCAGCCAGGACGGCTGCGGCGGCTATCGTCGCGGCCACGTACATGCCCGCTCCAGCCGCAAGCCCGAGACCAGAGACCACCCACAGCGCAGCCGCGGTCGTCAGGCCTCGTACGCTGGCCCCTTCTCGCATTATCGTCCCCGCGCCCAGGAAGCCGACCCCCGTCACCACCTGCGCGGCTATCCGGGACGGATCCGACCCCGGGTATGAAAGCGACATGCTGATCGAGACTATCATGACGAGCGCCGCCCCGACGCAGACCAGGATGTGCGTCCTGAGACCCGCCGCCCTGTTGACCCGCTCCCTCTCGAAGCCAACGGCGGCCCCCAGCAGGGCCGCAATCCCTATTCGAGTGAGGACCGCCAGCTCGTCCATCTCAGTCCCTGTTCGCCGCGTGAGCCCTGATTATGTCCCAATACATTTTCATACGCGCCACGAACCCTTTCGACAGGCCCATCTTCTCCTCTTTCATCACGTGCGTGAGGCCCTTCAGGGGCACCTCCAGCACGCGGATCCCCTCGTGTTTTGCGTATCTCGTGAGCGCTATCTCGACGCCGAATCGCGCCACCTCGAGCTCGGGGATGTCCGAGAGTACCTTCGCCTTCACAGCGCGCTGTCCCGATAGCTGCGGGGCGACCACCTGGGCGATATCCGTGACCGCCCTGCCCCGTTCAAAGATGCCTACTGTCATGTCAGCGGACCCGTCTACCACGGGAGCAATCAGGGCGGTAACGTGTTCCTCCGCAAGTCCGATGAGATCGGCGTCGAGGAACAGGAATACGCCGGCGGTCGTACTCTCTATCCCGGTCTTCATGGCCCCGCCTTTCCCGACGTTGTCGCGGAGCTCCAGCACGGTGGCCCCCGCGCGGCGCGCGACCTCGGCCGTGGAATCCCGCGAGCCGTCCGACACCACCACGACCTCGTCTATCCGGTCCAGGCTCCTCAGGACTTCGATCACGTTTCCAACTGTTTTCTCCTCATTGTACGCAGGCACAATCGCAACGACCCTCACGCTCCGGGCCCCCCAGCCGCGCCGCTGCGGCCGAAGCCACAGCCCTCGCTGACAGCCCGCCTCGCCGCGCGCTCTCTCACCGCCGACACCAGTTCGTCCACCACCCGGTCAAGAGGCACCGACTTGAACACCTCTCCGTCGATAAATATGGCCGCACGGCCCTTCCCGATCGCAATCCCGACATCGGCCTCTCTGGCCTCGCCGGGCCCGTTGACCTCGCAGCCCATCACGGCCACCGTCAGGTCGGGCTTGTCCGCCTCGAGACGGCGCCTCAATTCGTCCGCCACAGCCGCCACGTCCGCGGCGCACCTCCCACACGTCGGGCACGATATGATCTCGGGCCTGCCCTTCCGCAGCCCGGCGGCAACCAGAATCTGCTGTCCCACCAGCACCTCCTGCACCGGGTCGCCGGTCAGCGATACCCTTATGGTGTCCCCGATCCCATCGAGGAGCAGCACTCCTATTCCCGCCGCCGACTTCACGATCCCCGGCATCCCCGCGCCGGTCTCGGTGACTCCGACGTGTAAGGGATACTGGAACTCACCCGCCGCTATCCGGTAGGCCTCAACCATTACCGGGACGCGCGAGGACTTCAGGGAGATGACGATGTCCCGGAAACCCGCATCCTCCAGCATCACAACGTGTCGCCTCGCGCTTTCGACAAGCGCGCGCGCCGTCGGCCCGCCGTACTCTTCCAGGAGGTCCTTTTCCAACGAACCCGAATTCACGCCCACCCTTATGGGCACGCCACGCTCCAGAGCCGCGGCCGCGACTGCGCGCACGCGGCCGGCTTCCCCGATGTTGCCGGGATTGATGCGTATCTTGTGTGCTCCGGCCTCCAGCGCCCCCAGCGCAAGCCTGAAATCGAAGTGGATGTCCGCGACCACCGGGATCGGGGATTCCCGCGCAACCGCGCCGAACGGCTCGAGCGCCTCGCGGTCCGGAACGGCAATGCGGACGATTTCGCAGCCGGCCCCGGCCAAGCGCGACACCTGCTCACGCAGCGCCCGCTCGTCGTGGCTATCACATTTGGTCATTCCCTGGACCGACACCGGTGCTTTGCCACCGATCGTCAGCCCCCCGGCCTTCACCGCGCGCCGCTCCCGGAGTCGCGTTCCCGGTCCCAAGGCGCCTTCCCCTTTCATCCCATCAACCGCTGTATGTCTCTCAGGATTATCACTATACCAAGCGCGAGCAACACCGCGAACCCGATGAAGTGAAAGAGGTTCTCCTTGTCGGGGTCCACGGGTCTTCCCCTCACTGCCTCGATGGCCAGGAACAGCAGTCGCCCACCATCGAATCCCGGCAGCGGAAGGAGGCTCCCCAGGCCCACTACCGCGCTGAACACTGCTATCAGGAACAGGGCGTCACCGAGGCTGTTCCTCGACGCCTCCCCGATCATCTGGCCGATCCCCACGGCGCTCACGATCTCGAGCTTCGCCTTTCCCATCACGATCGAAGCGAGTTGCCGGACCCAGGCTGACGAAACCCATAAAGTCTGCTTGAACCCGTCGCCGATCGCCTGGACTATCCCTTCAGTCCGCATTTCGAGGACCGGCCGGATGCCCACGATTCCCCTCCCCCCGTCCCCCTTGACGGGGACCACGTCGGAGTGTACCGTGAGCCCGTCGCGAAGAAGGGTGACCCTGGTCCTGATACCGGCGGAGCCCTGGAACGCCGAGACGATGTCTTGCCATGAGTTCACCGGCTTGTCGTTTATCGCCGCAATCCTGTCGCCTTTCCTGATCCCCGCTGCCTCGGCGGGGTACCCCGCCATGACCTCCTCAATCACGGTTGTCGGGTGCGGAGTCCCGATCGCGGAGAATATGAGAGTGAACAATACGGCCGCGAGCAGGAGGCTCATTGCCGGGCCCGCGATCATCACGCTCATCCGCTGGAGGACGCTCTTCTCCAGGAAACCCCTGCCCGGAGGGTCCGTGCGTTCTTCCATCGCCGCGTAAGCCCACACAGGGATCAGTCTCACCGAGAACATAGTCTCACCGCGACGAAAGGAGAACAGCTTGGGCCCGAACCCGAGGGCGAATTCCACCACCTTGATTCCGTTCGCCCTGCCGCCCAGGTAATGCCCGAGCTCGTGTACGAACATCATGAGACCTATACCGAGTATCGCCCACAGCGCAGACTGCATTATCGACGTTCCTCTCTGAGTTCAATTCGGTCGCAGGCCCGCGCCGCCTGCTCGCGCGCCCACGCGTCGGCGCGGGTGATGGCCTCCAGGTCGAAAATGCCGGGCGCGGGTGTGAACGCATCCATCACCGACCCGATCACCTCTGGTATGGCCGTGAACGGGATCGCGCCCCCGAGGAAGCGGCCGACCACAACCTCGTCGGCCGCGTTGAGAACCGCCGGCACCAGGCCACCGGATTTGCCGGCCCTGTAGCTCAGCGCGAGCGCGGGAAACCTCTCCACGTCCGGCCGCTCGAACGTCAGCGGGGGGATCGAGGTGAAATCGAGCCTCTGCGCCCCCGCGGGCGCCCTGTCCGGGTACGCCAGGGCGTAGGAAATCGGCAGCCGCATGTCCGGCGCCGCCATCTGCGCCAGCACCGACCCGTCAACCATCTCTACCATAGAATGTATTATGCTCTGAGGGTGTATCACTACGTCAATCGCGTCGTATGCGACTCCAAAGAGAACGTGCGCCTCTATCACCTCGAGTCCCTTGTTCATCAGCGTAGCCGAATCGACCGTCACCTTCGCCCCCATCCGCCAGTTCGGGTGGCGGAGAGCCTCCTGCGGCGTGACGGTCCTGAGCTCGTCCTTTGACTTCAACCTGAAGGGCCCTCCGGACGCTGTGAGTATGATCCTGGACGGCCTCGAGCGCTGACCCTCAATACACTGAAAAATCGCGCTGTGCTCGCTATCGACGGGTATCACCCGCGCGCCGTTTCGCGCGGCTGCCTGAAGAACGAGGCCCCCGGCGACGACGAGCGCCTCCTTGCTGGCCAGCGCGATCCGTTTCCCCGCCTCCGCGGCCGCGAGCGCCGGTCTAAGGCCGGCGAAACCCCCTATGGCGGCCACGACTACGTCAACCGAGGGATGGCGGGCGAGGTCCTCCACGGCGCCGCTCCCACAGTGGACGGCAGTGCAACCAGGTACCGCTTCCCGTACGCAGCGACCGGCCTCCTCGTCGCCCACGCACACGAGGTCGGGCGCGAACTCGCCAGCCTGCTCTATCAGGAGCGACGCATTGTGACCGGCGGCAAGGCCCACTACCCTGAACTGGTTGCCCAGGCGCCTTATAACGTCCAGCGCCTGCCGGCCCACCGAGCCGGTGGATCCGAGTACCGCCACGCCAATCATGCCCCGCGCCCCCCGTTGAACGCCGGCATCAAACCGGATCTTATGAGCGCCCTTAGAACCACCGCCGCCAGCGGGCCGAGCACGAAGCCCAGCGGCCCGAACAAGCGCACCCCAACGTAAATCGAGAACAGGCTCGCCAGCGGGTGCATCTCCGCGGCCTTCCCTATCATCCTCGGCTCGAGCATCTGCCTCACACCCACGACCACCGCGAACACCACCGCCGTCTTAATCGCCATCCCCGCGTTGCCCGTCCCGATCCCCCACAGGATCATCGGCAGGTAAACCAGCGACGGCCCGAACAGGGGCAGGAAATCGAGCAGCCCGCACACCGCCCCCAGCACGAGGGGTGAGTCAAACCCGAAAAGCCAGAGGCCCGCGCACGACAGTACTCCCGTGACCGTGGCCAACCCGAGCTGGGCCCGGAGTATCGAAAGGAACGTGGAGATGATGTCTTTGTTGGCCGCGTACAGCCGGCCCCTCGCCTCGGGCGGCAGAAGCCCCGTAGCGAACCTCGAGAGAACATCCCTGTCCTTGCTCATGAAGAACGCCGCCAGCATGGACACCAGGAAGCCCAACAGCAGGGAAGGCAGGTTGGTGGCGCTCATCAGCACGTTCACGAGGATGGTCTGAAGCCCCCGGTAGATCGGCTCGATCTGGAACGTGAGGTACTGATCCACCGGTATCGAGTACCCGCGGCCGAGTTCCCTGAGGGACTGAGCGGCCTTCGCGGCGGCGTCTGCAGCCAACGCGTACATCGCCGGAAGCGAGTCGTACAGTTCGGCGAGCTCGTGGATGAACTTCGACAGAACGAGCGTGATTACAAAGACGAGCAGGGTCACCAGGAGAAAAAGCGAAACCAACACCGCGATTCCGCGAGGAACCCTCGACCGCTGCATGCCGCTAACCGCGGGCTCGATCATCACCGCGAACACCGCCGCCAGGACGAACGGCCACACGAACCCCAGCACAAAGCGGACCAGGACGTACGATATCCCGATGAACGCGAGGCTATATATGATTGACAGCCCAAGACTCCTCATCTGCCCACCAGCCTGAACACCCAGAACATCACGGGGGCCGCGAACAGAAGGCTGTCAAACCTGTCCAGCACCCCGCCGTGCCCGGGGATTATCCTGCCCGAATCCTTGACGCCGGCGTATCTCTTGATTGCGGACTCCGCCAGGTCTCCGACCTGAGCGGCTGCAGTCCCCACCACGCCGAGCGCGACCGCCACGGCGAGGTTGAACCCCGCCCACCCCCCGAGCGACGCCGAGACCGCAACCCCCACGAGTGCACCCGCAGCCGCGCCTTCCCACGTCTTTTTCGGGCTGAGCTCGGGGCACATCAGGCGCCTGCCGAACCTTATCCCGCCGAAATACGCCGCTGTGTCGGTGGCCCATGTGACGACCATCACCAGCACCAGCAGCCTTTCACCGCCACCGAGCAGCCTTATGAGCATGACGTGCCCCAGGAGGTAGGACGCGTACATCACGCAAAGGAATGACGCCGCGCCCTCCACAAGTCCAGGGCGCCTGTGGGTGACCACCGGTATCCCGAGACACGCCACCGCGGCAAGCGCCGGGAACGACGCCCAGTACCACGGGTCGCCGAGGTACGCGAGTCCGACGCACGCGACGGCGCCGGTATACACCAGCGCGCGAGAAACCTCTATTCCCCGCGCCAGCAGAAGGTGCGTCAACTCATCCGCACCGATGACCGATATAATCAGGACCACGACTGCGAGGGGGATCCCGCCGTACCAGGCCGCCACGAGCACGGCCGGCCCCCCTGTTACGGCACTGAGTATTCTCAATGAGAGCACGCTGACTATACCCCTTTCGGGGAATCAAGACCGCCGTACCTGCGCGACCGCAAGCGAAACTCGGCAATTGCCTGGCGCAGGTATTCCTTGCCGAAATCGGGCCAGTACGCCGGCGTGAACCACATCTCGGCGTACGCCAGCTGCCAGAGAAGGAAGTTCGAAATCCTCAGTTCCCCGCTGGGCCTGATCAGGAGGTCCGGGTCGGGAAGGTCCGGCGCATATAGGTAGCGTGCGAAGACCGCCTCGTCGATCTCCTCAGGGTCCAGGCGGCCGTCCCGCGCCAAGCGCGCCACCTGCCTCGCCGCCGAGCATATCTCAGCCCTGCCGCCGTAATTGAAGGCGACCGTAAGCACCAGCTTCGTGTTCGACCGGGTGAGTTCCTCCGCCCGCTCGATGAGACGGACGATGTCTGCCCGCACTCCCTGGCGCTCACCGATAACCCTTATCCGGACGCCCTTCCGGTCGAGCGAGGCGATCTCCCGCTGAAAATACTCGACCAGCAGCGACATGAGTCCGTCAACTTCCTGCCTCGGGCGCGTCCAGTTCTCCGTTGAGAACGCGAACAGCGTCAGGTAATCCACGCCCTCCTCAACGCACCCTTCAATCACTCCCCGGAGCGCCTCGACACCCTGGCGGTGCCCAGCCAGCCTCGGGAGCCCGCGTCTTGTAGCCCAGCGGCCGTTCCCGTCCATGATGATGGCAACGTGCACCGATCCCGCGTCCCCCTCCCACTCAAAACCCCCTCAGAGAGGGGGCTTCTGTGAATCCTGTAACAGATGTTGCTCGTATGCTATGACGACCTCGATGGTCGCGGGACCGGTCCGCCGGACCCTCAGGACCCGCGCTTCCAGGTCACCGCGCACCCCCCACGGCGGGCGGGTCACCCTCTCGACCACAGTAAACCCCGCCCTTTCCGCGGCCTCACGCGCGACCCCCGCCCTCATGCCGGGGAGTCGCTCGAGGTCGACGTCGCTCAAACCTCCATTATCTCCTTCTCTTTCGCATCCACGACCTGGTCGATCTCCTTCATGAACCTGTCGTGCAGCTTCTGCACGTCGTCCTGGCCCTTCCTGCTCTGGTCCTCGGGCACGTCGCCGTCCTTCTCGGCGTCCTTGATCTCCTGGATGGCGTCGCGACGGATGTTCCTGATGGAAACGCGTTCCTCCTCCGCCTTCTTCTTGATGCCTTTTACCAGATCGAGTCGTCTCTCCCTGGTGAGCTGCGGCACCGCAAGGCGGATCACGTTACCGTCGGCCACCGGAGTGATACCTATATCCGACTTCATTATCGCCTTGTTGATGGCAGGGATGAGCGTCTTGTCCCAGGGCTGGATCACGAGCAGCCTGGGTTCCGGGACCGTGATGGTCCCCACCTGGTTGACCGGGGTGGGGGTCCCATAGTAATCCACCGTCACCTTTTCGAGAATCGCAGGCGTGGCGCGTCCGGCCCTCAGGCCTGCGAGCTCCTTGCGGAAACCATCGACGCTCCGCTTCATCTTGTCCTCAGCTTCCTTGAGCACCTGCTTTACCATTCCGGTCCCTCCCCACGTAGGTTCCGATATTCTCCCCGAAAACGGCCCTCTTGATATTGCCGTAGACGTTCAGGTCGAAGACGATCATCGGTATTTCGTTGTCCATGCAGAGGGACGTCGCGGTGGCGTCCATCACCCTGAGACCGCGATTCAATATATCCATGTACATCAGTTCGTCGAATTTCCTGGCGCCGGGGTTGGTGTTCGGATCCGAGTCGTACACCCCGTCCGTGCCCTTCTTCGCCATGAGAATGACGTCCGCCTCGATCTCGGCCGCACGCAGTGCGGCCGTGGTGTCTGTCGAGAAGTATGGGTTTCCGGTCCCCGCCGCGAATATCACCACGCGGGATTTCTCGAGATGCCGGATCGCCCTGCGCCTGATATAGGGCTCCGCGATTTCCCGCATTTCGATCGCCGTCTGAAGCCGCGTGTCCGTACCGTGCTTCTCTATCGCGTCCTGCAGCGCCAGCGCGTTGATCACCGTCGCCAGCATCCCCATGTAGTCGGAGGTCGCGCGGTCCATCCCCTTTGCGCTACCCTGCGTGCCACGCCAGATGTTTCCACCGCCGACGACGACCGCTACCTCGACGCCCATGTCCACGATTTCCTTGATCTGTACTGCGATGATGTCCACGACTTCGGGACTGATCCCTGTCTTCTGCGAACCCGCGAGCGCTTCCCCGCTAAGCTTCAATATCACGCGGCGATACCTGGGCGTAATCATCCGGTACCCTCCAAGTGCCATCAGGCGTTTGTCTCCCCCAATGCGTACCTGACGAACCGGCCCACTTTTATGTTCTCACCCGTCTTCGCAATCTTCTGCTTTATATAGTCACCGACCTTGACGTCCTCGTCCCTGATGAACGCCTGATCCAGGAGGCAGATCTCCTCGAAGAACTTCTCCATCCTGCCGGCCACGATGCGGTCCACCACCGCCGCGGGCTTGCCCTCCTCGAGCGCGCGCCGCTTCTGGAGCTCCTTCTCCCGCTCGATGACCTCGGCAGGTACGTCTTCCCTCGAGATGTACGAGGGATTCGCCGCCGCCACCTGCATTGCCAGGTCGTGGACCAGCGACTTGAATTCGTCGTTGCGCGCTACGAAATCCGTCTCACAGTTCACCTCTATAAGCACCCCGATCCGGCCTCCGAGGTGCACGTACGCGTCGACGACGCCCTCGAGCGCGATCCTGTCCGCCTTCCTGGCAGCCTGGGCGAGTCCCCTCTGGCGGAGATACTCAACCGCCTTGTCCATGTCCCCACAGGTTTCCGTCAGGGCTTTCTTGCATTCCATCATCCCGGCGCCGGTCTTGTCCCGGAGCGCCTTGACCACCGAAGCTTCTATCATCCCGGATGCCCCCCGTAGCTGTAGACCATGTTGAAAACGGGGGCCTTTACGCCCTCAGGCGCTCAGCCCCCGACCATTATTCTACCACCTGGACCCCCTGTTTACCTTCGAGCACCGCGTCCGACATCTTGGACGTCAGCAACCGGACCGCCCTGATCGCGTCGTCATTGCCCGGGATGATGTAATCGATTTCGTCCGGGTCGCAGTTAGTGTCTACGATCGCGACTATCGGGATCTTCATCCTCCTTGCCTCGGCCACCGCGATCCTTTCTTTGCGCGGGTCCACGATGAATATCGCCGAGGGCAGGTCCTTCATGCCCTTGATGCCGCCGAGGTATTTCGTGAGCTTATCCTTCTCGTGCATGAGCGAGCTGACTTCCTTCTTGGGAAGCCTCTCGATGTAGCCCGATTCCACCATTTCCTCGAGCTGCAGCAGCCTGTCCATCCTGCGCTTGATCGTCTGGAAGTTCGTCAGCATGCCGCCGAGCCAGCGCTGGTTGACGTAGAACTGCCCGCACCTGCTCGCCTCTTCGGCCACGGCCTCCTGGGCCTGCTTCTTGGTCCCGACGAACATCACCCGTCCGCCCTGGAACGATACGTCCCTCACGAAATTATAGCACTCCTCGAGCATTTTCACCGTCTTCTGCAGGTCTATGATGTAGATCCCGTTCCGTTCGGTGAAGATGTACGGTTTCATCTTGGGATTCCACCTGCGGGTCTGGTGCCCGAAGTGGACCCCTGCCTCGAGGAGCTGCTTCATGGATATCACGGACACTATTCATACACCTCCGCGGTTTGCCTCCGCCCCCTGACTCCCTCGCGGGGAGCACCAACGGCGCTGAGGGCGTGCGTTCTGGCCTCTTGGCCGCCTGTAAGTATACCACAATTCGGAACGGCAATCAAAGGAGGAGGTCGAGTAGCTCGCCCTTCCGCGGGTCCCTGGCAGGTCCGGGCGCGGCCTCGGCTGCGCTGCCCGCGCTATCCGCCAGCTCGGCTTCCCCGGCCTGATCCCGATCCTCGCGCCAGCGACGCCCGTTCCTCCTGTCCCGCTCGATCCTGCCGCCCGTGGCCTTAGGAGGGGTCCTGACCTGGCGCTGCGCCTTCTCCGCTAGCGCGCGGAATGACGACGCCACGTCGGAAAGCCTCGCCTGGCCCTCTTCCTGCTGTATCTTTACAACCCTGCCGACCTCGCCTGATTTCGGGACGGAAGCCTGGAGATCTAGAGGCTTGATACTCACAGTCCATCACCCCTGACTGCTCCGACCCATCCGGTCCGCTTCTACTGCGCTCGAACCCTGATCTCTCCCTCCTCGTTCAGTCCCAGGGTAACGTATTTCATCTCGTCCTTGAGGAACAGGACCGCGCCCCCGATGGTCACCTTGACCCCCGGGAATATGATGTCCGCCCGGATTCGCCCCTTGCGCTGGGCCTTAAGGGTCTCCTGAAGGGACTTTGACTTGTCAGCCTGGCGCTGGTACTCACCAGCCAGGACGAATCTCTGCCTCGTCAAAACCGGGATAAGCGCCTTCTTGTCGGGCGGCAGCGTCTCCTCGAGCTCCTTCAGTTTCTTCAGTGCGAGCTCCACCTGGGTCAGTTCCTTCTTGATCTTATCGGCAGCGGTGGACGCCCCCGATAGGTCGTCTCGCGTCCTTGGGTCGACCCCGACCTGGATTTCGGTCGGAGTAGCCAGTGTTGAGCCGATTACTCTGGCGGATACCTCTTCACCGGCGGTGATGACGCCGCCGGAGATGAGGCCCTTGCCCCCCCTCACGACAACCTTGCGCCCGGCATTGACCGTGGAGTGGAGGATGGCCTCTCCCACCAGCACGTCGCGGCCGGCGTCCATCAACGCGTTTTCCGCAAACCGCGCGTGGATGTCGCGGCCTGCAACGACCCTACCCTGTCGCCTGCCCCCCTGTATTCCTCCCCTTACCACCACGTCCTCGCCGGCGTTGCACAGCAGCGCCTCGCACGAGGCCCCAACCTCGACGTTGACCCCGGCCTTCACGCTGAAACCGGCGCATATCGAACCGGACACCTTCACGCTGCCTATGAAATCCACATTACCGGTCGAGAAGTCGACGTCCTCGCTGACAGTATAGACGGGGGACACGGTGATCTTCCCGGCCCTGTCCACCACCGCCTGGCCATCGATCGCGGCGAATAGCTGGTCGCCGGTCTCCGATTCGGCCGTGTTCTTGCCGCCCGGCAACGGCTTGAGCCTGCCGGGTTTCGCCGGTACTGGTTCACCCTTCGCGTTTATGCCGTCCGTCCCCGCCGTCGGCGGGATCCTCGTCGCCAGGAGGTCGCCCTTCTTAACGCTGGTCACGATGTGAAGCTCGTAGAAATCCACTCTTCCGTCCGCGGCCTCATCCGGTTTGCCGTTCGGCTGGGCGAACTCGATTTTGAACTGCGAGTCCTCGCCGTTGACGGGTGCGACCCCCGAGGCCACCTGCACCTTGAGACCCGGCTCCGATACCGCCTTGTCGAGGGCGTCCCTGTCCACAGCGACAACCACGCCCTGCCCCTTGATCGCCGCGAGCGCTTCATCCATCGTGACGGGCTTGTCGTCATCCTTGGCCACGATGACGAATACCTTCATCAGATCGGCCGAAATTTGCACGGTAACCCTGCCGGTGTCTCCCATTGTGGAAACCCCCTCCTACATCAGGTCCACTTTGTCCCTCGAAAGGCGCCCCCTCAGTCTCAGAATGGCCCTCGTGTGGAGCTGCGACACTCGCGACGGCGACACAGTCATTATCTTGCTGATTTCCTTGACAGTCAGGCCTTCGTAGTAGTACAGGGCGATAACGAGGCGTTCCTTTTCCGGAAGACGGTCTATAGCCTCCGCGACGAGTCTCTTCGTCTCTTCCACTTCCAGGTGACCTGCGGGGTCGGCCCCATCCGGGTCGGGTATCATCTCTATCGCGCGGAAACCGCCCTCGTCGTCATCGGATCCAAACCAGATGTCCTCGAGGTACACCAGCGAAACCCCGCTCAGTGTGGCCAGGCGCTTCTGGAACTCGCCGACACTCAGGCCGAGAGCCTGCGCGACCTCCTCATCGCTGGCGGGCCTCCCGAGCTTCGCCTCCAGCGCTTGGTACTGCCTCTCGATCTCGCGGGCCTTCTGCCTGAGCGACGCCGGCACCCAGTCGAGCGCCCTGAGCCCGTCCAGCATGGCTCCCCGTATCCGCGCGATCGCGTACGTCTCGAACTTCACGCCGCGGCGCGGGTCGAATTTCTCGATGGCATCGAGCAGCCCGAGTATGCCGTAGCTTACCAGGTCGTCAACTTCCACGTACGGAGGCAGCCCCATGGCGAGCCTCCCCGCCACGTACTTGACGAGCGCCGCGTGCTTCATCACGATCTTCTCTCTGGCGCCCGCGTCGCGCGCGGACTTGTAGATTGACCACAGGTCAACCGGTTCCTGACTCACAACCACGTGGCCACCCCCTATACCAGTCCTTTGCGCCGGAGGACCAGTTGCTCGTGGAAGATCCTCCGTGTCATCCTGGCTATTTCCCTCTCGGGTATTCCTCTGAATCTCACACCGATCACGTAGTGCTGCGGGCTCCCCACAGGATGGAGGTTCTCCACCCGAATCACTTCCGCGAACGCTCGTACCTCGAACGATGGAACCAGCATGTGCACCACGTCCCCGGTGTTGAACGCCTCTTTCGAGACGAACCCGACACCGCCCGCGCTGATGTCTTTGAGGTTCACGTCCACGCGCCGTCCGGCGGTGCCATCCGGCCTGATTACCGCCACGGTCGCCTTGGCTGTCACAGGGACCCTCACGAAGGACCGCCGCTGAATCTTGTCCATCTTCTCCGGGTACTTCACTATCAGCACCGGGGCGCCGTCATCGCGGAAGCCCTCAACCACGGTGTCGAACGTGTACGCCGGCTCACCGTCCTGCATTACGTGCACCGCAGTCCCACGCGGTATCGCCACGAACCGCCCGCGCCGGATGGGCATCCCCACGCCTACCGCGCGGTCTTCGTTCGAAACCCACTCCACCACCGTCGGATAGGCCCCCTGGTGGCGTCCACCCCGCACCGTGATTCTCCACAGGGACCCGGGTCTTATGGGATGCTTCTCACTCATGCGCTGATCATCCCCACCGATTCGAGTTGGGCCGACGGGTCGATCTCCTCATAAGCCAGAACTGCAACTCTCGGAGACAGCCTCTCGACGAGTCGCCTCACGTAAACCCTCACAGGGGACGAGCACAGGACCACAGGCTGGGCGCCGGTCGAGATGAGTCTACCGACCATCTCGTCGAGCGAGCGCCCTATACTTTCTATCAACGCGGGGTCCAGCGCTATGTAGCTGCCCCGGTCGGACTTCTTGACCGCTTCGAGGACCCGCCTCTCCAGCGCAGGATCTACGGTCACCACCTTGGCCCTGCCGCTGTTCAGCTTGAACTGCCTGGTGATCGTCCTCGCCATCGCCTGTCTGACGTACTCAGTCAGGAGATCCGTCTCCCTCGTGACGCGGGCGTAGTCCGCCAGGGTCTCGAGTATCGTCACCATGTCCCGCACGGGTATGCCCTCGCGCAGGAGGTTCTGGAGCACCTTCTGTATCTCGCCCAGACTCAGGAGGTTGGGCGATAGCTCGTCCACCAGGGCCGCGTGCGACTGCTTGACCGTGTCCAGCAGGTCCTTCACCGTCTGACGGGTCAGCAGCTCATAGGCTCTCGACTTCAGCACCTCGGCCAGGTGTGTCGCCAGTACCGACGACGGATCGACTACTGTGTAGCCGAGCAGTTCCGTCTTCTCCTTCGCCTCCCCGGTTACCCACACCGCCGGCAGCCCGAACGCGGGTTCTTTCGTCGGAATGCCCTGCACGTCGTCCTCTCCGCACGGGCTCATCGCAAGGTAGTGGTCGGCCATCAGCTCGCCCTTCGCCACCTCGGCGCCCCTCAGCTTGATCACGTATTCGTTCGGTTCGAGCTGCCCGAGGTTGTCTCTCACCCTGATGGGCGGTACGACAAGGCCCCAGTCCAGCGCCATCTGACGCCTGACCATGACCACCCTGTCCAGGAGGTCGCCGCCCTGGCTGGGGTCGGCGAGGCCGATCAACCCGTAACCCAGCTCTATCTCGAGCGGATCGAGCGGTATCAGCGGGAGGACGCTTTCCGGCCTGCGCAGCGCCTCGGCCTCCTCGTCCCTGGCCTCCCTGGCCGCGGCTTCCTTCTTCTTCCGGGCGCCCGATCTCACCACGCTCGCCAGCCCCAGCAGCCCTACCCCCAGCGCCAGGAACGGTATGTGCGGAAGCCCGGGCACGACTCCGAGCGCCATCAGCACGCCGCCCGAGATGCCCAGTATCTTCGGCTGCGCAAGGAGCTGCCCGACCAGGTCCTCGCCGAGACTTCCATCCGACGCTGCCCGCGTGACGATGATGCCCGTAGCCGTGGAGATCAGCAGGGCCGGCACCTGCGCCGCGAGGCCGCCACCCACCGTCAGCAGCGCGTACGTCTGCCACGAGTCGAGAGGCGACATCCCGCTGAACACGCCGATAATGAACCCGCCGATCAGGTTGATCGCCGTGATTAGCAGCGCGGCGATCGCGTCGCCCTTCACGAACTTGGACGCGCCGTCCATGGAGCCGTAGAAATCGGCCTCCCGTTGCACCTTCTGGCGGCGCTCCCTGGCCTGCTGATCGTTGATGAGACCCGCGTTCAGATCCGCGTCAATGCTCATCTGCTTGCCGGGCAGGGCGTCCAGCGTGAACCTCGCCGCAACCTCGGCCACCCTCTCGGCACCCCGTGTGATCACAATAAACTGGATGATTACGAGAATCAGGAACACGATGAACCCTACCACCGGGTCGCCGCCGACCACGAAGTTCCCGAACGAATTGATGATCTGCCCTGCGTAGCCCCCGAGCAGGATCAGCCTCGTCGCCGAGACGTTCAGAGCCAGCCTCAGGATGGTGGTGAGCAACAAGAGCGATGGGAACACCGCGAAGTCGAGCGGTTGCATGGTGTACATCGTCACCAGCAGCATCATCAGGCTGATGCTTATGTTGACGGCAAACAGCAGGTCGAGCAGCACAGGCGGCAACGGGATGAGCATCATGCCCACCACGAGCACTACAGCCGCCGCCAGTACGGCGTCTCCGTTCCTCACCGACCCACCCCCTTCCGGACCTGGCGATCAATCATCATTCATGCACCGCCCTCGACTTCAGGCGATATACGAAAGCGAGTACCTCGGCGACACCCTGGTAAAGCTCCGGCGGTATGGCCTTGCCGATGTCCACCATCCTGTACAGCGCCTGAGCCAGCGGCTGGTTCCTCACGATGGTTACCCCGTGTTTCTCCGCCTCGCTCCTGATCCTCTGAGCCAGCAGGTCCGCCCCCTTGGCCAGCACCAGCGGCGCGACCATTCGGTGAGCCTCGTACCTGAGGGCTACCGCGTAGTGCGTCGGGTTGGTAACCACGACGTCCGCCTTCTTGACATCCTGCATCATGCGGCGCATAGCCATCTGCCGCTGGATCTGGCGGATCCTCGCTTTGACCTCCGGCCTGCCTTCGGTCTCTTTCAATTCCTCTTTGAGTTCCTGCCTGGTCATCTTGAGGCTCATCTCGTGCTCCCACCACTGGTACCCCATGTCCAGCATACCTATGATTAGCAGGCCGAGGCCCGCTCTGTTGAAAAGCCCCACCGACATGTCCCCGACCCTTGCCACCGCCTCAATGGGATGTATCATCGACAGCGCCCCGAGGCGCTCCCATTCGCCCTTCACCGACCCGAAAGCTATCCACCCCACGATCATGACCTTGAGCAGCGACTTCAGGGCCTCGACGGCCGCCCTTTTCGAGAATATCCTCTGGAATCCGGTGATCGGGTTCAACCTGTCCAGCTTCGGAGCGAGCGGTTCAGCCGTGAACACGGCGCCCGTCTGAATGGAACTCGCCGCGACCCCTGCGATAAGGACGGCGCCGATCACCACGGCCAGGGTTTTCGCCACCAGCCAGAGTGACGCCAGTCCGAGGTCCGCGAGTCCACTTATCCCAACATCCGCAGCGGGGGCGTTCCCCCACAGGCGCTTCGCGAAGGCGGCGATCTCGTGCGTCGAGTAGGGAACCCAGATCCGCATGGCCGTGACCCCGGCGACGAGCCCCACGGCGGAGACGAGGTCCGCGGAGCGGAACACCTGACCCCTCTGCCGCGCCAGCAGCCTGCGCCGCGGTGTGGGGGCCTCCCTTTTCTCCTCAGCAAACACCTGGAGGTTGAACAACTCCGCCGGCCTCCGTTCCGCCTACCGCGCCAGGAGCCGCGCGGCTCCCTCCGCCGCCCGGACCATGTCGCTCACGATGTCATCGACGAGTCCAAGATAGACCGGGAAACCCGCCACGAGGACTATGAGCCCCGCCACCAGTTTGACGGGAAGCCCGACTATGAACACGTTCATTTGCGGTACCGTCCTGGCCACGATGCCCAGCGCAAGGGTCACCAGGAACAGCGCCCCCAGGAGCGGCGCGGAGATCTTGAGCGCCGTTGTGAACACGCCGGCGACCAGGTCGACCACGAACCCGGGCTCCGGAGGGGACACGATCGCCCCTATCGGGATCTCCTTGAAGCTCCTCACAAGAGCCGCTATCGTCGCCCTTTCCCCACCAACCGCAAGCAGAAGCATGAGAGCTATAAGATAGTAGAAGTTGCCGAAAAGGGGCGCCGGCAGCCCGTACTGCGGGTCGATCACGTTCACCATCCCGAAACCGAGCTCCGTGTCAATCAACTGCCCCGCGAGCTGGATAGCCGACAGCACGACCGAAGCCGCATATCCCACGGCCATCCCGACCGCCAGCTCGTTCACGGCGAACAGCGCCAGACCGACGAGGCTGCCGGGCACCTCGACCGGCGTTACCGACGGCAATGCAAACACCGCCAGGAAACCAGCAACCATGACCCTGATCCTGACAGGTATGTACCTGGACGAGAACACAGGCATGGTGGCCATGAGCCCCGAGAACCTTACGAATATCAGCAATAACGCCGGGAATCTCTCTATGACAGTGTCGACGTCCAATCCCGTCACCTACCTGACGTTCGCCGGTATCGCGCTCAGGAGGCGCACCGTGTACTCCACGGCGGTCGTCAGCATCCACGGGCCGAATATCAACAGGCCCGCGAACACTGCCACCATCTTCGGCGCGAAGGTCAGCGTCTGCTCGTGTATCTGCGTTGTCGCCTGGAACAATGAAACGAGTATCCCGACCACGAGGGCCAGTCCGACCAGCGGGCCACACAACAGGAGCACGATCCCGAGGCTTTCGCGCCCCATGGAAATAACGAATTCCTGAGTCATTCCGCCACCCCCGCGACGGTCACTTGAAGCTCAGCAGCAGCGACTTCGTAATCAGGTGCCAGCCGTCCACGAGCACGAAGAGGAGTATCTTGAAGGGAAGCGATATCATCATCGGCGGCAGCATCAACATGCCCATGGACATGAGCGTCGCCGCCACTACCATGTCGATGACCAGGAACGGGACGAATACCATGAACCCTATCTGGAAGGCCGTCTTCAGTTCGCTCAGGCAGAACGCGGGGACGATGGCGTAAGTCGGCACGTCGTCCGGCGTATTCGGCCTCGGGAACCCCCCGAGGCCGATGAACAGCTCCAGGTCCTTCTCCCGGGTCTGCTTGAGCATGAACTCGCGAACCGGTTTCAGCGCGAGCTCCATCGCGCGGTCCTGGGCGATCTCACCGGCCAGGTAAGGCTGCAGCGCGTTATCGTTTACCTGGTTCCAGACGGGCGACATCACGAAAAACGTCAAGAAAAGCGCAAGCCCGATAAGCACCTGGTTCGGTGGCATCTGTTGGGTCGCGAGAGCGTTCCTCACGAACGACAGCACCACCATGATCCTCGTGAACGAGGTCATCAGGATCAGGATCGCCGGCGCCAGCGACAGCACAGTGAGCAGCAGGAGGATCTTCAGCGCGCCCGAGACTTCCTGCGGCTTGTCCGCAGTCCCGACGTCAATGCTTATCTTCGGGATGGGAATCTGAGGCGCGGCTCCGGCGCCACGGCTCACCACCAACACCGATGCGATGACAACTGCGAGGACCACGAGGGTCCGGCCACGACGACTCATCCCTTGCGGCCCTCCCCCGGCCTCTTCAAAATCGAGCCCAGCTTCGAGAGGAAATCGGGCGAACCCGCGGAGTATCCATCCTCGAGCGACTCGGCCGCCCACAGAGCCTCCGCCTCATCGCCGGCGAACTCGGCGATTTTCGAAACGCACTGCTCGGTCACGCCCAGCAGGAACGCCCGCCCGCCAACCGAGACTATGCAGGCGTGCCTCCTCGCCCCCAGGCTGACGACTTCGATCAGCCGGATTCTTCGCCCCTGAGCCATGCGAACGACGCCGGCCCCCATGAGCCTCGAGGCAAGATACGCAAGTCCCGCGACCAGTGCCAGGAAGAACAAAGCCTGGATTACCTGGAACATCCGCTCACCCCTATTGCCTGAGGTCCTTGAGCCGATCGGTCCGGCCGACGATCTCCGTGATCCTGACCCCGAAATTTTCGTCTATCACCACAACTTCGGCCTTCGCAAGCAGCCTGCCGTTGACCAGCACATCGACAGCCTCACCCGCGAGCTTGTCCAGTTCTATAACAGACCCCGGCCCCAGCTGGAGGATGTCTTTCACGAGTCTCCTCGTCCGCCCGAGTTCCACGGTGAGGTTCAGGGGTACGTCCAGCAGCATGTCTATCTTTCGAGGCTCCTGTGAGACCCCCGCTCCCTCGAGCTCGGGGAACTGGTGCATCCGAACCGGCACCGGACCGGTCTGCGCCCCTGCGCCATTGCCATCTCCCGAGATCCCGGACTGCCTCGAAATCAGGAGGGCCGCGTCGGAAACCCCTGCGGCAGGCGCCTGCTCCAGCGCTACCGCAGGAGCCGCCTTGGGCGCCGCGGGCTTCGCATCCCGCGCATCACCTTTCTCGTTGAGCGCGTCAAGCAGGGCCGTGATGAGCCGCCTTTCCACGATCTGATCGAACTCCACCGCCAGGCTCTCGCCGATCTGCATAGTCCAGGAGAGATTTATGACAGGGTAATCGAGCCTCTGGTTGAACGCGTCGACCGAATCCGGCGCGACGGTGAAAACCCTCTGGACGGAGTGCTTGCACTGGATTCCGTACAGGGCGCCCAGCCCGGTCATCGCCGCGCCGGTTGCCTGGTTCACGAGTTCCCCCAGCGCGTCGATCTCCTCAGGCTTCAACGCCTGGTCCGCCCCGGATCCGTCTCCCCCCATCATGAGGTCGATTAGCACGACAGCGGATGCGGCGGCGCAACTGAGAACTGCGTTCCCTTCCGCCTCTCCGTTCAGGGCTATGGCCGCCAGTACCCGCTCTCCCTGCTTGTCGAGCACCGGCCCCTGTTTAACCACGGTGGCGCCGCCCGCCTCGAAGGACACCTTCCTGCCCAACAGCGTGCCGAGGGCGTCCGTGGTTGCGGAAAGTACCCGCCCCATCATTTCCCCCAGCGCCTTGAGTTCCCGGTCTCCCGGCATACCCGTCCCCTTTATGACGCCGCCCATGCTATTTCACTCCCCCACAGCCTTACTGATGACAACCGCGATTTTCTTCCCGGACCTGACCGCCCTGCCGGCCAGCTTGTACCGGCCGTCTACGATAACCTTGAGGCACTGGCTGATCCTCTGGCGTAGCTCCACGACGTCGCCGGGCTCCAGGCTGAGCAGGTCTTCCACAGTAATCTCCGCATCCCCGAGCTCCGCGGTGATGTTGAGCGACACCTCGCTGAGGCCGGTGGTTATGCTCTCCGTCTCCTTTTGCCCGCTACGCTGCGCGCTCGAGAACCACTGGTGGGCGGACAGCCTCGGGAGTACGGGCTCAATGCAGAGGTACGGGAGGCACAGGTTCATTGCGCCCGCACAATCGCCGATGCGTGTCTCCATTGAAACCACGACCACTACCTCGTTGGGTGCGATGACCTGCACGAACAACGGGTTGGTCTCTATCCCTTCGAGCGAGGGTTCGATCTCAATGATGTTCTTCCACGATTCCATGAGGGCACCGACAAAACCGCGTATTATACCGTCGATGACAGTCAGCTCTATCTCCGTCAGCGAACGCGCCTTGCTCATGGCGTGCCCCGGACCACCCAGCAGCCGGTCTATCATTGGAAACCCGACGTTGGGGGTTATCTCGAGAAGGGCCCTCCCGTTGAGCGGCGTCATGTTGATCACGCCGATTATGCCGGGGTTTGAAACCCCCCTGAGGAATTCCATGTACGTCATCTGGTCCACGGACGTTATGAATAGCTGCACGACCGTCCTGGTCTTGCTGGCCAGAAATCCGGTCAGCTGCCTCGACAGGCCGTCGTGGATCATCTGAATCGTCCTCAGCTGGTCCTTGGAGAACTTGTCGGGTCTCCGGAAGTCGTATATCCTCACACTACCCACGCTGGGTTCATCCTGCTTCGACCGCCCACCGGTCTTCGCGGGAACGCCTGTCGCCAGTTGTGATATGAGCTGATCGACTTCCGCCTGGCTCAACATCTCCATCGCTGTCGCCCTCCGAATACCCGCCTTACTGCACGACGAACTCGGTGAAATAAACCCCTGTTACCTGCGTACCTTTCAGCACGTTGTTCAGCTGTACCACGATCGCGCGGCCGAGGGCCTGCATACCTTCGTCGCCCGTCACGTCGTGGAATGTCTTCGACCGCAGCACGCCGAGTATCTGGTCCCTTATGACCGCCTGTTGAGCAGCCATAGCCTCGAGGCTCTTCTCATCCGCGACCTCGAGCTCGATCCTGACCTTGATGTACTTCGTCTTGGCTTCGTTCGGCGCAAGGTTGGTCGTGAACTCGCCGGCCGAGAACATACCCTTCTTTGCGCTCTTGGCCTCCCTTATGACCAGCGGTCTCCTGGTGATTATGTAGGCCGTGCCCGCGGACACACCCGTAATCAGCAATGTGGCCACCACAACACTGATCACCCTGGGAAGGAACTTCTTCACGTTACCAGGCCCCCCCGGCTTTCGGCTCGTTTCGTCCCGTACTGAGCCTCAGGATAACTATGTCGACGCGACGGTTTCTCCGCCTGTTAGATTCGCTGTCATTGGGTGCGATCGGCCGGTACTCTCCGTAGCCGGCAATTGACAGCCGCGTGGGCGGCATTCCGTGCCTATCAATGAAATACCGCGCCACGGCGCTCGAGCGCCCCGCCGAGAGCTCCCAGTTCGACGGGAACCTCTCGGTGTTGATCTTCAGGTCGTCGGTGTGCCCCTCGACCCTGATGTGATTAGGGAGCGGTTTTATGACCGCAATCACCTTGTCGAGTATCGACCTTGCGTCCGGCCTGAGGTCGGCCTTACCCAGGTCGAACAGCACCGAATCGGCAAACCGGATTATCAGACCGCGCGAGTCCTCCGACACCTCTATCTGCGTGGCGAGTCCTTCCCTGGCCACGTAATTCTGCACAGCCTGGCGTACGTCCTCAAACTGCGCGAAGTCCTGTCTCTCCAACTCCTGCAGGGCGGCTTCCAGCTGCTGTTGCGTCGGTGGCGTCGCCTCGCCCACCACCGTGGTGTTTTCGGTGAATATGCCGCCGAACGCCGCCGCCAGCGATGCCCTGGCCAGCCTGAACTTGGCTTCGTTTATGGTCGAGAGCGCGAACAACAGGATAAAGAAGGTCAGGAGCAGCGACATCATATCACCGTATGTCGTGATCCAGGTCGCCGGCGCCGATCCTGACGGACTACCTTTCTGCCGCCTGGCCATTCTCGGCCACCTCCCCTATCCGGCCCCTGGTGGACTTCCTGAGATTGGGCGCGAGGAATGACTTGAGCTTCTCCTCCACGATCCTGGGGTTGTCGCCGGACTGGATCGAGAGAATGCCCTCGATCATAACCTCCTTGAGGAGGATCTCCTCGGCGGTCCTGACCTTGAGCCGGTTCGCGATTGGCATGAACACGAGATTGGACAGCACGGCTCCGTAGAACGTGGTAACGATGGCCACCGCCATACCCGGGCCTATTTTCTTCGGGTCATCCAGTGTGCGCAACATCTGGATGAGTCCGATGAGCGTGCCGATCATGCCGTACGCGGGCGCCATGCTGCCCATCGTCTCGAACATCGCCTGGCCTTGCTTGTGCCTCTCCTCGAGGAACGCAAGCTCCGTCTCAAGCATCGTCCGCACAAGCTCGGGGTCAGTCCCGTCGACCACGAGCTGGATACCCTTCTTAAGAAAGTCGTCCTCCAGCTGATCGGCGTCCTCTTCCAGCGAGAGGAGCCCCTCCCGCCTCGCCTTCTCGGCGAACTGGACCAGGAAATCTATTATGCTGGACGGATCGTCATTCTTCGTCATGAACGCCTTGCGCAGGACCTTCGTAACCGCGGACAGCTGTAACAGCGGGTACGCAACGACCGTGGAGGCGAGGCACCCCCCGCAAGTGATCATTATCGACGGGAAGTCCCAGAAACCGGCCAGGTTCCCTCCCTGCACAATCCCTAGGATTATGAACGTGAATCCCAGTCCGAGCCCTACTAGCGTCCCGACGTCCATACGTTACCCCCCAAACGATCCGCAGCCAGGGGAGGAAGGGGGGCACCCCCAGGGGAACCCGAAGATGCCCCTCTTGTACTCGACGACCTTCCGGATCACATCGTCCACGCTGTCCTTCACGACGAACCGCTTGCCGTTGGTCAGTGTTATGACCGTATCCGGGGTGGCCTCCATGGCCTCGATCATGTCGGCACTTATGACAATCTCCTCACCGTTCAGCCGGCGAACCTTGACCATAGGTCACTCCCCCTGAGCCTCAAGCGTTACCTCTTCAGATTAACCAGGTCCTGCAGTAGCTCGTCGGAGGCCGTGATTACCCTCGAGTTGGCCTGGAAGCCTCTCTGGGTAACGATCATGCTGGTGAACTCCTCCGCCAGGTCCACGTTGGACATCTCCAGCGCGCTCGGGAATATGTCCCCGCGGCCGCCGGTGCCCGCCTCACCTATCTGTACCGGACCGGAGTTGTTCGACTCCTCGTACAGGTTGTCACCGACTCTCAGGAGGCCACCCGGGTTCGCGAAGTTCCCGATGGATACCTGCGCTATCGCCTGCGTACGGCCGTTTGAGTACGTCCCGGTGATTACGCCGGACGCATCTATCGTGATCCTCCCGAGGGTGCCCATCGGGCTCCCGTCCCTTTCGATGAACTCCATAGAGGACTCGCCGGCGTTCTGTGTGACACGGCTGAAGTCCCACGTAATGCTGACCGGGTTGGCTCCTGCCGGGCTGAACTGCACCGGGCCACCGGTCATTGCGTTAAACGTCCCGTCGGGGTTAAACGTGATCGTCCCCGTGTTGCCCGAGATGCCGGCCGGTCCGGTTGCGGTCCACGCCCACTCGTTTGGGACCGCCGTCTTCTGGAACTCCATGGTTATGGAGTGGGACCGGCCGAGTGAGTCGAGTGCGTCCACCGACGTCGTCCGGGTGAAGCCAGCGACGGCGCTTGCGTCCAGGTTGTGACCCCAGGTCACGTTCGTAGTAGGCGTCGCCTGGATGGCCTGCCCAACCGGAATCGCTATGCTCGACAGGGTCGCGGTGTCCTTCGACCCGAACACGCCGTTCGTGGCCATCCAGCCCTGGACCAGCCTCCCGCCGGGGTCAACCAGGTTGCCCTGGCTGTCGAGGTCGAACGCGCCGGCGCGGGTGTAGTACTTCGTGCCACCGTCATCGACTACAAAAAACCCACTGCCCTGGATCGCGAGGTCGGTGACCTTGGCGGTCGATTGCCGGTTGCCCTGGCCATGGATCGTGTCGATGCTTCCCAGTGCTACACCGAGCCCCACTTGCTGCGGGTTGGTGCCGCCCTTGTCAGCGTCGGGCGCCGACGCGCCCCTCATTGTCTGGCTGAACATCTCCTGAAAGGTCACGCGGCCGGCTTTGAAGCCGATCGTGTTGACGTTGGCGATGTTGTTGCCGATGGCGTCCATCCTTATCTGGTGGGTCTTCAGGCCCGAAACGGCCGAGAACATCGAACGCATCATAGTCTTTCTGACCTCCCTTTAGTTTGGAACCTGCCTCCGCTGCCGCTTCCACCGGGCAAGCGGGACGTCTGCGCCGCCTCGATTGTTCGGCGGCTCCTGGGGCTCCCTCAAAGAGGTCCGGCCCCTTTACACGATCACCGCGCTGTCGATGTTTGTGAAGATGTTGTCTTTCATCCTCTGCATGTCCACCGCCGTGATCACCGTGCGGTTCTTCACGCTCACCACCAGCGCCATGTTATCAAGCAGTACCAGCGATTCCCTTGAGCCCTTGGACTCCGCCAGATTCACCGCCCTGGCCACCCTGTCCACTTCCGCCCTGCCGAAACTCACCGGGCTCTGCTCGATTCTCTTCTGCGCGTGAGCCGAGAACTTCAGCCTGTGCCCGTCGAGCTCGCTCTCCAGGATCTTCCGGAACTCACCGGGCGCCCGCTCCGCCCCTTCCACAGGAGGCCTTGGCCCCGGCGGCCCTATGGGAATCAGCCGTCTTGAGGCTTCAAGCCCGTCGATGGCCATCCTGAGTTCACCTCACCTCGATCACCTGGTCCAGTGAAACCTCCTTGTCCCCGATCAGCAGCCCTATGCCATCACGAAGCCTGACGCCCCACACAAGGCCCTCGAGCTCCGAGTCGCCGTCGGCCACCTTGACCTGCCTGCCCACGAGCGAGGCTGCCATCAACCTTTCCTGGCTCTCTTTCATCTCGTTGATCGAGTCGAGCGTCGAGAGTTGTGCGACCTGCGCCATGAGGTCCTTGTCCTCGAGCGGCGACATCGGGTCCTGGTATTTGAGCTCGGCCGCGAGCAGCTTCATGAATTGTCCCGAGAGATCTTGCGCGCTCTTGGTGACCGCCGTCGTGCTCTGGGTCGTCGTGCCCTGTACACCCTGGATCTCCATCGTCCCTAACCTCCTTTTCGTCGTGTCCCACCTGGCTGGCCACAGATCACGCCATGAGGTCCAACGACCCCGGCGTTGACCGGTAACGCGCACGCAACCCCACCACCACGTCACCGGGCGCCGTCGGCTCAGCGGCTCCGGTGTGGGCTGCCGCCCCACGGTTACCGCCCATCTGACCGTCCTGCGGTGCCCAGTGGCGTTGTCCGGCCCACTGGCGTCCGTCCCCAACGGAGACTGAGATGTCACTCACCTCGAGGCCCTGGTCGGACATTCCTTGCCTGAGTTCGCCGAGGCGCGACTCGATTTCGGTCTTGGCCCCGGCTTCCCCGACCGTGAACCTCGCGGAGATACGCCCCTCCTGGGATGCGATCCTCAGCGTCACTCGGCCAAGCCACTCGGGCTTCAGCCTGATCTCCACCTCCGTCCGCTCGGGGAACTTCAGGAGCCGCCCCTGCTGGACGATTTGCCTCGCGATCTCCGAAGTCCGGAGTCCGGCGCGGTCGACTCCCGTTGCACGGGCGCCCGCAGCCTCGCCGGTTTCCGCCGGCTGCGCCTCCAGGTGGGTCGCAAACGGCTGGCCCGAATTCCTGGACGATTCCGCGCCGTCCGTCTCCGGACCCCCGTCGTCAGTGCGACCGGCCGACTTCCTGGGGCGTACCTGCTCAGGCCGTTCATCTCCGGCCCGGGCGCTGCTTTCCGCGCTCTTTTCCGAGCTCTTTTCAGCGCTGGCCGCGTCGCCTGTCTTCCGAGTAGCATATTTGCCTGGCGCGTCCTCACCCGTGGCAACCGGTCCCGCCTTCACCGGAACGTCGCTGACCGGCTCACTAACGCCAACTTCCGCGGCATCTCCGGCAGAGGCCAATTCAGCCTCCTCACTCGTCCCCGATCCGGCGACTCCGTCCCCAGCCACTCCCAGTGCCACAGCGCCCGCGATCCCGTCATTCCGGTTTGCGCCGTCGTCTTTCCGGGCCGCGCTGTGGGCTACACCAGCGCCCGAGTCCTTTGTCTCGATCACGGCGAACGGGATACCATCAACCGGAGGCCTGTCCAGCCCGACCGCCAACATCGACATCGCCTGAGCACCAGCGTCCACGACGCTCTCGAACATCGACATCGCCTGAGCACCAGCGTCCACGACGCTCTCGAACATCGACGTCGCCTGAGTACCAGCGCCCCCGATACCCGTGACCTCACCGGCAGGCCTCTGCGTGGGACCACACGCGGCTTCCGCCATCTGAAGGCCCGCGGCTCCGGCTACCCCGCCGTCCGGAAACGGCACGCCCTGGCCGGACCCGTTCGCAAATTGAACACGCCCGGGTGCGACGGCTGTTCCGGTCACTCCGGCTACCCCGCCTACGATCCCGGGTTCCACCGGTTCTCCCAGCACAGCCTGGCCACCGGGCTGGACCATGGACGCCACGAGTAGCGACAGCAGGTCGCCGAACCCGGCGAAGGCCCCTGCCGGAACGTCGCCGGCCGCTTGCTTACGGTCTTGCCCGGCCCCGGCGCACGCCCCACAGTCAAACCCGACTGCCCTGTCGATAACCACCATCATTCTCACCTCCTTTCCGCTGAAATGCTCCTAAACCTGACCCCTGGTTACGTAACTCGTTACTCCGATCTCGTCCAGGGTAGATTGGTCTTCTTTCAGTACCTCGGATACGTACGAGCCAAATCGCTTGTCCTTCAGTTTCTCAAGGATCCTGGTCTCCTGCCGCGCCTCAATCAATCGCTGCCTGCATATCTCCACCTGGTCCCGGGCTTTCTCGACCTCTACCTGCTGCTTATCTTCCTCGAACTCCAGGAACCTGACATACCTGGACGCGAGAGCCAGGCGCCACGGAGCCGCGGCGCCCGACGCCGCTTTGCGGAACTGGCTCTCCGACCTGCGGAGCGTCCCGGTGACGGCGGCGAGGGTTTCCTCCTCCTGGCCGAGCCGGAACTGGGCTCCGGCGAGCGCGACCTGCCTCGTCGACAGCACGGTCTCCCTGACTTTGAGTACCCTCTCGAGCCGGAACGCGAACCGCTTCAAGCCGCCTCAGCCTCCACGAACATCTCACGCAGCCCGTTAACGGCGTCCTCGTATGAAACGCTCTCGTAGATCCCCTGCCGCAGGAAACCGTTGACCCTGTCTATCATCTGCCGCGCGTAGTCGATCCGCGGATTGGACCCCGGCACGTACGCGCCTATGTTTATCAGGTCCTCGGCCTCCTTGTACGTGGCAAGCACGGACCTGAGTTTCATCGCCGACGAGATGTGCTCGCTCGTGGCCACGTCGATCATAACCCTGCTCACGCTCTGCAGGACCTCGATCGCCGGGTAATGCCCCTGCGCCGCGAGGTTGCGGGAAAGCACGATGTGCCCGTCAAGGATACCCCTCACCGCGTCCGCGATGGGTTCGTTCATGTCGTCGCCGTCCACGAGTACCGTGTAGAACCCCGTGACGCTCCCCCGCGCCGCGGTGCCCGACCGTTCCAGGAGCTTGGGCAGGAGCGCGAAGACCGACGGCGTGTAGCCCCTGGTCGCCGGCGGTTCGCCGATCGCGAGTCCCACCTCACGCTGCGCCATCGCAAACCTCGTTACCGAGTCCATCATGAGGACGACGTCCAGACCCTGGTCCCTGAAGAACTCCGCGATCGCCGTCGCCACGAACGCCGCCTTGATCCTTATCAGCGCCGGCTGATCGGAGGTTGCGGCGACCACCACTGAGCGCTTGAGGCCTTCCTCCCCGAGGTCCTTCTCGATGAAGTCCTTGACCTCGCGGCCACGTTCCCCTACGAGCGCTATCACGCTGACGTCCGCCGACGTGTTCCTCGCGATCATGCCGAGGAGCGTGCTCTTCCCCACCCCGGACCCGGAGAATATGCCGAGACGCTGGCCCCTTCCGCAGGTGAGCACGCTGTCGATCGCCCTGACGCCTACCCCGAGGGGGCTGGTGATCCGCCGCCTCAGCAGCGGGTCCGGCGGCGCGTTGTTCGCCGAGTAGACTGTCCCGGTCACAGGTTCAGGCCGGCCGTCGATGGGTTTGCCCAACCCGTTGAGCACCCGGCCTAGCAGGCCCTTGCCCACGCGCACGAGGAACGGGTGGCCCAGGGCGATGACCTCGGCGCCTGGGGCGATGCCGTCCATCCCACCAAGGGGCATGAGTAGCACGCTACCGTCCCTGAACCCCACGACCTCGGCGGGTATCGACTCGCCGTGCTGGGGTCTGATCTGGCAGATGTCACCGAGCTTGGCCACGGGTCCCCTGGACTCGATGGCAAGGCCCACGACTCGGGTGATCGTTCCCTTGAACGTCACTGTGTCGGCCTTTTCTATGGCGTCGATCAGCCTACCCAGCGCGACCATTGAGATCTACCGCCTCCATGAGATGCTCCCCGGCCTTGTCGATCTGCGACTCAATCCGGGCGTCCACGGTCCCGCGCCCGGTGGTCACTATGCAGCCGCCCGGACCGACGGACGGGTCCTCTTCCACGTTTATCTCGGAAATTGCGTCGAACTCCCGCGCGAGGTCCTTGCGCGCCTCGTGCACGACGGAGACTTCAATTGGGCTCGTCCTGACGGACACCGATTCGTCCCGTCCGATCCTCCGCAGCGCCTCGCGCACGTTTCCGAGCACTATCTCAGGGTCCGCCGCGACCTCGCGCTTGATCACTTTCCTCGCGATCGCCAGGGCGATCTGGGCGATTTTGGGTTCGGCCGCCGCCACGATGCGCGTGGCTTCGTCCCTGGCCGCCTCGACCAGGCGCGCCGCCTCCTTCTTCATCCCTTCGACCTCGATCTCGGCGCGGCTCAGCCCCTCATCGAATCCCTCTTTCTGGCCGAGCTCGAACCCCTCGAGCCTGGCGACATCCTTAATCCTGCCGGCCTCGGCGCGAGCCTCAGCCAGGATCTCCTCGGACCGCTCCCGCGCCTCGCGCAGAACCCGGTCCGCCTCTTCATGCGGCGACGGGCCTTCCATCTTCGCCGCTTTTCCCTGTGTGGCCTCAGCGGCCACCTGAGGGGCCCCTGATGCCGGGGCTGGCGCCTCGCGCAGGAACGGGATGATCACCCTCAGGTTCAACGGCTCCGGTTCAGTAAGGGCAACATCGCCCGACTTTATCACCCTAGACAACGATCTCGTCCCTCCCCCCGCGCATGACCATGACTTCGCCCTCGTCCTCGAGGCGCCTGATCAGGTTGACGATCTTTTGCTGCGCTTCTTCGACGTCACGCAGCCTGACCGGGCCGAGGTACTGCATGCTCTCCTTGAGGTTCTCCTGAGCGCGCTTGGAGATGTTCTTCATGATCTTCTCCTTGACCTCATTGGAGGCGACCTTGAGAGCCAGCGGCAGGTCCTTGCTCATGTCGACCTCACGCAGCACTCTCTGCACCGACCGGTCGTCGAGCATCACGACGTCCTCGAACACGAACATGCGCTTCTTGATTTCCTCGGCGAGCTCGGGATCCTGGATCTCGAGCGCCTCGATTATCGTCTTCTCGGTCCCGCGGTCGACCTTGTTCAGCACGTCCACCACGGTGCCCACGCCCCCCGCCATTGAGTACTCGTGGGTCATCATCGACGAAAGCTTTCGCTCGAGCACCTTCTCGACTTCCTTTATCACTTCCGGAGACGTGCGGTCCATGAGCGCCACGCGCCTGGCCACCTCAACCTGCGCCTCCGGCGGCAGGGCGGAAAGCACCGCCGCAGCCTGATCGGGATGCAGGTAAGCCAGTATCAGCGATATGGTCTGCGGGTGCTCGTTCTGGATGAAGCCCATGAGTTGCGATGGGTCGGCCTTCCTCAGGAAGTCGAACGGCCGAACCTGTAAAGACGCGGTAAGCCGCTGCAGTACGTTCAGGGCCTTTTGCTGGCCCAGGGCCTTTTCGAGCACTTCCTTGGCATACTCGATCCCGCCCTCGCTGAGGTACTGCTGAGCCAGGGCAAGCTCGTGGAACTCCTCGAATACCTTCTCCCTGATCTCGGACTGCACGGTCTTTACACCGGCGATCTCCAGCGTGAGCTGCTCGATCTCCTCGTCGCGCAGGTGCTTGAACACCCTCGACGAGAGCTCCGGCCCCAGGGAAATCATCAGTATCGCCGCCTTCTGCCTTCCCGATAGGCCAGCACGCGCCTGCATCACACTCACCTCGCCTCCGCCAGCCACGTCTTCAGCAGCTGGGCGACGCCTTCAGGATTCTGCCTCACAAGCTTCTCGATGTGCTCCTTCGCGCGTGAAGCCGGCGTCGGCTCCTTCGATTCGGCCACGACCGCCTCGAGGGCCTCCGCGGCGATGGACTGAGGTTCGAGCGCCCGCCTCCTGCGCAATATCACGAAAACCGTCCCCGCAACTATGGCGAGCGCCAGGGCAGCCGCGCCGGCATACGCGTACTTCGGGATCTTCACGCCGGCGGGTTTCTCCATGTCTTTCTTCAGCTGGTCCACCAGCGTCGTGTCGAACAGCATCCCGGTAACGGTGATGGTGTCCTGGCGCTTCGGATCGATGCCGACCGCCGCCGCGACCGTGTTCTCGATCGCGCCTTTCTCGGCCGGTGTGAGGTCCCTGTTGACGATCACCGCCACCGAAAGCCTCTTCACTGTCCCGGGAGCGACTACGGTGTTCTCGCGTACCTCGTTAATCTCCACGTTCTTGGTGGTCTCCGTCCTCTGGTAGGAGGAGTTCCCGGGCTGCACCGTAGCGCCGGAGTAGCCGGGGACGTTGGATGGCACTCCCGGCACGCCGCCGGCTCCGCCGCCCGTACCCTGGAACACCTCCTGCAGTTGCTTGATGCTTCTCGCGATGCCCTCGTTGTTGTCGGCCGGCGTGAAAAGGCTCCGCGACACCGTCGTCTGGTCGAAACTCACGTCGGCGTTGACGCGCGCCACCACGTTCCCCTGGCCCAGGGCCGTCTCGAGCAGCGTCTGCACGCTGCGCTCGAGGTCTTTCTGAAAGGCCATCTTGACTTCCATGAACGACCCCGCTTGCTTGTCCGCCGAGGTCTGATCCAGGCCGTATTCGGACGACAGAACTTTACCCTTATAGTCAACGATTGTGACGTCCTCGGGCCGGAGCCCCTCCACACTGCGCGAGACAAGGTTCGCGATCCCGCGGACTTGCAGCTTGTCCAGCTCCATCATCGGACGGACCTTTACCAGCACCGCCGCTGTGGCCGGCCTTGCCTTGGACACGAAAAGGCTCTGCTCGGGCAGGACTATGTGCACCCTCGCAGCCTCAACACCATCGATCTGCGTAATTGTGCGCGTGAGCTCGCCCTGGACGGCCCTGACGTAGTTCACGCGACGGTCGAAGTCGGTCGCCCCGATCCTGGTCTTGTCCATAAGCTCGAACCCGACGGTTCCGCCCCTTGGAAGACCGTCGGCCGCGAGGACCAATCTCAGCCTGTGCACGTCGTGAGCGGCGACAAGTATCGCGGTCCCGCCGGCGTCCAGCCTGTACGGCACCTTGTCCTTTTCAAGCCGCGCGACCATGTCCGACGCATCCCTCGGATCGAGCCCGGTAAACAGGGGCTCCATCCTCGGACCGCGAGAGCTCGTGGCTACCAGCACTATGAGTCCGACTAGCACGAGCACTCCGGCTCCCGACACCACGGCCTTCGCCGCCAGGGACATCTTCTTCCAGGTTTCGATTACCTGCGCCAAGATTTTCGTAGGAGTCATGGTTCACCCCTCAAACCTGCATCCTCATGATCTCCTGGTACGCCTCGATAACCTTGTTCCTGACCTCGATCGCCAGGTGCATGGCCAGGCTTGCCTTCTCGCTCGCGATCACGACGCGGTGGATATCGGACACGTCGCCGGCGAGCATCGACCTGGAAGCGGCGTCCGCCTCCACCTGCAGCGCGTTCACGTCATCGATCGCCTGCTTGAGATATGAAGTAAACGACGGTGCCTGAGCGGTTGTCCCGGGCGCGGATGCGCCTGTGGCCCCCTCCAGGCCGTTCGACCTCGTCACCGGAGCCTGCGGCCAGGCACCCCCCGAAACCGGTATTCCCATGTTACCTATGACGGGCCCTATCCCGGGCATCATTCATCCCCCCATCAGCTGCGGCCGATCTCCAGCGCCCGCATCGCCATCTGCTTGGCGGCGTTAATTGCGGATACGTTCGCCTCGTATCCCCTGGTGGCCGATATCATGTCTACCATTTCGGTGACAACGTCGACGTTCGGCATTGCCACGTACCCGTTCTGGTCGGCATCCGGATGCCCGGGCTCGTACTTCATCTTCCCGGGCCGGTCGTCTGAAACCACCGCGCCCACCTGGACACCCTGCGCTTCGTCCAGGGACTTCGAGAACACCTGGAAGAATGACCGGAACCCGTTGCCTACACCCTGGACAAACACGGGGACCTTCCGGCGGTACGGGCCACCCTCGGCCGTACGCGTGGTGTTGGCGTTCGCAAGGTTTCCGGCGATGATGTCGAGCCTCAACCTTTCAGCGGTCAGACCGGAAGCGCTCGCATCCATGGATCTGAAGATGCGCACGACTACCGCCTCCCCTCGGTAATGACTGTCCTCATCAACGCGAGCTTCAACGAGAGCTGACGGGCTATAGCGTTGTAGATGATCGTGTTCTCTCCCAGTACCGTCATCTCGTAGTCGACGTCGACGTTGTTCCCATCGTTGCGCTGAGACCTGTTCCCGTCGACCATGACGACGCGCTCGATGGGGACATCCTCGTCGTCACCGCCGGACATCGACCCTTCGATGGCGCGGCGCATGACCGTCTCGAACGATACGTCTCTGCGCTTATATCCGGGGGTGTTGGCGTTAGCCAGATTTCCGGAGATCGCGCGGTGCCTTACGGACGCGAGGTCGAGCCCCTTCTCCAGGAGCGACATCGTCGCGTCGTTGACGACCCTGCCTACCATCCACGATCCCTCCACCAAAAACAAACTCGCTCGCCGGTTGCCTTCGCAACAGACGAGCGAGACACGCTCCCCCTCTGCTTCGGCAACCCGGCTATCATGGCCTTGCGGCTTTAGACCCGTGGCTTTGCGTCCCCACCTTTCGGTGGGTTTGCCATTTATCGCGCAGTCGTGCCCTATTTAATTGGGTGCTGTCTCATATACGACAGATTACCACATTTTCCTTCTTTTGCAGCTAAATATTTTTCAAGATCTATCGATAATCCGATGAAGGGGCGCGGGACAGGTACGAGGAACCGCAGGCTTCCGCCTGCGGTTCCTCGTAGCCTAGCAGCCAAAATATTGTTACCGGCGAGAACGCGCGAGCTCCTCGACGAGTTTGTCGTTAAGGACGCGAATGAATGTGCCTTTCATGCCCAGTGACCGGGACTCGATGACACCCGCGCTCTCGAACTTCCTCAGGGCGTTGACGATGACCGATCTGGTAATACCCACCCTGTCGGCTATCTTCGACGCAACCAGGAACCCCTCCGTGCCGTTGAGCTCGTCGAATATGTGGTGGACAGCCTCCATCTCGGAGTACGAGAGCGTCCCGAGCGCGACCTCGACGGCCGCCCGTTTCCTGCCCTCTTCCTCGGCCTCGACGGCCGCCGACCGGAGCATTTTCATGGCCATGATCATCGCGGTGTACTCGGCGATGACCAAGTCCGCCTCGCCGAACCCGTTGCCCTGGCGGTTCAGCACGAGCGTCCCCAGGCGCTCGCCGTCGCCTGTCACCGGGACTACCGTCGTCATCCTGTCGGCGCTGTCGCACGCCTTGTCCCTGCAGAACACGCATCTCGCACTGTCCTGTGGGAGGTTGTTTACAGTCTCCTCCATGAGGAGAAGACGGTCGTTATAATCAAATGGAACCCTCCCGGCCCCCAGGATATCCGTCTTCATGATTTCGCAACCGGAATCGCATGCCGGCGCAACCCCCAGCAGCTCCCCCTTCCGGTTCAAAATGAGGACGTTACACGAGAGCGATTCCCTGAGGAGCCCGGCCACATCGCCGAAGTCGCCGGAGCCTCCTGAGCGCTGCTGGAACAGGTGCAAAATGGAGCGCGTCTTCTGCAACAACGACTGCATATCTGTTTCCCTCCCTGTGCGCTGGTCCCACGACTTACAGTATATACCTTGAAATGTCCGCGTTGGCGACGATGTCCGAAAGCCTGGCCCTTACGTAATTCCTGTCTATTACAACCGACCTGGGGCCCGCGCCGGGCGCATCGAACGACAGGTCTTCCAGTAGCTTCTCCATGACGGTGTGGAGCCGCCTCGCGCCGATGTTCTCGGCCTGCTCATTGACTCTGGTCGCCATGTCGGCTATCTCGTCCACCCCGTCGGGAGTAAACCGCAGAGTGACCCCGTCGCTCGCGAGCAACGCCTGGTACTGCTTCGTAAGCGCGTTCTCAGGTTCAGTGAGTATCCGCTTGAAATCCTCCCTGCCCAGCGCCTCGAGTTCGACCCGGATCGGGAATCTCCCCTGGAGCTCAGGGATCAGGTCCGAGGGCTTCGACACGTGGAACGCCCCCGCCGCGATGAACAGGACGTGGTCCGTCTTCACGGGGCCGTATTTCGTCATCACGGTCGAACCCTCTACGATGGGGAGTATGTCCCTTTGCACTCCCTCCCTCGAAACATCGGGGCCCAGGCCCTTCTCGCGACCCGCTATCTTGTCCATTTCGTCGATGAAGACTATCCCCATTTCTTCGGCGCGCTGGACAGCCTCGGATATGACGGCGTCCATGTCGATGAGTTTCTGCGCCTCTTCCTGCGCGAGTACCTTCCTCGCCTCGGCCACGGGGATCTTCCGCCGCTTCTTCTTGCGGGGCAGCAACCCGCCGAATACGTCCTGGAGATTCACGCCCATTTCCTGTATCCCGCTGCCGTCGAAAACCTCGATCAGCGGCGTCGCACTATCGTCTACCTCGACATCCACCAGGCGGTCCTCGATCTCCCCGGCCGACAACAGCTCGCGCACCTCATCGCGGGCCCTGCGGGCTTCGCTCACGCGCTGCTCGAACTCCTCGTCAGGCTCCCGCGCCCTCTGCCCGCCGAAAATCGCCTCAAACGGGTTCCTGGGGCCCGACTCCCGTGAAGGTATGGGGACGAGGATATCCAGGAGGCGTTCCTCGCCCAGCGCGGCCGCCTTGTCCTTCACCTCTTCCATGCGTTCGGCCCTCGTCATCCTCACGGAACTTTCGACGAGGTCTCTCACCATGGCGTCCACGTCACGGCCGACGTAGCCGACTTCGGTAAACTTGGTGGCCTCAACCTTGACAAACGGCGCATGCACGAGCCGTGCCAGCCTGCGTGCGATTTCGGTCTTGCCCACTCCGGTCGGGCCGATCATGAGGATGTTCTTGGGTACTATCTCGTCCCTCAGCTCCAGCGGGACGTTGTGCCTCCGGATGCGGTTCCTGAGCGCTATCGCTACCGATCGCTTGGCTTTAGCCTGCCCGACCACATATTTGTCAAGCTCCTCGACGATCCGCCGAGGGGTGAGTTCACTCGAACCCATGCCCAGACGGCCCCCTCTCCCCCAAAAGACACCCATGGTTCAACTCGCGTCTATCTCCTCGAGCACCACGCGGTCGTTGGTGAATACGCAAATCTCCGACGCCACTTTCAGCGCCTCCGCGGCGATTTTACCAGCGTCCAGGCCGGTAAACCGGACGAGGGCCCTTGCCGCGGCCAGGGCGTATGGCCCGCCGGACCCGATGGCGGCCACGGAGTCATCCGGTTCGATCACGTCACCACTACCCGAGATGACCAGGAGCCCGGTCGAGTCCATGACGATCATCAGCGCTTCGAGCCGGCGAAGCGCCCTATCTGTCCTCCAGTCCTTGGCGAGTTCCACAGCGGCGCGCTGCAGGTTCCCCCTGCTCTCGGCCAGCTTGGATTCAAAACGCTCGAACAGGCTGAAGGAATCTGCCGCGGAGCCGGCAAAACCGGCGAGGACTTTCCCTCCACTTATACGCCTCACCTTACGGGCAGTTTGTTTCATTATCGTGTTATTCGCGCTAAGCGTTACCTGCCCATCCCCCGCCATGGCGCCCTTGCCGTCTCGCCTCACGGCCACGATCGTGGTGCCTACAAACGGCCCATTCTCCACGGCCAATCCAGACTACCCCCTGTTGCGCTCCCGCGCCACGAAATGGAAACGTCCCCGCCGGCGCTACGCCCGCGGGTGCGCCTTGTCGTACACCTCTTTCATCTTCTTCCTCGTGATGTGCGTGTAGATCTGCGTGGTGGATATGCTCGCGTGACCAAGCATCTCCTGGACAGAGCGCAGGTCGGCGCCCCCGGCGAGCAGGTGTGTGGCGAACGAATGCCGCAGTGTGTGGGGGCTGACGTGCTTCCTGATCGCGAGCATCTTCACGTACTTGTCTACGAGGCGCATGACGCTCCTCGTCGTCAGCCGCGTGCCGCGCTTGCTCAGGAACAGCGCCCTGCCCGGTTTCCGGGAGTTCGCGGCCAGCGCGGGGCGAGACGACTCGAGGTATCGTCCGAGAGATGCGATAGCCTCGGAGCCGACCGGCACGAATCGCTCCTTGCGTCCCTTTCCCATTACCACCACGTACCCCACCGAGTAATCGATATCCCCTGCGCTCAGCGAAACGAGTTCACTAACCCGTAGCCCCGCCGCGTACAGGAGGTCCAGTATCGCCCTGTCTCGAGCGCCCAGGACCGTGGAGGAGTCAGGCTGCTCGATGAGCGCCCGGACCTCCGCTTCGTCAAGAAAGTGAGGCAGCTTCTTCTCCAGCTTCGGGGTTGCCACCTCTTTGGCGGGATTGCTGGAGATCCGGTCTTCCCTACAAAGGTACTTGAAGAACGTGCGCAGGCATGCCTGTTTTCTCGCGATGGACCTCCTGGAATAGCCCTGCCCCGACAGGTGGGAGACGAAGCCGCGGATGACGAGGTAATCTATCTCCTCGGGTCTCTCGATGCCCCGGCCAAGCCGGTCCAGAAAACCCAAGAACTGTGAAATGTCGCGGCTGTAACTCTCGAGGGTCTTCGGCGACGCCTTCTTCTCGGCGACGAGATACGTGAGGAATTCTTCAACGAGATTTTCCGCCAAGTCGGCTTCTGCCCCTTTCACGGTGCGGACCATTACCCATCGCTGCAGTTCAGCCGGATATCTCCACCCCGACTGGGGCAGCCTGTCCGGCAACCTCCTCCGGAGGAGCCTTTCGCGAGCCCTTCCTGGGGGGCCGGGTTACATAACCGCAACCCTCCCTGGAACAACGGTATTCGAGGCCTCGTTCCCTTGTCCTCTTCTCCACAAGAAAAGCTCCACAATTGGGGCAATTTTCACGTAGCGGCTTGTCCCATGATACGAACTTGCAGCCGGGGTACCCGCTACAACCGTAGAATTTCCTCCCCTTCTTCGATTTCCTGACCACGACCTCACGCCCGCACTCCGGGCAATTGACGCCGGCCGGCTCGGTGATCGGCTTGGTGTTCCGGCATTCCGGGAAGCCGGGACATGCCAGGAATCTCCCGAAGCGGCCACGCTTGATTACCATTTGCCTGCCGCACTGGTTGCACACAACATCCGTGGGCTCGTCGGGCCGCTCGACGCGCTCGATCCTCGTATCGGCCGCCTCGAGCATTGACGAGAAGGGGGTGTAGAACTCCTGGACCACGTTCAGCCACCCGCGGTTGCCCGACTCCACACCATCGAGGTCCTGCTCCATGGCCGCAGTGAATTCGACGTCGATTATGTTGGGGAAGTGCTCCCTGAGAAGGTCGACAACGATCCTCCCGAGCGCGGTCGGCTTGAACCGGCCCTGCTCCTTGTTCACATACTCCCGGTCCTGGATCGTCTCAATCGTCGGCGCATACGTGCTCGGACGCCCAATGCCCTTCTCCTCTAGGGCCTTGACGAGCATGGCCTCCGTATACCTGGACGGCGGTTGCGTGAAATGTTGTTTTCCTTTCAGCCCCTGAAGCCGCAGGCGCTCGCCCTCCGCGAGTTCCGGGAGCGCCTCTTCGCCGTTTTTCTCTTCGTCGTCTTTTCCCTCGACGTACACTCTCGTGAATCCCGCGAACTTCAGGGCCGAGCCGCTCGCCTTGAACAGGTGCTCCCCCGCCGCTATGTCGGCCGTAACAGTGTCATACACGGCCGGCGCCATCTGGCTGGCGAGGAACCTCTCCCAAACCAGCCGGTACAGCCTGTACTGGTCGGCTGTGAGGAACTGCTTGACCGACTCGGGATCCCTGAACACCGAAGTCGGCCTTATGCACTCGTGCGCTCCCTGGACGAACGGCTTATCGCCGGGCTCCTTACGCACGAAGCCCCTGTATTCGGGCCCGAACTTCGACTGGACGTACGAAAGCGCTTCGCCTCGCGCGGCTTCACTGACCCTGGTGGAGTCGGTCCTTATGTAGGTCACGAGTCCCACCGTTCCCGCGGAACCGAGCGAAAGCCCCTCGTAGAGCTGCTGGGCGGCGCGCATGGTCCTCCGCACAGTGAACCCGAGTTTCCTGCCGGCCTCCTGCTGCATCGTGCTCGTTGTGAACGGCAGCGGTTGTATGCGCCGCCTTTCCTTCTTCTTGACGGACGAAACCACATACTCGCGGGCCTTCAGCTCGCCGATGAGGTCACGGACCTCGTCACCGGTCTTGAGGTCCCGCTTCTCGCCCCGCGCGCCGTAGTACCTCGCGGTGAATGCCTCGCCAGCCCCTCCATCTTTGACCAGCGCAGCAACGAGTGTCCAGTATTCCTCCGAGACGAACCGCTCGATCTCGTTCTCCCTGTCGCAGATGAGCCTGACGGCGACCGACTGCACCCTCCCGGCGCTCAGTCCCGGCCCAACCTTGCGCCACAATAGCGGGCTGAGCTTGTAGCCGACGAGCCTGTCGAGTATTCTCCTCGCCTGCTGCGCGTTGACGAGGTTCATGTTTATAGAACGAGGCTGCTTGACGGCTTGCTGGACGACGTCCCGCGTAATCTCGTGGAACTCGAGCCTGTTCGAGTCGCTTTCTCCGAGCCCGAGTATGTGGGCGAGATGCCACGATATGGCTTCACCCTCGCGGTCAGGGTCGGTGGCGAGGTACACCTTCGAAGCCTTTTTGGCCCCTTCACGCAGGTCCTTGATTACATCGCCCTTACCCCGGATCGCGATGTACTTCGGCTCGAACCCATTATCGACATCCACACCGAACTGGCTCCTTGGAAGGTCCCTGACGTGGCCCATCGAGGCCTTTACGGTGAATCGCTTCCCCAGGAAGCCCTGTATGGTCTTCGCCTTGGCCGGCGACTCCACGATGATTAACGGTTTGGTCATCCCGATGCGTGACACCCCTCCGGCTTGGATTCCGTCCGCTCGTATTCTACCTAGCGCCGCCTGCAGTATACCCCTCCCGGCAGCCTGCACACAAGCCCCATGATCTCCAGCTTCGTAAGACTGCCCATGACACCAGGCAGGTCCATCCCCGTGCTCTGCGCTACTTCACCGACCGACATGGGTCCTTCGCGAAGGGCCTCCATCACCGCGCCTTCCTCGACGGAAGGTTGGGCGCCGCAACCGGTCCCCCGCCCGGTTCCCCCGCCGGATGTCTCCAGACCAAGCGGCTCCAGGACGTCCGCAGCGGTCTCAACCAGCCCTGCTCCACTCCTGATGAGCCCGTTGGTGCCGCGGCTCATCGCCGCCCCCGCCGGCCCCGGAACCGCCAGTACCTCCCGCCCCTGTTCCAGTGCGAAGTCCGCGGTGATGAGCGCGCCGCTCGATTCCCCGGCCTCGACCACGACGGTGGCCTCGCACATACCACTGATAATCCTGTTGCGCGCGGGAAAGCGCCACGGTTCGGGCTGCGACCCCATGGGGTATTCGGATACCACCGCGCCGCTGTGGATGATGCTCTCAAGGAGAGCGGCGTTTGCCCTTGGGTACGGCACGTCCACACCGGTTCCGAGCACGGCCACGGTCGGGCCCCCGCCGTCGAGAGCCCCACGATGCGCGCAGGAATCTATGCCCGCGGCCATCCCGCTGACGACCACCACGCCGCTCAATGAGAGATCCCGGGCCAGCGCGGCAGCCATGGACCTTCCGTACGGCGTGGCCTTGCGACTACCGACGACCGCGACCCAGGGCGTCCTGTCTTGGCCGCGCGCCGGCGCACCGAGACTCGAAAGGGTCATTCCGCGCACAAACAGAAACGGCGGGAAATCGTGGATGTTTCTGAGTAGTGGGGGATACTCCGTGGAAAGGTACGTGACGAGGCGCGCTCCGGCCCTCGCCATCGCCTGGACCTGCAGGTCCTCTTCTATGCCGGGAACGCTCCGCAGGACGCCTGCTGCAACATCCAGGGGCACGCACGCAGCCCTGGACACTTCGGCCGCGGTACGGCCCAATACGGCCTGGGGCGAGCCAAAGAATTCTACGAGGCGGACGAAGCGACGTGGGCCTATCCCTGCCGCCCTGCCAAGAGACAACCAGTATGGGGCGTCCTCCGCGCCGGCGGCGCCGGCGGCCGCCGGTTGAACGGCCCCGTGTTGGACCGGATGAGATCTCGACACGGCTGGATCGTTTCTACCACGGGGCCATCGCTTCCTTCCATCGCGGGTCACGATCTCCCGGTCACGATGCCTCGGGGCTCACGACCTCCCACACCCGGGGATCCTCGTACCCGAGGCGCCAGAACACGATCCCTCGAAGCCCGAGATTCCTTACGAGTTCCATTTTGTGGGCCAGGCTCGCCGCATCTTCAAAGTAGACGACGCGCTTGATGCGGCCGTCCTTGTAGTAGAAGAATGGCACCAGGCCGGTGGCGTCCCTGCTCACCTGGACCCCATGTGCGGATGCCATCTCGAGCGCCCTGAACGCCGGCACGGCCCTGGCTCCACGGCGGCCGATCCTCCAGTCGTATCCGTAAGAGGGCACGCCGAGCACGAGCTTGTCGGCCGGCACCGCCGTGGTGGCATATTCGCAGACAGCCCGCACCCAGTCAATACCAGCGACCGGGCCGGCTGCCCCGGTGGCATAGTGTTGGTCGTAAGCCATCACGAAAACGAGGTCGCAGATGCTCGCCAGCAGCGGGTAGTCGAACGCTCCGGACCAGCCCTGGGACGGGTTTTCCTTGAGTTTGGCGGGCACCGATGCTGTCACCATGTACCCCACCGGGTGAAGCGCGTCGGCCAGTTCGCGCATGAACTGGGAGAAGTAACGCCTGTCTTCGGGGGGTACGTTCTCGAAGTCGATGTCCGCCCCTGCCGCCTTTTCCCGCTCGACGACTTCGAGGATTCCGTCGACCGCCTTTTTCCTCAGTTCCGGGCTTCTCAAGATGAGATGCACCAGGTTGCGGTCGAACCGGCCGCCGTTCAGATTCGTGAACATGATCAGGAACCTTCCACCGCCCTGGCGCGCCGCCTCACGCTGGTCGTCATACAGGGTCCCATCGACGGAGCCATCGGGTCTGATGCGATGTGACGCGAATATGAGCAAGTCGAGCGCCTGCCCGTACTCCTTGACCGAGGAAAACGCCAGGGAATCGCTGGCGGAGGACTTCACGTAGTATCCGGCGACCAAATGTGACGGGAGCCGTGGCTGCCTCGAGATTGGCCGGACGGGGAGACTGGGATACGGAATGACGGCGATCGTTCCCGCAGCGGGGGCTTTTCCGCCGTTCGCCTCGATTATGGCCTGCATGGGGGTCCCGTATCTCATCGCCACGGCCTCAAGCGTTTCCCCCCGCTCAAGCCGGTGCAGTAGGCGAAGGTCGTAACCCCCCGCGACGCCGGCGGCGGCCTTCCCTACTACCAGGCGCTGGCCCACCTTGAGTAAGGTGCTCTTGAGCCCGTTGGCCGATTTGAGATGAGCGACGGTCATGTTGAACTTCCGGGATATCGAGTACAGGGAGTCCCCTGGCTTCACGGTGTAGATACTGGCGGTTGCCGCCCCCTTCTGAGACGGCGCTGCCGCTGCGCGGCCTGTGGGGCCACCGGCGCCCGTCCGGCCCGCGGCTGCCCAGCCCGCGAGGACTAACGAAATCGATAAGAGGGTGACCGCGGTAACACGCGGGGCTCTCACCCGAGTCGACAAAACGAAACCCATCGCGGACCTCCAGCTCATGGAGTACAGGTGTGTCACGGCTTGACATAACTAGCATACTATGGCTCAGCCGTTATGGACAACCCGACTCATGGTTCGCAATGGGTAAAGAGGTAAGTCCTGCTCCATAAAACACGGGCAGGCTCGGATTCTCAGCGCATCACGATTGGCCCGACGCCTTCTTCATCTCCTTCGTCAGCGCCGGCACGACCTCGAACAGGTCGCCCACGATGCCAAGGTTGGCCACCTTGAATATCGGCGCGTCGGGGTTCTTGTTGATCGCAATGATCATCTCCGACCCCTGCATTCCCGCCAGGTGCTGAATGGCGCCGGATATGCCGACCGCCACGTATATCTTCGGGCAAACGGTCTTACCGGTCTGCCCCACCTGGTGCGAATACGGTATCCATCCCGAGTCAACCGCCGCCCGGGACGCCCCCACAGCCGCCTTCAGGGCCTTGGCCAGTTCCTCGATCAGGGCGAAGTTCTTCGCCTCCCCGAGGCCTCTGCCGCCCGACACGATGATGTCCGCATCCTCGATCTTGACGGTCTCGGTGACTTCCTCGACGAACTCGAGCACGCTCGTCCGGGGCTTAATCGAAGCGGAATCCACCTTGAACTGTATGGTCTCCCCAGCCCTGTGTGGGTCCGCCACCGCGCGTTTCATAACGCGTGGCCTTACCGTGGCCATTTGCGGCCTCGTCCTGCGGCACAGAATCGTGGCCATGATGTTCCCGCCGAACGCGGGCCGGGTCTGTTTCAGGAGGCCGGTTTCCTCGTCGATGGTCAGCCCCGTGCAGTCGGCCGTGAGGCCGGTCCTGAGCTTGCCAGCCAGCCTGGGCGCCAGCGACCTTCCGGTGGACGTCGCCCCGAACAACACGATCTCCGGCTTATACTGGTTGACCATGCTCTCCATCACCAGGGCGTACGGTTCATCCCTGAAATCCTTGAGGCACGGGTCGTCGGCAACGTACACCGCGTCGGCGCCGTGCGCCACGAGGTCCCTGGCGCACCCCGACACCCCGCTGCCCAACAGCACCGCCGCGAGCTTCTGCCCTCGCGCCCCTGCGAGCTTGCGGCCTTCACCCAGTAGTTCGAACACGACGCCTGCGATTTCACCGTTTCGCTGCTCCGCGAAAACCCAGACGCCGCTCGACTCCTGGGCCGCACCGCCGCGGAGGCCTCCCTCCTCGGCAATCTTCTCGATGGCTTCCACCGGGCACGCGGTCACACAGGCGCCACACAGCGTGCACGCCTCGGTTATCCTGGGAGGGCCGTCCTCCCGTATTTCTATGGCCCCAAACGGACACGCGCTCACGCACGCGCCGCACTGTGTACATACTTCAGCAAGTATCCTGATCTCGCCCACTCAGATTCCCCCTCATCCACACCTGACGTCGCGCAGCCTCGAAACGAGCACCTTGACCTGCTCCTCCACAGGGGCCTCGAGTACCTGCCCCTGTTTCCGGAGCTCGGGGGTGAATACCCTGACGACCTCGGTCGGGGACCCCTTGAGACCGGTCCTCTCCTCGTCCGCACCGATGTCCTCGAGTCCCCACACCTTGATCTCCGTGCGCTTGGCGCGCATGATGCCTTTCAGCGTGGGAAGACGGGGCTGGTTGATATCCTTCATGACTGTCAGCAGTACGGGCATCGTGGATTCAACGACCTCCACTCCGCCCTCCACCATACGCTCCACCCTTACCCTGCCGCCGTCGAAGGCGACCACTTTCTTGACGTAGGTGACGTGCGGGATGTCCAGTTCTTCAGCTACACCCGGGCCGACCTGAGCGGTATCGCCGTCTATCGCCTGTTTTCCACAGAGTATCAGATCGGCGCCGCCTAACTGTTTAATGGCCCTGGCCAGCGTGTACGCAGTCGCCAGAGTGTCCGCTCCGGCGAATCGTTTGTCTGAGAGAAGTACCGCGTCGTCCGCGCCCATCGCGACAGCGTCCCTGAGCGCGTCCCGCGCCTGGGGCGGCCCCATGCTGACCACCGTAACCGTGCCGCCCAGCTGCTCGCGCGTATGGATGCCCTCCTCCAGGGCGTACGTGTCGAATGGGTTGATGATGCTTGGCACTCCCTCGCGCACGAGCGTCCCCGTTTCGGGGTCTATCTTGACCTCCGTCGTATCGGGGACTTGCTTGATGCATACGATTATCCTCATCACATACCCGCCTTTCGCCGTGCATTCGCGCAGTTACGGACCAGTAACGCGCCCACGCTGGGACGCACTATCCAAGCTTAGCACCCGGCCGGATCCGCTGTCAATTGTCTCGTCCGCGGGCAAACCGCCCGCTTCCGGGCACGGCTAACCACGCCCGGGCGACGCTCTGCGTGGCCACTGGGGCCGCGCCAGGCTCGCCTTCAGCGGCGCGGCGGCCGCCTGCCCTGGGGCCCCACCCGACACCCATGCAAGAGGTGTGCCGCGCGGGCGGCGATACTACAACCCCTGGACTCCCCGCCCGCCGGTGACCCTGTACTGCACGGCCTCAGCGACGTGCTCGACGGCAACCTCTTCCGATCCCGCCAGGTCCGCGATGGTCCGCGACACCTTGAGGATCCTGTCGTACGCCCTCATGCTCAGGTCGAGACTTTCGAACACCTCGCGGAGGAATTCCCTCGCGCCGGAGCCGAGCCTTACGTGCCTCCGCAGGTGCCGGCGCTCCATCCTGCCATTGCAGTCAAGCCCGGCCCCGGCCAGCCTGGCGGCTGCCAACTCGCGCGCGCGCAGCACCCGCCCACGGACCTCTCCGGAAGACCACCCACCTCGATCCCCGCGCCCGCCGCCCTGGGCTCCGCCCCCGGCCGGCTCGCCGCCGGTCGGGGGGAACGGCTCACGCCTCATCTCCACGTGCAGGTCGATTCTGTCCATGAGCGGACCGGACAGCCTCGAACGGTAGGCCGCCAGCCGCGCAGGCGGGCACTCGCAGGGCCGGCTGCGGTCCCCGAGGAACCCGCACGGGCAGGGATTGGTGGCGAGAACGAGCAAGAAAGACGCGGGGAATGTGACGGCCCCTCCTGAGCGGACCACCCGCACGAAACCGTCCTCGAGCGGCTGCCTCAACGCCTCCAGCGTGTCGCGCCTGAACTCGGCCGCTTCGTCAAGGAACAGCACCCCGCGATGCGCCAGCGACACCTCACCCGGCCTGGGTTCGCCCGAGCCCCCTCCGATTAGAGCCGCCTGAGATATGGTGTGGTGAGGAGCCCTGAAAGGCCTTTCCCTCATCAGGCCGTCCGGGCACTTCAGCAGGCCGCACACGCTGTATGTCCTCGTAACCTCCAGGGACTCTTCCCCTGTCAGCGGTGGCATGATCCAGCGGAGCCGGCGCGCCAGCATGGTCTTACCTGTCCCAGGGGGCCCTACCAGCAACACGTTGTGCCCTCCGGCGGCCGCGATCTCCATGGCCCGCTTCGCATGGTCCTGCCCGGCCACATCGGCGAGGTCCTCACTGTCGGGTGCGGGGTCCGGAGGGGCAGGCCCACATGGCGGTGGGATGCGCCTGCCGCAGGAATCTCGGGAGCCGCCGCTCAGCCACGCGAGCGATACCGCCGGAATGACGTCTATACCCCCTACGCAGGCCGCCTCGCCCGCGTTCCCCGCGGGGACTATGACCCCCTTCAGCCCCGCGTCGCGCGCGGCCAGCGCCCCCGCAAGCACCCCTGCCACCGCCCCGACCGAGCCGTCCAACGACAGCTGCCCCATGGCGACATAGTCGTCCAACGCGCCACCGCGCCGGAGTTGCCCCGAGGCCGCAAGTATCCCCAGGGCTATGGGCAGGTCGAAGCCAGGGCCTTCCTTGCGCGTGTGGGCCGGCGCGAGGTTTACCGTTATCCGTTTGCAGGGGAATTCGAACCCCGAGTTCTTCACGGCCGACCTGACGCGCTCGGCCGCTTCGCGAACCGCCGCATCCGGCAAGCCGACTATCGTGAAGCATGGCAGGCCGTTGGCGACGTCCACCTCGACCTCCACTATGTATCCGTCAACACCGCGGACCCCCGCGGACCTCACCTTGACGACCAAGAGCGCCGGAACGCCTCCCTTCACGCCAGCGCCCGACGCCCTCACCCACGGGTGTGTTCTCCATGATCCATATTATTCCTGCCGGTGGGTCAACCGGCGCCGCAACGCCGGAAGGGATGCGGGCCGGGTGGACGAAATACGTCTGCATTACCGCACAGGCGTAGACGAGGTGAATGGCACTTGCTGGCTTATTACCTGATGGCGTTCCTCTGCGGCGGTTTTACCATGACACTCGAGCTCGTGGCAAGCAGGCTGGTAGCCCCCGTGCTGGGGGTTTCCTTGTATACGTGGACCAGCGTAATCGGCGCCGTCCTCGCGGGCATGAGCGCCGGGAGCTTCGCCGGCGGCTGGCTCGCCGACCGGCGTGATCCGCGCCAGATACTGGGCCCGATACTGGTGGTCTCGGGGATCGCCGTGGCACTCATCGTCCCCATCCTCCCCGCCCTTCACCTGGCCATCCCGTTCCTGAAGGCGCCGCTCCTGAGGGTGGCCCTGCCTATCCTCGCGGTATTCGGCATACCCTGCTTTGCGATAGGCCTCGTTTCCCCCGTCCTGTACCGGATCTGCCTGAACGACCCCGCGAGGACAGGGAGCACCGTCGGGCGCCTCGCGGCCTCGGGATCCCTCGGCAGTATCGCGGGGACGTTCGCCACGGGGTTCTGGTTGATCCCGGCATTCGGCACCAGGGCCATCGTGCTGGGGGTTTCCGGGGGGCTGCTGTTCCTGGGCGTCCTCGCCATGACGTGGAAATCCCGCCGAGAGAGGGCTGTAGCGCTGGTTCTTGTCGCGGCGGTTGCGGTGGGAAGCCTCGCGGGCCTCAACCGGTTCGTGCGGGATGGCAACGTAATCGAGTCAGCTTACTACCGGATAAAGATCGCGACCAGCGTTCATCCGGTAGGCGGTATCGTGAAGCAGCTCATACTGGACAACCTCATCCACTCGGCGGCCAACCCTGACAACCCCGACTTCCTCTGGTACGAGTACGAACGGGTGTCCGCCTGGGTCATCAGGAACTGGGCGCCCGAAAACGTGCGCGCTCTGTTTGTGGGGGGTGGGGGGTACACGCTCCCTTACTGGGTCGAACGCCGCTACCCCAAGGGGGCCGTCGAGGTGGTCGAGATCGACCCCGAGGTTACGAAGATCGCCCTCTCGCAGTTCATTGTTAATCCGACGAAAATCGTGTCCCTTAACGAAGACGGGCGGACCGCGGTAAACAACCTTCCGCCGGGCAAGAAGTACGACCTGATATTCGGTGACGCATTCAACGACCTGTCGGTCCCGTACCATCTGACCACGAAGGAGTTCGCCGGTCTCCTGAGGGCCCACCTCTCCGACAACGGGGTGTACGTGGCGAACATCATAGACACGGCCGGCGGTGGCTTCCTCGACGCTTTCACCACCACGCTGTCGCAGGTGTTCCCACACATCTGGATAGTCGCCGGCAGCGCGTCGGCCGCACACGGGGTCAGGAGCCCCCACCTCGTGCTGGCGTCTGCATCCCCGCTCCCGGTTGACAAGTGGACTGCCCCAGAAGACGTCGATTTCGCGGTGAACCCACGAGAGCCAAAGAACAAGGGCCTGGTCCTAACGGACGACCACGCCCCCGTGGATAATCTCCTGCTGCCTCTTTTCGCGGCCAAACTGGGCATCTGACGCGCCTTCGCGGCGCCGGCGGGTCGCTTCTAGACGGCCACGCTGTATCCACAGCGGACTACAGCCCACCTCTGCCCCGCCGCATATATGGGGACCACGAGGTCCTTCAAAACCTCGCCAGTGTCCCTAGCGTATGTCTGAAGCAGGAACTCCCTGCCTCCGCCCGGCTTCGAGAGGTCGATTCCCGCGGCCGTGAACTCCGAGCGATGGGCTCGCGGCCTGACCTTCTCGGCCCCGCGCAGCCCGACTCGGGCGGCCTTCAGACCCACAGGGTCCTCAAACATGCGCTTGAGCCTGTTGCCCGCCAGGTCTTTCGCCGGGTCTCCCGTCCAATCGCGGGCGGCGTTGCTCGCGACGGCTATGCTAAACCCGTTGATGTCCGTGACCGCGAGGTACGCAATGCCGGGGTCCGCGGCAGCGTATTCGTCGATTAACGCTATCAGCTGCCTGTCTACTTTCCTGTCATACCTGGTCGTGTATTTTGGGGGGTTGAAGCCTTCTCGTGGAACCCGCCTGACATCGAACAGGTCAGCCAGGTTCGCGATGAGTGCCCCCTTCACCTCGACGTAGTTGGTGTCGAACACGTCCGCAGCAGTCAGCCGGCCTTCACGCATCGCCCGTTCGACCACCGCTTCGGCGCGCTCCGCGAACTCGTTCATGAGCTCGCGGATCTCGTCAAACCGGCTGCCCACGCGGTAACTTCCGATTATCGCCTGCGCCGACTCCGTCACGCCTGACAGCCTCAGCTCGCTCGACTTCCCAAGTGCGACGGCGGCTTTCTCGGCGCCAGAGGAGAGCTGCCTCACCCCTTCTTCGAGGTTCGCAGCCGTGGCGGCCTGTTCTTCCGCAAGCGCCGCCAGGCGGTCGGCGGTCGTGGATGCCGTTCTTGAGAGGCTCTGGATCGACCCGAGGGATTCGCGAGCCGCTTCCGCCCTGGAAGCGCCCTCAGATATCCCACCTGAGAAACCGGACATGGCCACCTCAGTGTCCGTCATCCACTTCCTTATCTGCTCGACGAGCGCGGATATCTCCTTCGTGGACCTCGCCGTCCGGTCCGCGAGGTTGCGTACTTCCGAGGCGACCACCGCGAACCCGCGCCCGCGGTCGCCGGCGTGCGCCGCCTCGATGGACGCGTTGATGGACAGGAGCTGCGTCTGCCGTGCAACCGAATCGATTACCTCGATGACCTCATCCGTGCGCGCCGTCCTCTCGGATAGGCCCTTCACACCTCTGGAAGCATCCTCGGCGAGGCCCATCACCGACTGTATGGAGGAGATGGCGCCGCCGATCACGCCGAGGCCGGTCTCCACCGTCTGGTTGAGTTGCGAAGCCATCGCCGCGGAGTTGGCGGCCGAGGATGCCACTTCCTTGACGGCGTCCGACAGCTCCGACACCATCTTCGAGAGCAGTCCGACCTGCTCGCTCTGCGCCCTGACGGCCGACGATATCTGGGTGAGACTCATCAGGTTCATCGCTTCGAGGTGAGAGGCACGGCTGATTTCGGAATGCAAAGCGAGGAGAGTCTCGCGAAAGGATCCTGCGATATCATTGACCGCTCGCTCTATCAGCACCATTGCGGGGTCTGTGCACCTGGTTTCGAGCCTGCGAGTGAGGTCCCTGCCTCCTGAAATGAGGTCCCGGACGAATTCGGCCACCCGTTCCGCTGCCGACTGGAGTTCGGGTGTGGACACGAAGAGCCCTCCCCCCATTGAAGAGTTCGATATAACAGAAATATCGGCTCGATCAGCAGGTTCCGTTAGAGAGAGCTCGCCTGAAGCGGGGTCGCCCGCGGCGGTGGAACCTGCCCAGTGCGGCGCCGGCTGCACTCCGGCTCAGGCGGGAGTGATCGGGATCTGTATCTCGGTGACGTACTCTGCCGGTTCCTTGCTGGACTGCGGTCCGACGAGGTATATCTCGCGGCTGGGTCCTGCGGTCTTGAGACCCTGCTCTTCCATCCACGCGAACAGCGCCTCGTATGCCTTCCCCACTCCGCCGTAGTCGCCGATGTACATGACGGATGCCACCTTCGCGGCCGGCAGAACCCTGTCGCCCCCCTTCTGGACGGGGAACGCGACCTCCACGTCTACAGCCGACGGGTCGAAGTCAGGGTTGTGGTACATGGCAAAAGGCGCTCCCTCGGGGCGACCGCGCAGCCTGCGGGCCACCTCTCCGAACAGTCGCCCTACCTCGCCGATTGGTATCGTCTTCCTGACTGACACTACGGGTTGCTCGGGTAAATCCTTCGTCTCCACACGGAGGTCCCTGGATTCGAACATGTTGCCTTCCCTCCTCAGGGTATCGATCGCGGATTGGATCTGGACGAGGGCCTATTCGTTAGAACGCATCCACGATGACATCCACGGCCGAAACCCGCCCGCCGTCAATCACGACCGAAACCACGTCGAACCTGCAAGGGCGGTCGCGGAGGTCTCCGGCAGCGCCCGTCAGAAACGCGCGCGCAAGCCGCTCCAGCCTGATTCTCTTCCTGTGATCGACGAACTCCGCGGGGAACCCGTAGTCACTCGAACGCCGCGCCTTGACCTCGACGAACACCAGCGTCGCCCCGTCCAGGGCAATGATGTCCAGTTCCCCCAGCCTGCAGCGCCAGTTGCGGTGGAGTATCTTATACCCGCGCCTTTCGAGCTCCTCGACCGCCACGTCTTCCCCGGCCATCCCCGTGAGGCGGCTCAATCGAAGCCCGCTCCCTCGCCGGTCCCACGCCCCGGCACGCTGTCGAGCCCGGGCAGAGTACCCTGCTCGCTACGCCAGTGGAACGTCGTCCGGTGGTGCGGGCACGGCCCCAGTCGCTCGAGCGCCTGGAGGTGTTCGGATGTGGCGTATCCCTTGTGCCTGCAGAAACCGTATTCGGGGAATTCACGGTCGATGTCCACCATGATGCGGTCGCGCGTCACCTTTGCCAGTATGGACGCGGCAGCCACGCAATTGCAGAGCGCGTCACCGTCGATAACGGGTAACTGAGGTGTAGGTAGTCCAGGCAGCCTGACGGCGTCGGTAATTACGTAGTCGGGGGCAATGCTGAGGCCTTTCAAGGCCCGCACCATCGCGATTATCGTGGCGCGGTAGATGTTGTGCGTGTCGATCTCCTCGACTGTCGCTATACCAGTCGAGACTGCATCTGCCCTCGCCACGACAAGGTCGTAGATCCGTTCCCTTTGGGCTGGCGTGAGTTTCTTGGAGTCATCGAGGCCCTGTATGTAGGTCCCAGGCTCCAGCACTGCCGCCCCCGCGACCACCGGCCCCGCGAGCGGCCCACGCCCCGCCTCGTCGACACCGCACACCACCCGGAATCCCTGTTGCCAGCAGCGCCTTTCGTAAGCCCACCGCTCCTCGTACCGACGCCTGTCCTCCGCGATCCTCGCGAGCGCGCGTTCGACCCGCCTGCACAAAAGGTGCGCCCGTCCTTTCCCACCGCGATCGAGGGACTGGAGCATCTCGAGTAGACTTTCCAGCCCCGAGCAGTCACCGCTCTCTGCCGCGGCCTCAATGATCGCCTCACACGCCCGGGCTGAGAGCTCTCCGCAGGCGGACGCCACGGCCCCACCTACGCAAGACCCTCGCCCCCCTCCATCGAGAGGTTCACGACGGGGTTTCAAGGCTGAATCTCCCCGCCCTTCCGTCGCGCAACTGTTTAATCATCCACAGGGCCGCCTTCCCGCGGTCAACCTCGCCACCCCTCATGAGGAATCCTCTCTTCCGCCCCAGTTCGTCAATGATGAGTTCGGGCGGCGCGGCCGGGTCTCCAACACCAACCGCGGTGAGCATCTCGGGACGGAGCGTGGCCAGCAGAGCGACGGCCTCGAGCCCCATCTCATAGGTGTCATACGTGGTTTCCGGGATAATACCCATCAGCGCCAGCTTGACCTGGGCGCCGGCCCCCGTTTCCCTGTGCTTGAGTATCCCGGGCAGGTCGAGCACTTCGATGCCCTCTCCAGCGCGGATCCACTGCTTGCCACGAGTGATACCCGGGGCCGCCCCCGTCCGCGCTGAGCCGCTAGAGGTCATGCGGTTGATAAGCGAGGATTTGCCCACGTTGGGGACGCCGGCAACCATTATCCTGAGCGGCCTCGGCCGCCCGCCGCGCGAGAGGCGCGCTTCGCGTTCGCCGAGCGCCTCGCGGCACCCGCGCAGGAGGTCCCGGACGCCCGCACCAGTGAGGGCGTCCACTGGGAATGCCAGCGCATCTTGAGACCGGAACCACTTGACCCAGCGGTCCGTGATGGGCGGGTCCGCGAGATCCGCCCTGGCCATTCCTATTACCCTCGGCTTGTCGCCAATCACGCGCGAGAGCGCCGGGTCACGGCTGGTCTCCGGCCCGCGCGCGTCGACAACCTCGACGACAACGTCGACGAGCCTGGCGTTCTCCCTGACGGCGCGCAGAGCCGCCGCCATATGCCCGGGGTACCACGGCCTGCCCAAGAGGACACCTCCTCACCTGATAACCCTGATGTCGCCGAGCGGCCAGTACACGACAAGCGCCTTGCCGCGGAGCAGATTGATTGGCACGGGGCCGAACGCCCTGCTGTCGTGGCTGTTCGGCCGGTTATCTCCCATCACGAAAACCTGCCCGGCAGGTATAACCACCTTCGGGTGATCGCTCAGGACGTCCTTTCTGACGTAGGGTTCGTCAATGGGCTGCTGGTTGATGTACACCCTGCCGAGGCGGATTTCCAGCGTCTCTCCCGGCAGGCCGATCACACGCTTGATGAAGTCCTTGTCTCCCCGCTTCGGAAGGTGAAACACCACCACGTCGCCACGTTGCGGCGTTCCAATGCGGTAGGCAAACTTGCTGAGGAAGACTCGCTCCGCATCGTGCACTGTCGGCTCCATTGACGGGCCGTCCACGATCCACGACTGTACAACGAACGCCTGCACGAAATAGGCGAGTACCATCGCGGTCAGGATTACCTCGAGAGCCTCGCGAAACAGCCTCTTGTAGTTCATTCGAACCACCACCCCTGCCCCAATCGCACTGGAGCACAAAACAAAAAAAGGGACCGAACCGGCCCCTTCTTGAATCTACGCCCTTTCCTTGATCCTGGCGGCCTTTCCCCTCAGTCCCCTGAGATAGTACAGCTTCGCGCGGCGGACGCGGCCCCTGCGCACGAGCTCTATCCTGTCTATCCTCGGGGAATGAATCGGGAACGTGCGCTCCACGCCTACCCCGTACGACACCCGGCGAACGGTGAACATCTCGCGAACACCGCAACCCGATCTGCCGATTACGGTACCCTCAAATGCCTGCAGCCTTTCGCGGCCACCCTCAACGACCTTCACGTGCACCCGGACAACATCGCCCGGCAGGAAAGCCGGAACGTCCTTCTTGAGCTGTTGTTGCTCCAGGAGTTCGATCACGTTCATCGAAACCAGCCACCCCTCCATAACCGGACGCGTGTTTCCGGCAAATCAACGGACCTATTATAGCATGCCTGATCCTGGCTGACAATTGCCAGCCCTACCGGCCCCACGCCCCTATTCGTCGGCCCCCGATGCGATTTCGGATTCAATTTCTTCAAGCAACTCAATGTCCTCTGCGGTGAGCAATTCGCGCCTCACGAGGTCCCTCCGCCGTACCAGGGTACGCCGGAGCGCCTCCTTCCGTCTCCACCTGCGCACTTTCTCGTGATCGCCCGAAAGGAGAACGTCCGGCACGCGCATCCCGCGGAACTCGCGCGGCCTCGTATACTGCGGTCCCTCGAGGATGCCCGACGCGAACGAATCGGCGAGGGCGGACTCCTCGTCCCCCAGAACCCCGCGGATGAGCCTGCAGACTGCGTCTATGACGACCAGTGCGGGGAGTTCACCCCCTGTGAGGACGTAGTCGCCGATGGATATCTCCTGGTCGACCGTGTACCTGATCCTCTCGTCCACGCCCTCGTAGTGCCCGCAGACGAGCACGAACCAGCTCAGCCTCGAAAGTCGTTCCGCCACGGACTGGTTGAAAACCTCGCCCTGCGGGGTCATCAGTACCACCCAGGGCTTGCAGTCCCGATTCCCGATCACGGCCTCGAGCGCCGCGTACACGGGCTCGGGCTTCATGACCATCCCCGAGCCGCCCCCGTACGGGTAGTCGTCGGTGACCTTGTGCTTTCCCGGGGCGTATTCCCGGATGTTCGTCACCCGGACATCCACCAGCCCGTTGTCCCGCGCGCGCTTGATGATACTCGCGTCCAGCGGACCAGAGAACATCTCGGGGAAAAGCGTGAGGACGTCGATCTTCATTCCTGTTTCGCACCCGCCTCGACCAGCCCCTCGGGGAGTTCCACGATCATCGTCCGCGTCTCGAGGTCTACGCGCTTGACCACCGCCTTCAAGGCGGGGATCAGGACGTCCCTGCCCCCGTGGGGAGGCTTCACGACATAGACGTCATTCGCTCCGGTCTTGAGAACGTCCGACACGCGGCCCAGCGCCCGCCCGTCCCCTGTCAGAACGTCCAGGCCGATTATCTCGAACACATAGAACGACCCTTCGGGCAGCGGCCTGAGCTCGTCGCGACCGATCTTGAGGTATCCACCGGCGAGCGCCTGCGCCGCCGCCCTCGAATCGACGCCTGACAGCTTCACGAGGAGGTGGCGCTTTCCCCGCGTCACCCGCTCCACGGTGTGCCTCGCCAGGGGCGCCCCGTCCCCGCGGGGCTGCGCCCACACCCCGGCCCCGCGCTCAAACCGTTCCGGGAAGTCCGTCAGCGCCTCGACTCTCAGGTCGCCCATCACACCGTGCGCTCCGAACACGTACCCGATCGCTATCAGTTCTCCCGCTGCTGTTCCTACCTGCACCTTATCTCCACCACGACGCCGTCCTCCAGGACGATCGACGCCTGGGCAACGTCCTCCCAGCGGTCGCCGACCGAAACCGTGGCGAACCCCTCGACCGTCCCCTGGACGACCTCCGACCCGGTCTCGAGCCGGGCGATCTCTTTGAGCTTCTCGAGAAGGGCGGACTTCCGCTCCACCCGCTTCTGCCTCTCCAACTCGAGGTGCTGCTTCAGCCCCTGTACCTGCTGGGGGCCACCCTTCTCGATCTCGGCCGAGGCCTTCTTCACCTGGAGGTCGATCTGCTGGACCTCGAGGTCGATCCGCCGGAGAGCCTCCTGCAGTTCGGAGGCGAGGCGCTTCTTCAGCCCCTCGGTAACCTTCGCGCGTATCTGAACCGGCCTCGACACCGTGATACTCCGCCAGTCGCTCGAGGTTTCCACGTTCACGACAATATCTCCACCGAGGCCCTTTTCCCGTCCCGCGCGGCGACGGCCTTCACCACAGTCCGGATAGCCCTGGCTATGCGGCCCTGTCTGCCGATTATCTTCCCCACGTCATCCGGAGCCACCCTGACCTCGACCACTACGGACGACTCGCTCTCCACCTCTTTCACGTCCACCTGCTCTGGGTGGTCGACGAGCGCCCTGGTGAGAACCTCGACCAGATCCCTCATCCTGCAAGCCTCCCGGTGTTACTTCTTCGCCGTCCTGGCCTCGTGCAGCCTCTTCATCACGCCGACCCTGGAGAGGAGTCCCCTCACCGTGTCCGACGGCTGCGCGCCCTTACTCAGCCACTCCAGGGCCTTCTCCTCATTGACGTTCAATACTGCGGGCTCGGCGGCCGGGTTGTAGTACCCGATCTCCTCAATGAACCTCCCGTCCCTCGGGGAGCGGGAATCCGCTACGACCACCCTGTAGAACGGCGCCTTCTTCGCTCCCATCCTCTTCAGCCGGATCTTGACTGCCACCCTGACCAGTCCTCCTGTCCTCTAAAGCGGTGTTTATCTGCCAAAAGGTCCAAGGGGGCCGAGCGGAAACTTCCCACCACCCTTGCCCTTCTCGATACCCTGCAACTGCCTGACGAGCACCCTTGCCTGTTCAAACTGTTTCAAAACCCTGTTAACGTCCTGAACGGCCGTGCCGCTCCCGGCTGCGATTCGCCTTCTCCGGCCGGCGTCTATGACCGCCGGATTACGCCTTTCCTCTCGCGTCATCGAATTGATGATGGCCTCGACCCTTTTAAGTTCCTTCTCATCGGCGCCCGCCGGCATCGCCTTCTTTACCTGCGCGCCGAGGCCCGGGATCATCCCGAGTACCTGCTCGAGCGGACCCATCTTTCGGACGCTCTTCAGCTGCTCCAGGAACTCCTCCAGCCCGAACTCCGCGCGGCGCACCTTTCGCTCCAGTTCCCTCGCCTTCTCCAGATCGAGGGCCTCCCCCGCCTTCTCTATGAGGGTCAGGATATCCCCCATGCCGAGAATTCTGGATGCCATGCGGTCGGGGTGGAATGGTTCGAGGGCGTCCAGCTTCTCGCCGACGCCGGCGAACTTGATGGGCACTCCCGTCGCCGCGCGTATAGATAGCGCGGCCCCGCCACGCGTGTCGCTGTCGAGCTTTGTCAGGATCGCCCCGCCAAGGGACAGCCTGCTATGAAACGTGGAGGCCACGTTGACTGCCTCCTGTCCGGTCATGGCGTCCGCCACGAGCAGTACCTCGTCGGGGTTGACAGCCGCCCTGATCTCATCGAGCTCGCGCATCATGTTCTCATCTACCTGAAGTCTCCCCGCGGTGTCGATGATTACCGTGTCGCACATCAGGCCGGCGGCCTTCTCGAGGCCAGCCATGACGATATCGAGCGGCCTGGCGCCCTCGAGGGCCGCGTACACCGGTATTCTCGCCTGTTGCCCCACCACCTGGAGCTGTTTCACGGCTGCGGGACGGTACACGTCGGCGGCAACCAGCATGGGGTGCCTGCCCTGCTTCTTGAGGTGCAGGCCCAGCTTAGCTGCAGTGGTCGTCTTTCCGGAGCCCTGCAGTCCTACAAGCATGATCACGGTGGGCGGCTTGGGAGAGAGGGCAAGTCGCAGGTTCGCCTCACCCATCAGCGAGGTCATCTCCTCGTGGACGATCTTGACGACCTGTTGGGCGGGGCTCAGGCTCCCCATTACCTCCTGCCCCACCGCGCGTTCCTTGACCTTCGCGATGAACTCCTTGACGACTTTGAAGTTGACGTCGGCCTCGAGAAGCGCCAATCGTATCTCCCTCAAGGCCTCGACGACGTCCGACTCACTCAGGCGGCCTTTGCCCCTGAGCTTCCTCAGCGTCTCCTGTATCTTGCTGGATAGTCCCTCAAAAACCACCCGATTACCTCCGAATGGCACCCGCCAGCCCGTGGGCCGCGGTCAATCCGCCCGGTATACAACCCGATCTAATCAGCCTTGCTCCCTTAGTCCCCGGATCGCCGTTGCCGCCTTTGCCAGCGCCTCTCGCACGCCGGCGGGGGGTGTTTCCGACTCCGCGGCAGCCAGGGCCTGCAGCGCCTCGTCCGCGAGCCGCCTGCGGCGCGCTGCCCCTTCAACCACCCCGAGCACGCGTTCGTATTCCTCCAGGGATGCCTCCGCGCGAACCAGCGTGTCGTGCACAGCCGCCCTCGATATGCCGAACTGCTGGGCAATTTCCGCGAGCGACAGGTCCTCGCCGTAGTGGAGGTCGACCGCTTTCCTCTGGTTGTCCGTGAGGAGCGGCCCGTACACGTCGGCGAGAACCGCCATCCTGACGAACCTGTCTACCTTCCCGGGCTTCGACGTCCGGTCCAAACCCCTATCACCCCGAAAAACAAAAGGCGGGACGCATTGCGCCACGCCAAGATCTTATCCGTCACGGAAACCGCTGTCAAGTCCCTGGCCTTTACAGCCCCGGGTGGAGCTGCGCCTTACGCTTAGAGGAGGGCGTCCGCAAACTCGGCAGCGGAGAAGGCCCTCAGGTCTTCCATGCCCTCGCCGACGCCCACGAATTTGATGGGGATCCCCACTTCCTGCGCTACTGGTATGATAATGCCGCCTTTCGCCGAGCCGTCGAGCTTGGTCAGCGCTATGCCGGTGACGCCGACCGCATCTTTAAATATCCTGGCCTGCTCGATGGCGTTTTGCCCGGTAGTGGAGTCCAGGACGAGCAGTACCTCGTGCGGGGCACCTTCGGCCGCTCTCGACAGGACGCGCCTGACTTTCTTCAGTTCCTCCATGAGGTTGGACCTGGTGTGCAGCCGCCCGGCCGTGTCGACGATCACGGTATCGAAACCCCTGGACCTGGCGGCCTGCACGGCGTCGAACGCCACCGCGGCGGGATCCCCGCCTTCCTTGTGCCTCACTATCTCGACGCCGGCACGGCCGGCCCATATCTCGAGCTGGTCTATCGCCGCAGCCCTGAACGTGTCCGCTGCGGCCAGGATCACCTGCCGTCCCTCCGATTTGAGGCGGTTGGCGAGCTTGGCTATGGTCGTCGTCTTCCCCACACCGTTTACGCCGACGACCATTATCACCGCCAGGTCCGCGGGCAAGGCCATCGACCCCTCGTACCGGGCCAGGGTTTCGCGAATTACCTCCTTGAGCGCCGGAAACAGGTCCGCCGGGGACGCAGCGCGGGCGGTTCGCAACCTGGCGCGGAGGTCCTCGACGATCTTCGTTGAAGCCCTGACGCCGGCGTCGCAGGCGATGAGCGCCTCCTCCAGCCCGTCGAACACCGCGTCATCGTCGTGAGCCACCCCGGCCGCCTCCTGAATGTGGGCGACCAGGTTCTCGCGCGTCCTTGAAAGGCCATGTTTCAGCCTGGCAAAGAACTCTCTCACGGGAAACGTCCTCCTGAAAAACCGGCGCCCGCCGCTCGGCGGGGCGCGCAGTACCAGCGCTGGAACCCCACGACGGTGGGCTAGCCGGCCTTCGCACCGGCCTTCTCGCCGGCCTTGCCGCCGGAGATCTCCCCCGTCTTCTCGACCAGTCTCACGGAGATCATCTTGGATACGCCGGGTTCCTCCATCGTGATGCCGTACAGGCGATCCGCGAGTTCCATCGTGGACTTCTGATGCGTTATCACAATGAACTGCGTGCCGCCGGAGTAGTTCTTCAGGAACTTGCCGAACCGCTCCACGTTCGCGTCGTCGAGCGACGAGTCTATCTCGTCGAGCACACAGAACGGGCTGGGCTTGACCCGCAGGATGGCGAAGAGGAGTGCGATGGCCGTCATCACCTTCTCGCCGCCCGACAGGAGGTTGAGGTTGTGAACCCTCCTGCCCGGAGGCTGAGCGGCGATCTCGACCCCCGCCTCAAGCGGGTGCACGCCCTCGGTCAGGCTGAGGTCGGCGCTGCCACCGCCGAACATCTCCTTGAACACGTCACGGAAGTTCTCCCGCACCTTCTCGAACGACTCGACGAACACCTGCGCCATTTTCTTGTCGACGTCGCGGATGATTTCCTGGAGTGATTCCCTGGCCGCCTGCATGTCGTCTATCTGGCGGCGGAGGAAGTCGTACCGCTCCTTCGTAGTCCTGTACTCCTCGATCGCACCGAGGTTGACGGTCCCCAGGGCGTCCAGGCCGGCTCGCGCCTCAGCAATGACCGGCGCGGTCTCCTCCACCGGCAACGCATCGAAACCGCCGTAATCGGCCTCCGCCACACCCCATTCGGACAGCAGCCTCCCCTTCAGGGAGTCTATCTCCATCTCGGCTCGGGCAATCTGGATGTCGCCTTCGTTCACCCTGTTTATGATGTCCTGCAGGTGCTTGCGCTTTGCGGCTGTCTCCTTCTCGGTCGCGGCGATCCTGGCCAGCGTCTCCTCACGCTGATTGACGGCGGAACTGAGGGCGCCTGCGGCCTCTTCCTTCTCACGCGCGAGTTCTTCCAACCTCTGCCTTGCGGCCGCCGAATCCTTCGAAATACCCTGCCCGGTGGATTTCAGCCTGGCGATCTCGGCCTTCTGCGCATCGCGCCGCTTCTTCGCGTCGAGGAGCTCGCGCGTGGCCCTTCCGAGTGACTCCTGGGCGTTGTTACGGGACCCCTCGATAGCGGCGACCGATACCCGCATCCGCGTGACGGACTCCATCGCCTGGTCACGCCCCTCACGCGCCTTCCTTAACTCATCCTGCATCGACGAGATGTCGCCGCGGATCTTCTCCTGCTCCGCCTCGGATGCCGCGACTTCCCCGTCAAGGTTCCGGAGTCGCGCCTCACCCTGCCGGAGCATCTCGTCAGCCCGCTCGAGTTCGGCGTCGATGCCGCGCGCCCTTTCCTCGAGCCGCGACCTCTCGGCGACCAGCCTCTCCTCTTCTTTGCCGGCCTCGGTGATTCCCGAACCGGCGCTCCATATCTGCTGCTCAAGGATTTTCATCTGCCTGCCGAGGGTCTCGCGCTCGGTGATCGTCCTCGCGAGTCTCTCGCGCATGCCGGCTATCTCCACCCCGAGCAGGGCGAGTTTCTCTCTCAGCAGCCGGATCTCGCCCGACCTGCCGAGGAGTCCCGTGGCGGCGCCGTTCTGCCCACCGCTCAGGCTCCCGCCGGGGCCGATGACGGCGCCGTCCATTGACACCACCTTGAGCCTGTAGGCAGTCCTGCGCGCCAGCAAGAGGGCGTGTTCTGCGGTGTCGGTGAAGACGATCCTGCCCAGGAGGTGGGACACCGCCGGAAGGTACCTCGCGTCGCACTCGACCATACTCATGGCCGGCCTGGCGAAACCGGCCCGCGCGACCGCGTCGCTCTCCTCAGGCGTCAACGCAGAGGGCCTCACGGAGCCCGCCGGAAGGAACGTCGCTCTGCCGAAACGCCCGCCGTTCAGATAATCGATAGCGGCGCGCGCGTCGTCCTCGCCCCTCGTGATGACGTATTGCGCCGACTCCCCCAGCGCTATCTCGAACGCGCCCTCGTATTCCCTCGGGACCTTTATAACGTCGGCCACAGCGCCCACGATCCCGGCAACCGCCGGTGTGGGGCCCTTCACCGCCTCCAGCACGGCCCGGGGGCCGGGGAGGTACCCCTCGTGCGACGCCTGCATCTCCTCGAGCAACCCTATCCGCGACTCAAGGCTGCTCACCTCGTCGCGAAGGCCCTGCGCCCGCGCCTCCATCTCAACTTTGCGAGCCTCGGTCTCCGAAATCCGCTCCCTGGCCTCGGACAGCAACGACTCACTCTCGGCCCTGGCCGCCTCCGCCGAAGACCTTCTTTCCCTTGCCGAGCGGCTCTCGTCCCCCAGCCGCTGCAGCTCGGCGGCCAGCCTGATCCGCTCCTGGGTTAGCCTCGCCTTCTCACGGGCGAGTCCCTCGGACCGCAGCCTGATCTCCGCGGCCTCATTCCTCCTGGAGCTCAGCGCGTTCAGCGCCTCGATAAGCTCGCCTTTCCGCCGCTCGAGGTCCTCCTCCGCCTTCACGGCGGCGCGGTTGAGGACACCCAGGTTGAGTTCGGCGTCTGCAAGCGCTGCCGCCTCACCGGCGAGCGCACCCGCAGCGGCGGCGGCATCAGCGGACCTCGCCTCGACCTCGGCCGCGAGGGCCTTGATCTGCTCGTCTAGAGTCGACGATTCCTTGACCAGCGACTCCATTGAGGCGCGGACGTCGTTGAGACGCTCCTGCCCCGTCTTTATCTGCTCGTCAAGCCGGCTACCCTCTATCTCGCAGGCGCTGATCCTGTCTTTCAGGGCGGTAACCGCCGCCGCGGCCTGCTGCTCGGCGGCCTTCAATTTCTCGATACACGCCTCGAGACCGAGCAGGGCTTCCTCTGCTTCCGCCCGCTTACCCTTCAGGCCCTCGATCCTTTTCATCGTAGCCTGCAGCGACATGCGCGCGCCCTGGATCTGCGTCAGGTAGACACCCACCTGCAGGGACATCAGCCGATTCCGGAGGTCGAGGTGCCTTCGCGCCTTTTCCTCCTGCTCCTTGAGCGGCCCGAGTTGCCTCTCTACCTCCTGAATGATATCACCGAGCCGGACCAGACCTTCCTCGGTCTCCTCGAGCTTGCGGATAGCCTCGCGCTTTCTGTTCCTGAACTTGACGATGCCGGCGACTTCTTCAAATATCGCGCGACGCTCCTCCGGCTTCACCAGGAGGATCTCGTCGACGCGACCCTGGGCAAGTACCGAAAACGAGTCTCTACCCACGCCCGTGTCGGCGAACCACTCGGCGATGTCCTTCAGCCGGCACGCCTTCTTGTTCACGTAGTACTCGCTCTCGCCGTCGCGAAGGACGCGCCGTGTGACGGTGACTTCGCTGAAGTCCAGTGGGAGCAGGCCGTCGGAGTTGTCGAAGGTGATGGAGACCTCGGCGATCGAGAGGGGTTTCCGCTTGTGGTTCCCTGCGAAGATAACGTCTTCCATCCGGGAGCCGCGGACCGCGCGTGCGCTCTGTTCTCCGAGCACCCAGCGTATCGCGTCCGCTACATTCGACTTGCCGCTACCGTTAGGACCGACGATGACCGCGACCCCCGGGTCGAATTCGAGATCGACCTTGTCGGGGAAGGATTTGAATCCATACATCTCGACCCGTTTCAAAAACAACCAACCAACCTGCCCTTCCACAAAAGGACCAGCCATTACTTTCTAGCAGCGGGGTCTAATTCCTTCAGTGGTCCTGGCTGGGAGGCATATACACATTTAATGTCATTAGGTTTACATATTCACAGTAAAGGTTTTGCACCCGCGTGGTTTAAGATAGGTTCCTGCAGGTCTGTCCAGGCCTAAGGCCCAAGGAGGCAGGACGTTGCTCGAACAGATCGCCCAGGTTATCAGGGAGGATCCCTCGGTAACCGTGAAGGACATAGCCCGGAAGCTCGGCTACTCCGAAGAGAAATCGGTCTACTACTGGCTCGAGAAAGGGCAGTTCAAGGGGCTGAGGGATTTTCGCCACGCGGTGCTTACCGGCCGCTTCCCGCGCGGGTCGTACATCGTCGGCGCGGGAGACCCGGCGAAGGATCCCGGGGCGACGTATCCGCTGCACGAGGTCCCGCTCATAACCTCGTTCTCCCCGGAGGGGAGACCCATACCGTCCAGCCAGAACGTATCCTCGATGGTCCCCGCGTCGCGCGACACATTCGGCTTCATCCTGGGAACCGATGAATACTCGCCGTTCCTCGTGAGGGGCGACGTGCTGCTCGTCGACCCTCCGGCCAGTGTAGGCCAGGGGGACCTGGTCCTCGTGAACAGCGAGGGGAACCCGAGGATCGTCCGGTTCTACTCGGCCGGCGGGAACCAGGTCCTGGTGCACCCCGCCCACCCGGCGGAAGCGGCCGTCCAGAGCGCCCAGGCGGTCAGGGTTATCGGGAAGGTAACCGGAGTGGTGCGGAGGTTCAATTTAACCTGCTGATCGCGTCGCGTGCAGCTTCCTGTTCGGCCCGCCGCTTGCTCTTCCCCCGCCCCCGTCCCACTGTCCGGCCGTTCGCAGCAACCTCGACCGTGAAGGTCCTGTCGTGGTCGGGCCCCTCCTCGGCGACTGTCCGGTAGGATATTTCAACACCGGGCCGGCGCGCCTGCAGCGCCTCCTGCAGGGTCGTCTTGTTGTCCGTGGGGGCGTCCCCGCCGGTGGCCGCGACGGCCATGACGTATTCCGCCACGAACCGCCGCGCGGCGTCCAGGCCACCATCCAGGTACACGGCCGCAACAACCGCCTCCATACAGCCGGCGAGTATGGAGGGCTTCCTGCGACCGCCTGTCGACTCCTCACCTCTGCCCAGCATGAGCGCTCTATCGAGGCCGAGCGCCTCTGCGCATCTCGCCAGCGAGGGTTCGCACACGATTCCCGCACGCATACGCGTCAGGTTTCCCTCGGGGAGGTCCCTGTGGGTGGAGTAAATCTCGTCACTTACCAGGAAATCCAGGACCGCGTCTCCCAGGAATTCCAGTCTCTCGTTGTCCCCTCCGGCCTCTGGCTGCTCGTTGACGTACGAGGCGTGGGTAAGCGCGGTGCTGTACAGCCGGTGGTCCCCCGGTCTCAACCCGGCTTTCTCGAGGTGGGATAACAGATCTCCAAGTCCGTTCATCGGTCCTCCGCAGTAACGGAACGAGTACGGCGTCCCGGGACTCGAAGGTCCCGCTCCGCGGGACCCTCGTTCATCAGGAGTTTTCCCTTATGTAATCCACTGCATCCCCGACAGTCACGATCCTTTCGGCGTCCTCGTCGGGGATTTCCATGTCAAACTCCTCTTCCAGCGCCATTACCAGCTCCACGATATCGAGAGAATCGGCGCCGAGATCATCGATGAAGGAGGCCTCAGGGATGACGTCTTCCTCGGCGACGCCCAGCTGCTCCACCACGATGTCCTTGACCCGGCCCAAAATGGAATCCTTCATGGCTTCTCTACCCCCCATTCAATTCACCTCCTTCGAGGGTGCGGGTGGCCAGAATCCGAGTCTTGATACATCCACTACAAAACATGCCAGGGTCCCCGGCCCCGTGTGGGTGCCGATGACCGGCCCGAGATCGGTGACTACTGTCTCGCGGATATTGTATGATGCACGAAAGCCGGATACAAGTTTTTCTGCATCCTCCCGGGCGCCGGCATGAGCAACCACTGCAACCACGCTGCTGCCCTCGGGTATGTGCTCCCTGAATATCTCTTCCAGCCTGGGGAGGACCCGCCCCCGCCCACGCACCTTGTCATACGAGCTTACGAAACCGTCGTTGTCGACGGTCAGGATAGGCTTGAACTGCAGGAGGCTTCCAAGGAGGTGCTGCGCGCGTCCGATACGACCGTTGCGGCGGAGATAGTCAAGGGTGTCGACGGCGAAGTACAGGTGGACATGTTGCCTTACCCGTTCGGCGACGTCGATGCACTCGGAAACTCCCTTGCCCTCAGCCGCGGCCCTCGCCGCAGCTATCGCCATCACCCCATAACCCATCGATGCGAGCCGCGAGTCCATGACCTCCACGTCCACTTCAGGGATCATTGACTTCGCAAGTACTGCGGACTGGTACGTCCCGCTCATGTTCTTCGAAAGGTGGATCGAGAGTATCTTCGAACCGTCTTGACCAAGCCTGCGATACACCTCGACGAACTCCCCCGGGGACGGCTGCGACGTCCTCGGGTGAACCTGTGAATCCTTGATCTTCCGGTAGAACTGCGCGGGAGTGATCTCGACGTGGTCAAGGTACACTTCGGGATCGAAATGCACCTTTAGCGGCACCATCACTATACCGTGAGACTCCCTGATATCCTGCGGTATATCCGAAGTGCTGTCCACAACGACCTTGATACCCGCCACTTTCCGTCCCTCCCCCATTATGCGGATCCCGCGAGTTCGGCAGCGAGCGCCTCGATTGCGCCGGATCGCGAGAACTCGACGGCCACCCTTATGCCGTTCATGATAGCCCTGGAGCCGGAGCTCCCGTGACACTTGATGCATGCCTTCTTGAGTCCGAGGAGCGGAGCGCCGCCATACTCCGAGTAGTCGAGGCGGCCCTTGAGTCTCCTGAACGCGGGTCTCAAGAGCGCCGCCCCCGCCTTTGACAGCAAGTCGCGCGTCACTTCCGCCTTGAGCCCGCTAAATATCATCTCGACCACGCCTTCGATCGTCTTCAGGAAGACGTTTCCGGCAAAGCCGTCGCATACAACCACATTGACCGAACCGCTCAGCACGTCGCGCGCCTCAATGTTGCCGGCGAAGTCGCTGCGGGTCTTCAGCAGCCCGTATGCCTGGCGGGCGGCCTCGTTGCCCTTGCTTTCCTCCGTCCCGATGTTGAGCAGGGCAACCCTCGCCGGCTTCCAACCCAGTACGCGTTCGACGTATGTCGCCCCCATCGCGGCGAACTGGGCCAGGTGGTCCGGCCTGACGTCGGTGTTCGCCCCCGCGTCGAGGAGGAGCACACCGCTCCCCTCCTGCGTCGGAAGCACCGTGGATATCGCTGGCCGGTCGACCCCTTCGAGTCGCCCCACGAACAGGACGCCACCCGCCATCAGCGCGCCGGTATTCCCCGCCGAAACCACCGCGGCGGCCTCACCGGCGGCGGCCATGTTCAAAGCGACGACCATCGAGCTGTCCTTTTTGCGCCGTATCGCGGCCACAGGCTGATCGCCCGCCTCTATAACTCCAGGCGCGTGGCGTATTGTAACCAGTCCGGCCCGCTGCAAGTCAGGATCGCCCATAAATTGCCTTATGCGGGCCTCGTCCCCAACGAGGCACACCCGAGCGCCCAGGGAGCGCGCCGCCTCGAAGGCGCCCCTGACAGGAGCCTCGGGGGCATTGTCGCCCCCCATCGTGTCAACGGCTACTATCGGGCGATCCATCAACACCCTCCGTGGTTCTCGCCTGGTAATGGGCAAGGACCATCTCGACGTCGTCGACGCCCGAAACCAGGAACTTGCCCCTGAACACTTGCTCCTCGCCCGATTTCGTAACGACCTGAACGACGAACTGCGGCCCCTTCGTGCGGATTACCTCGGCCTTCGCAACCAGCCGTTCTCCGACCCTCACAGGGCGCTTGAACTTGCTGTTGGCGAGCCCGGTAATGGCCGCGTCCGCATCTATGATGGCTATGGCCAGCGACTCCGCCTGCGCGAACACGTGGTGGCCGCGAACCACGCCTGTGCGCTCCAGCGCCATGTCTTCCGTGGTCTCGAGGATCGAGACTCCGCGCGTCCCCAGCTGGGCGTCGACGATCTCTCCGACGATCTCGCGCGTCCTGAGCGAGCGGACGATCCCGTGAGCCTGCTCGGCCATCAGTCGAATCCTCTGCCTGAGCTCGGGGATCCCGAGCACCAGCCTGTCGAGGCGAATCGTCTGCACGCTAACCTCGAACGCCTGCGCGAGTTCCTCATCGGTCAGGAACGGGTTCTCCTCGAGTTTCTCCTTTAACTGGTGAAGCCGCTCGGATCTCATTGGGCCACCACCGTCATACCAGTAATGCCAGCCCTTAATAGCAAGTCCTATTCCCAAGTTTAGCGGAAGCCGCTACCGTACGCAAGGCAGGACAAAATAAGGCCGCCGAACGATCTCGTTCAACGGCACTCGTCCAGCGGCGGCATCCGGTTCCCGCTATCCTTCCTTCACCTTTATGACTTCCCTGCCGTCGTAGTAGCCGCACTCCGCGCAAACGCGGTGGGGCATCCTCGGCTTGTGGCAGCGGGGGCACTCAACAAATCCCGGTGCACCGAGCTTCCAGTTAGCCCTTCGCATCGCCGTTGCCGACTTCGACTTCCGTTTCTTTGGGACCGCCATTCACGATTCACCCCCTCGGCCACGTAGCCTGGCCTGCAGCTCCTCGAGCCCCGCCAGGCGAGGATCGACCGGCCGGCGTTCGCACGAACACTCGCCCTCATTCAGATTCGCGCCGCACTGCGCGCACAACCCCTTGCACGCCTGATCGCACAAGGGCTTCATCGGAAGCGATAGTATCAAGTTCTGCCTGATCTCCTCACCAAGGTTCACGTAGTCGCCGGAATACCGGACAACGTCTTCATCGTCGTCCACGGTCTCGAGCCCGGCGCCTTCCCGAAACTCCACCTTGAACTCCGCCGATACCGGCGACGTGAACTCTTCGAGGCACCTCGAGCACCGTAGCCTGGCCACGCCTTCAACGCGCCCCTCGGCAATGATGCCCTTGCCCGCATTGGTGAGGGTGGTTTCCACCTTGACCGGCCCGTCGAACATGGCGAGGTCGCCATGTTCGGCCGCCGGCGGGACTTCGTAGACGAACGAATGCGACTCTCGCAGGCCTACTTCCCGCTTGAGTTCACCGACGTAAATCCTCAATGACGCCACCCCGCAGAACAGTCATCATTATAGTGAACGCACCCCACCGGTGTCAAGGAATGGCTGCCACGGGGCCGGTCGCCTAATGCGTTCCCGTCCGGAGCGTCCCGCCTGACCGGACCAGATATGCGACAGCATCATCCAGGCTGCCCACCGGCACCAGTTCTATCCGGCGAGCCGAGCCCCTGGCCTCCGCCAGGTTCTCGTTGGGAACGAGGAACACCTGCATGCCTGCGCGCTCGGCTGCGATCACCTTCTGTGCAACGCCGCCTACGGGCCCGACTCCGCCGCTCGGGGCTATCGTCCCCGTCCCCGCGACCCTCGCGACCGGCAGGAGGCTTCCCCCCCTGCTCAGCTGCTCCATTATCTCCAGCGTAAGCATCAGGCCGCCGGATGGGCCGCTGATGCTGCCCGTGTCGACGCTGACGTCGATGGGAACAACCGCATGCCAGTTATGAGTTTCGATTCGTACCCCCATCGCGGCCCGCTGGGGATCCTCCGGGTGGTGCCCCGTTGGCACCTTCAGGGACACCCGCTCCCCGCCCCTCATCACCTCGACCGACAGCACCTGGCCCGGCCGGTACTTCCTCATCTCGTGGAGGAGTTCGTCCGCCAGGCTGACGGGGTAATCCTCCACCTTGACTATCACGTCGTCCCTGGCGAGGACCCCCTCCGCCGCGCTCGATGGCAGTACCTCGACTACCCTGACCCCGGTACCCGAAAGCCGCGCATCGAAGCCCATCTTCTTGAGGGCGACGACCTTGGCTGTCTCCTGGCTCTCCCTCATCATCCGGCGGCTCTCCTCGAAGTACTGCCTCTCGTCAGTGCCAGGCGGTATTACCTGGTCCTTCGGCCTCAACCGGCTCGCGGGGTCCAGCAGTCCATAGGCGTGAGCAACGGCGTTGGCCTTCCTCGTCGAAACGGTGACGATGTAGAAGTCCCCACCCCGGGCCGGCGCGGCGTCCTTCACCTTCACCGCATCCCTCAGCCCGCGGACCTCCCCCGGGGACACCAGATAGTACCCCGTGGGTATGTAGAGAAGCGTCCATGCCACGAACAAGGCGCCCACAGCGTAGGCGCCGTACCTGCGTAGCGTCGCCCCGAGGCGGCGCTCGAAACCCCGCGAAAAAGGCATTCGAACGGACTCCTTGGATTCCGGTTAGCGTGCTGCCAGGCTACCCGCAGAACGCCCAGGGTACAGGATTACCTTCCCGCACTCTCCCTTGATCATTAGCCTGAACGCGATGTCGTAATCGTCGATCGAGAACCGGTGAGTGATTACCGGCGCCACGTCCACCACGTGCCCGATGAGGGCGGACGTCTTGTACCAGGTATCGAAAAGCCGCCTGCCGGTGATCCCGTCAACCCTGAGCCCCTTGAACACAACGTCCCTGGTCAAATCCAGCGCCACGGCCCCCGGGGGTATCCCCAGCAAAGCCACCCTGCCCCCGTTCCTTGCCAGGGAGAGCCCGGCACGGAGGGCGTCAGGGTTCCCGCTCATCTCGAGCACCACATCTGCGCCGAGCCCACCGGTCAGATCCCTGACAGCATCCTCCCAGGGCTGTGTTCGGGAATTAAACACGTGGTCCGCACCCATTCGCCTGGCGAGCTCAAGCCGGTACGGGTTGACGTCGACCCCGACCACGACCGATGCGCCACACCGCTTGGCTATAGCAACAGAGAAGACCCCGATGGCTCCGCACCCGGTGACCAGGACGCTCTGCCCCGCCACCTCACCAGCCAGCGTCGCCATCACCGCGTTGCCGAACGGGTCCTGGACGGATGCGTGCTCGGGCGGCATCTCGCGGGGATTCACCCACACGCTGCCGGCGGGGACCCTGGCGTACTCTGCGAAGCAACCGTCCACGTCCACGCCGAGGATCCTGTAATCTCTACAAACGTGGGCCTGCCCGGTCCTGCACATGTAGCACATCCCGCACGTCTGGTGGGAGTCGAACGACACATAGTCGCCCGCTTTCACGCCCATGACGCCAGGGCCCGCAGCCACGACGAAGCCCGCTCCTTCGTGGCCGATTACCCTCGGCGGGACGATCCGGGACCGGGACCAGTCATCCCAGGAATAGATGTGGGTGTCTGTGCCGCAAATCGAGCAGGCTTCCAGCCGGACCAGCACCTCGCCCGGACCCACATCCGGAACCGAAACCTCGGCGATCTCGAGTCCGGGGGCGGCTCTCATCTTGACCAGGGCCTTCATCTTGTCGGACAAGTCAATCCCCCCGGCGGTGGCCGATCAGAATACTTAGAAATCTATCCCCTGTTCTTTCGTCACCGCCAGGCCTTCTCCTGCTAAACCCCGCCAGTCACGAGCGCCAGCAACGCCATCCTTATGGGCAGGCCGTTGTGCGCCTGCCTGAAATATGCTGCGCCCTCGTAGTCATCGAGGTCGGTAGCAATTTCGTCCACCCTTGGCAGCGGGTGCATTACCGTAATGCCCTTCCTGGCTTTCGAGATCATTGCCCTGTCGACGATGTATGACCCCTTCACCCGTTCGTATTCCGAGGGGTCCTGGAATCTCTCGCGCTGGACCCTGGTGACGTAAACAATGTCGCTCTCGGCAAGCGCCGCGATGACGTCGCCCGTCTCCGTTATGTTTGCGCCCTTGCCGCGCAGTTCAGAGGTGATTTCGGCCGGCATCGTGAGTTCCGGGGGGCTGGCGAATATCATGTGGTTTCCATACAGCGCCATAAAGTAGGACAGCGAGTGCACGGTCCGCCCGTTCTTCAGGTCTCCGAGGAGAGTGATCGTGAGGCCGTTGAGGCGGCCCTTTTCCCTCACGATGGTGTACAGGTCGAGCAGGGCCTGTGTGGGATGCTGTCCCGTCCCGTCTCCCGCGTTGATGACAGGGTGGACGGCGTTGTCGGCCGCTATCTGCGCCGATCCCTTCTGCGGGTGCCTCTGGACGATGACGTCGGCGTATCCGTCCACGGTGCGGATCGTGTCCGCCACGGACTCCCCTTTTGCCATCGACGACCCGCTTGCTTCGGACACCGATATCACCCTCGCCGACAGCCTGTGCGCGGCCGTCTCAAAGGACAATCTCGTCCGGGTGCTGGGCTCGAAGAACAGTGACGCGACTACGTGGTCTTCCAGGTTCCTCAGCGACTTCCGCGCCTTGAGGTCGCGCTCGAACTTCTCCGCGGTCGACAAGATCAGGTCGAGCTCACCGGTGTTGAACTGCCTGGTAGTCAGAATGTCTTTGCCTGTAAGCACTCCATTCTCCCCTCCCGGGCCGTAGTGTCGTCCCCGTCGCGCTACGTTCGCCGGAGGGGTCGCCTAACCCTGCACCGCCGGTGAAGCAGCCTACCGGCAGAAAGCGTAGGCCTGCTCCTGGTAGTCAAAAACCATCCTCGAGATCTCCGCGATCTTCCTGAAACCGGCCTCCACGTCGCGCTGGCCCTCGGACAGGACGCTCAGGATGTAGGGGTGGCGCGAGAAGACTATTCCGACGTCGTCGGCGACGCCCGTTATGTCCCCCTCCTTGTGAGCCACCTGGAGTCCGCGTGGCAGTAGTAGCGGAAGCCCCGTGTCGAATATCGTGAACGACAGGTCGTCGATGACCCTGCACCCCAGTTCCGGGCATTCGCGCGCAAGGCGCAGCACCTCACACAGGTATATGGTCATGTCGCGCGCTGTGGTCGGCGCTTCTCCCTCCCATCTCGGGGATGAGGCCCCCAGGGCCGCCATGAAGGCCACGATGTTGCCGGGGCCAAAGTGCCTCACAAGCATCGCCTTCGCCACGTTGTCGCTCAGCGTGATCACCAGGTTCGTCAGCAGCCTGAGCGAGTACGTACTCCCGGGGCGCGCGAAGAACTGCATGGCTCCGGCGCCCCCACGGTAGTCCGTTCCGGGCTGGTATTCTACCCGGTCCCTCCAGTCGGCGAGACCGCGCCTGATAAGGTAGTTTACGTAGAGCACTATCGGGACCTTGACGGTGCTGGCCTGGGGCACCGGACGGTCCGGGTTCACCCCAAACCCCATGCCGCTCCCGAGGTCCAGAAACATGATCCCGTACGACGCGGGGTCCCCGGAAAGGTATGACTCCACCTGTGCGCGGAGTGGCTCATAGCCGGGGTGAAAGCCCGGTGAGGCGCACCAGTCCATTCAAATCACCTCACGGAAACAACACCCGCGGATGCAGGCGCCTGTGGTTCAGCGTATGCGGGGCTCCCTGCGGGTGTTCGGCCGGGGCGTCTCTCCACAGCGATCTCGCCCTCGCCGCAATGATCGACGCGTACAGAAGGGATGTGCTGAAGGCATACGCTGGCCGGAGGGAGGGAGGCGCGCGCCGGGAGGGCGGCTCGAGCCGCCCTCGGGGTCCCATAACTCGCGAACAAACCCGCTATACGAGTAGAGCCTTGAGACTGAGAGCGACGAGCCCGCGTGCGCACACTACGGGCAGCCCCGTGCGTTCACGGACATTCCGAGCTTCCGCTTCCGTGTAACCCATGCAGTCCATGACGATCCCGCCAACGTGTGAGGCCGGTCTGCCGCCAAGGGCCTCGAACACACGGATGGCCGCGGATGATTCGTCTTCGCACATCGGTTGGTGTATTACGATGGGCTTGACCCCCCGCCTCCCCCATCGCTCCCGCGCCCATTCTTGCTGCTCTGCGAGTGGAACGCACACGGCGACTGGCTGACCCGCCCAAACCGAGGATGCAAATGCGAGGAGGATCTCTCCGGGGAATAACACGACCGGCCCAGGTTCATGCCCGGTCGACACCCGAACTACTGACGGATCGAAATCGCCGGTACACGCGACCAGGATCACGCCGCAGCCATCCGCGGCCAGGGACCTCACAGCGGCCGGAAGCCCGGAGCTGACAAGGCGGTGAGAGACCTCCACGGGGGTCCCATCCTTCAGCCTAACGGCCAGGTGGAACCCGCCCTCCTCCACGCTTGCGTGTATTTCGTCAATGGAGGCGGCATCAAGCGCCCCCGCCTGCACGACCTCGATACCAAAAACGTACCTTTCCATCATCTCGTTGTAGTCCGGCTGGGGTGACTGGCCGGCGACCACGATTCCGAGTCTCTTCATACGGCACCACCTGTCTGGAATGGCCCAGGATTCAGCCAGCTTTCTACGCGTGCCCCCAACCTCCTCCCCCCCCGGACGCGCACGTACTACCTCCCGCCACGCCCAAATATAATTCTTAACGCTGGACGTCCCGGCGCGAGCGACCAGCCCATCCCTTCTCCGGAGGCGAACACGATGCCCCCCGTCTCACCTGCGACTTTGACAACTCTTGTAGCCTTTCTCGTTGTGTTCGCCTGGGCGCTCGGCGCTCGGAAGAGGTTCGGGGCCACCGCCTCAGGGGAACTGTTCAGCTACTTGATCGCCCTGTTCGCGGTGTTCATCACTGTGTCCATGGTGATATATCCGGACGCCGCTTTCCAGTCCGCGGTGGACGGCCTCAAGATCTGGTGGGATATCGTGTTCCCCGCCCTCCTCCCGTTCTTCATCGGGTCCCAGATCCTGATGGGCCTGGGCGTCGTACACTTCATGGGGGTGCTCATGGAGCCGCTCATGAGGCCGCTGTTCAATCTGCCGGGGGTGGGTTCTTTCGTCCTGGCGATGGGCCTGGCGTCCGGCTACCCGCTCGGGGCGATCCTCACGGCGAAGCTCCGCGCCGACAGGCTCTGTTCGAGGACAGAGGCCGAGCGCCTCATGTCCACTGCGAATACGGCAGATCCCGTGTTAACGCGGTTAACTAGGAGCGAATGCGGGGCGATTCCGGGGAAGAGCCGTCATGTCTCCGGCTGGAACTGCACAACCTCGGGTTGGCTCAGTAGGTGGCCCAGAAAGGAAGCCTTCCTGTCCTTCTTCGCCTCGAATTCCTCAGGTGAATAGGCAAGAGCTTCTATGGGCTCCAGTACCTCGGCAAGGGCATCTCCGAGAACCTCCCAGCGCTTCCACGCCGGCATCCCCGAGAACGCCGATGACACGAGGATGAGGTCTATGTCACTCTCGGGCCTCGCGTCACCCCTTGCGCGGGAGCCGAAGAGGTATACCTTCTCCGCAGGGATGCCATGGCGCCTGAGGGCCGCAATGTAAGCGCTCACCACGGCTGTCACTCGGCCTGCTTCTTCAGGCATTCGACGAGGTCCCTCACCTTCTTCAGATACTCGCGCACTACACTTGGGGGTATTCCTGCGGAGCCATGCTGAGGCTTAGTCTGGTCTATTCTGCAGAAGGCCCAAACGGATTGTGGATGCGTAGGCCGTGGCGCTGAAGATGCTTGAAATCCTCCACATTCCGAGTCACCAGAGTGGCAGACGTCATAAGGGCTGTAGCTGCAACTAGAGCATCAGGAAGCTTCATCTTTCGGTGGTATAGTCTTCTGCTCAATGCTCTTAACTCGGCCGCCTTGAGGGCTGTCTCGGAATCGACATCAATTATGTCACCCATGCTGAGCAGCTTCCTCAAATCCGTCTTGTCGTCTTCAGTTAATAGAGGCGAAGAAAACAGCTCGGCTTCGACGATCACAGAGTACAGCACTTCGGATTCAGTAGACTCAATTGCCTCCATGAAATCGACCGCTTCAGGTATACCCTGCATTGTGGCGATTACGATATTCGTATCAACGACATACTTATTCAAGGCTTGTCCCTGGCCGGTCATCTTCATCCTCTCTGATTCTGAGAAGATCTTCAACGAGGTCACGGCGGTTCATCCACTTACCAGCAACAGACCTGACTATTCCTTCCGCTCTTGGAAGAGTTACGGTCCTGATGATGATTCTATCTACAGCCGGGATAATCTCAACCAAATCACCGGGTTGGATTCTAGACGCCTTCAACACCTCTCCAATCGCGATCCGGCCGTCCGGTTCAACTCTTTTCCTGACTGGTACCACCGCCATTTCCTCCCAAGTGAAGTCGTCCACTTCACTATCCAGATTTTATCATACAACCTGGAAAGAACCTTGTCACATTGCCCCTTCAAGTATCCAGTTTCCATTATAACCTAAAAGGATATCCTGGTGTTCTTCTCTCCCACGTCGTTGAAAGGAAGTCTGGCCATACCATGGAAATCCGAGATACCAGGGCTGAAGCCCAGATAATACCCCGCTCAACCGGTGCCGGGTGACGCTGGAGAGTGTTGTCATTGTTTCAGTACGATCGGTAGCACCAGGAAACTTGGCATCCGGCTTTCCATGGCGGGAACTCAGCACCGTCAAATGCCGCTGAATATATGAGTCCACCACACAGATATCATCAATAGCCGAAGATCTAAGTGTACTGAGGGCTAGGGGTCCACCAGGGAAAGCGAACGTCGAAACGTTGCTAACCAAAGGCATTGGAGGACCACGGGCAACCGTCCAGATCCTGCGCCGGACCCCCATGTTCATGTTCGTTGAGCGAGAGAAGGCCTATCACCATGTCGCCACAATGTGTCGTGTACTGGGCGTCTCCACCAGCGGATACTACGATTGGCGAAAGCGAAAAGTGTCGGCCAGGGCGCGCCCGTTGGATAACACGGTGGCGGAAAGCTTCTTCGCCACGCTACAGACGGAATTGCATGATAGAGGCGTCTGGCGGACGTGCCGCGGGCTTCAGTCAGCGATCTTCGAATACATCGAGGCTTTCTATAACCGCCGCCGGCGGCATTCGGCTCTGGGGTATCTCACCCCACTCGAGTTCGAAGGGAGGTGGCGCGCCGGGTAGAAACAAGCTGAACCTCCTCGAACTGGCCAAGCGCCAGTATGAGGAGAAGAATTGACAAAGACTCGGCGACTCGGCCAGATGCGCTTCCCGCGCGTGACGGAATGAGAAAGACAATGGACCCAATATACCATCCGTTCGTCTGCATCGCCGACTCTAGTCTCGAACCACGCGGCTTCTACAGGGAGGCCACCCCTTCCTCGCATCCAGGGACTGGTCAGCCTGACTAAATGCTACTCTGCCACCCGTGAGGCTTGGCGAACCGCCGGATGCGGACCTGCATGTCCGGTGGTGCGAGAGGACGGGCGCTAGCCGCCCCCTCCCTATCGATGTTCACGGTTTCTGTTCGAGTTCCCGGAACGCATTCGTTACAAAGGCGGCCGCACGGTCGGACCTGTACCGGATCTTCACTCCCTGCTCAACCAGGACAGAGGGGGCCGTGTCGCTTTTAACCTCCGTGACTTCGATTGCCACCATAGCCAGTGCTTCGCTCGACGCCATCCTGTCAGCCGTTATCGTAGCCCTCCCCTTTACCGAGAATGCCACGTCCCCCTCGCCCATGAATGAGGCGCTCACCCATGGGTTCATGCGTATGTTCCGCAAGGTATCGTGGATCCTGCCTATGCCCATCAGGAGCGTGCGCTCGTTTGGCGCAGTCACTATGTGGATCGGGGCGGTATTCGGTCTACCATCCTCTCCCACGGTGGCAAGGGTGCACGTCGCGGTCTTCGTCTTGATCAGGTGGACCAGTGATTCGGGTAGCGGTGGATCCAGGCTCTGTGACACGGGATCGGTCCCTACTTTCCAGTGAAGACTGGTTTCCTCTTTGATGTGAAAGCATCGAGCCCCTCGCGACTGTCTTGAGTCGTGAAAGCAAGGCCGAACAAACGGGTCTCCGCAGTCATCCCCGCGTCAAGGCTGGCGGCGGCATGTATCGCGGCCTTGCACAGGGACAGTGCCACGGGGCTTTTCCGCAGCAAAGACGCGGCAAGGTCAGCTACCGCGCTGGCAAAATGTTCCTGAGGCACTACCTGGTCCACAAGGCCCACTCCAAGAGCTTGTTCGGCGGAAATCAGCTCTCCAAGGAGTATGAGCCTCTTGGCCCGGGAGAACCCCACCAGGCGCTGCAGCCGCTGGGTTCCGCCCCAGCCCGGGAGAAGGCCGAGGTTTACTTCGGGAAGGCCGAGGCGGGCTGTGGCGGCGGCGATCCTGAAGTCACAGCTCAACGCGAATTCAAGACCCCCGCCAGCGGCTATACCGTTGATGGCTGCTATCGTAGGCTTCGGGAGCCGCTCAATCATATCAAACACGTCCTTGCCTTCCTCGGCTACCTTCAGAGCCTCCAGGGGATCGGCCAGGGCGAGCTCCGATATGTCGGCTCCAGCCACGAACGCCCTGGTTCCCGCCCCAGTCAGCACGACTACTCGGATGGCCTCGTTCGCTTTGACCAGGTTCATGGCTTGCTTGAGCTCGACGAGCATTGCCCTGTTGAGAGCATTGAGTGCAGCTGGTCGCTGGACTGTAATAGTGCCTACTCCACCATCAATGGCAAGGGTGATGTTTTCAAGGCTACTCATGGTCTTTCACCGCCGTAGGTGTAGAATCCCTGGCCTGTTTTCCTTCCGAGCAGCCCCGCTCTCACCATCTTCCTGAGCAGAGGGCATGGCCTGTACTTGGGGTCGCCCAACTCGGTATGCAGTGTTTCCATAACGGCCAGGCACACGTCTATCCCGATGAGATCGGCAAGAGCCAGTGGTCCGATGGGGTGATTGGCTCCCAGCTTCATACCGGCGTCGATGTCGTGCGCGTTCGCCAGGCCCTCGGCGTATACGAATGCGGCCTCGTTGATCAAGGGAACCAGAAGCCTGTTCACCACAAATCCCGGGTGCTCCTTCACCTGGATCGGGGTCTTGCCCATCTTGTTTGCGACGTCAACGGCTATCTTGACTGTGTCATCGGAGGTCTTGGCGCCCCTGATCACCTCGACCAGTTTCATTACCTGAACCGGGTTGAAGAAATGCATCCCAACGAATCGTTCGGGCTTCATCATGCAGGCAGCCATCTCCGATACGCTCAGGGCCGAGGTGTTTGTGGCGAAGAACGCCTCCGACCGGGCCAAGGGCGTAAGTTCGGACAACAGTTTCTTCTTCACGGGCAGTGATTCGTACACCGCTTCTATGACAAGATCCGCCTTTGCTGCTTCGGCGATGTTTGGAGCAACCTGCAGGCGCTGCATAGTAGCAGCCACTGCGTCCGGTGTTGTCTTCCCCTTCTCGACCGCCTTCTTCAAATTCTTTTCTATCGTGCGGTAGCCGCGCTCACTGAGCTCAGGGGTCGCATCGACGATGCTCACGTCAAAGCCACTCTCAGCCGCCACCTGAGCGATCCCGCTGCCCATGGTTCCCGCGCCGATAACGGCGATCCTCTTGACCTCCACAATCCCTCTCCTCCTGGCTAATTGTTGATGTTGTGAGACCTCATACACCACGCGGGGTTTACACGCGCTCCAGTATCGTCGCTATCCCCTGGCCGCCCCCAATGCACAGTGTTACCAGAGCATATTGCTTCTTCGCGGCCCTGAGCCAGTAGATGGTCTTAACCGCGAGGATGGCCCCTGTCGCTCCGACCGGATGGCCGAGGGCAATAGCGCCGCCGTTCGGGTTCACCTTCGACCGGTCCCAATTGAGGCCTCTTTCGATTGCCAGGCATACCGCTGCAAACGCCTCGTTGGCCTCGATCAAGTCCATTTGACCGAGGGCGAGGTTCGCCTTCTTCAGGGCGAGTTTTGTCGCGGGGACCGGACCGTAGCCCATGTAGGCTGGCTCGACGCCGGCGACTGCCATCGAGCGGATGACGGCCATGGGTTTCACCCCAAGTGTCGCTGCCTTTGAGGCTTCCATCAGTACCACTGCAGCCGCCCCGTCGTTTATTCCCGAGGCGTTGCCTGCGGTGACCGTGCCGCCATTCTTGAACACTGGCTTCATGGCCGAGAGCTGCTCGATAGTGGTGTCTGGTTTTGGGTGCTCATCGACCTTGAGCTCCACCGTCGTTCTATCCCTGCGCGGTACCGGAACAGCCACCGTTTCCTCGACGAAACGCCCTGCGCTGAGGGCTTCCGCCGCTTTCCGCTGGCTTTCCAGAGCGAACATGTCCTGTTCCTCGCGCGTGATCCCGTACCTTTCAGCAAGGTTTTCCGCGGTCATTCCCATTATGATGTTGCCGGCATCGGGATCGGACAGGACTGCGGTCAGGGAGTCAATAATCTGGCCGTGCCCCATCCTGTAGCCGAACCTGGCCGACTTCAGAAGGTATGGAGCACGGCTCATGCTCTCTGTGCCGCCGGCGACCACGATATCGGCATCCCCAGCCATGATCGTGTAGGCGCCTGTGTTGATCGCCTGCAATGCTGAACCGCACAGCCTGTTCACCGTCATTGCCGGAACCCTGTCGGGAAGGCCGGCTCGCAGCCCAACTGTCCTGGCCACGTTGGACGCTTCGTCGATTGTCTGGATGCAGTTCCCGAAGACGAGCTCGTCGACCTGGTCAGGATCCAGGCCTGCCCTTGCGATTACTTTCTTTACCACGAGGCTACCTAGCTCATGGGCTGGGACATCTTTGAGTTGTCCACCAAACGTACCAATTGGAGTCCTGACCCCTGAAACGATCACTACCTCGCGCATTCTTGAATGACCTCCTGGATATCCGCTGATCAGGCGAACGGGCGGGCGGCCGTCTCCGGACCGCCCCGCCCCCTGCATTTAGAACCACAGCCGGTACAGGCCAATGATGACGAACGCAAGGCCTGTTGCAGCGATCCCGGCCACGATCATGAACACCCTATCGGAGGGCTCCCTGAGAAGCGTCGGCTCCTTCGGCCAGAGCACCGGCTTGAGGCTCTTCCAGCGCTCTTCCTCTTCAGGCGTTTTCCGGGTAGCGTACGACAGGCTGATGAGAAGCGCAAAGCCGATGAGTACCCCCCATATGGTAGGGTGCGGCTGGAACCACTTGTACTTGGTCCACGTGTACACCGCGAACACGGATACCGGCACGCTGATCCAGAGCGCGATCTCCACCGCTTTGGCTGTCAACCTGTCCCAGAATATCCCCAGGGCAAGGGCTGGGAAGTAGCCAAACGAGAACACCATGCCCGTGATGGTCCCGGCGATGACGAGCAGCCACGGCTTCTGAAACGCGATTATCGCCGTGGCTATGGCGATGAGCACGAGCCCTATCCTGGTGATGGCGATGATCTGCTGGTCCGTTGCTCTGGGGTTGATGAGTTTCTGGTAGAGATCCCGAGCGAGGCCCTGGGAACAGGTCATGTACTGGGCGTTCGCTGTCGTGGTTCCCGCCATGAATGCCCCCATCAGGTACAGGCATCCCAGCAACGGAGGGGCCACCTTTATCGCCGCGTGCACGGCCAGGTAATCCGGTTTGACTGTGCCCGGCTTCACAAGGCTCACGAGCGCCACGAACCCGAGGTAAAGGAAGAACGTGAGGGTGGTCCCCGAGATGAGCGTGCCTATGGCGCCTTTGTAGATCTGTTTAGTATCCTTCACGATGAAGGACTTGGCGATGAGGTGCGGGGACGCGCCCAGGATGATGACCCACGACAGGATGTTGCCCAGTTGCTGGGCTGTAGTCGCGCCGGACTTGCCAAGGAGCGTCCAATACGCGGCGCCGTGAAGGTTTGCGGCACCGGTTATCGCGGCGTGGAGTCCTCCCGCCATTCTCACCATGTAGATCGGCCAGAGGATGCCCGCCAGCATGAACGCCGTGAAGCCAAATGCGTCTATGACGACGACGGACCACTGGCCGCTGATAAAGATACAGACCATCACGACGAGGAGGTAGAGCACTACCGCTGTCTTATAGCTCAGTCCGAACATCTGCTCGAAGATGATCGCTCCGCCGGTTACCTGCAGGACGATGTAGAAATAGGTCCCGACGATGAGGGCCAGTACGGCCGCAATTCTAACCCTCTTTGAGCAAAACCTGTCCTGGAAGAAGTCGGGAATGGTCAGGTATCCTGCGCGCCTTAAGCTAGGGCCGAGTACGAAGGTAAAGAAAACGATGCCAGTGACGCTACCCATGAACCACGACTCGATAGAGAACGGACCCCACCCCGCCCAGACGAGGCCCGCCCCGCCCAACAGAGTCCACATGCTCATCCATGCCGCAGTTGTAGTGCAGGTGAATAGTACCCAGTTTGCCGTCCTGCCCATCACATAATAGTCGGACAGACCCTTTACGTACTTCTTTACGATCCAGCTCAACACGAAAGACATGACTATTGTGAGACCGATTGCGAACGGGTAGTACCATGCAGCCATGTTTTCTTCAACCTCCTATCTACCCCTTAGGTCTCCACACGCAATTCGGGTCATCGGTTCCCTTGGTCCTAAGCAGGATCGCGAACATGATGATCGTCAGGTACGTGATGCCACAGAAGAATAGCGGGCTGAAGAACGCCCAGAAACCGGGAAGGTTGTCGGCCACCTGCTGTCACTCCTTTCCTTGTGTGAATCATCGTGTGATTCGCAGGCGGGACTGCGGCCGTAACCCTAGAGGGTCAGCCACCCGCCATCAACGAAGATGGTCTGCCCCGTAACGTAGCTCGACGCCTCCGACGCAAGATAGATAACGGCCCCTGCGATTTCCTGTGGCTTGGCGAATCGTGCCATCGGCGTTTTGCGTATGAGATCCTCGTAGATTCTTGGAGCGGATTCCCTGATGGCGAGGGTCATGTCGGTTTCGACGTAGGCAGGCCCAATGGCGTTGACCCTGATCCCGTATCTCACCCAATCAACCGCCATCACTTTGGTAATGCCGAAGATGCCGTGTTTTGCCGCGCAATACGCAACCAGCCTTGGGAGAGCGACTGTTCCTCCGACAGAGGAGATGTTGACTATTGATCCCCCTCTCTTCTGGGATATCATCAGCCTGGCCACCTCGGTACTGCAAAGGAAGATTCCCGTCAGGTTCGTGCGAAGCACCTCATTCCATTCCTCCACGGTCATCTTCTCAGCGGACTTGAGGTAAGGGCTGATTCCAGCGCAGTTGACCAGCACATCCACCGTGCCGAAGCGATCCGCGGTGGTTGCCACGAGGCGGGTGACATCCGACGGGTCACCCACGTCCGTAGATATGCCAAGAGATCCCCCGCCCCCGGTCCCAATCTCGCCGGCTACCCTCTCCGCGTCAGCCAGGGTGCGGCTGGTGACAACAACCCTCGCTCCTGCGCTGCCAAGGGCGAGGCTGATAGCCCTGCCGATGCCACGCGTGCCGCCGGTTACTATGGCAACCTTGTTTCTGAGGCTGAACATGTCCAGGCTCATGTACTCACGTATCCCTCCTACGGAATTCACGCGGGACTTCCATCTGTGCCGCCAGGGCGACGAGAAAAGATCCGCCGCCCGCACAGGGTCTCAGGGCTCTGCTGGTTGCCGGATGCCGGCCAACGCTTCGGCGAGCTTCTTCTTAAAATCCAGGTTTGACTGCCTGAGGATCATGATCCGCTGCGCCTGTGGTGATCCCGCTCCGTGCATGGATTCGGCCAGTGCCGTGCCACCCGTCATGTTCTCGATCAGGCGGGCCATGCGGAACCGCTGCTCCGTGGGGATGTGCGCGGCTCCCCTGAAATACTTCTCGACGTACTTGCCGACCTCAGGGCTTCTGAGGTCCTGCTCCGATGGGAGGGTGGCTATGAAACCGCCAGCTATGTCGTGGGCTAGCCTGCAGATCTCGTAGATATACCGTGTGATGTTCTGCTTTACGGTGTTGGCGAGCAACGCATCCACGAAGTACGCTCCGGACGGGGTCCTCTGGCCTTCGCACGAGCATGCGATGGACCCGCCGTACAGGGTTTCGGCGAGGTGGCACATCTCAACGATCTTGTCTTTGACGTGAGAAGCTTTTGCGGCTCCGTTATACTCGGCGATTGCAGCGGTGGCGCCGATGATCACATCGCTGACGCCCACCTTGCAGCCGCCGTAGTTTTGCCGGTGGTAGGAGGCGAAGCGCTCCACCAGGAGCCCTGCGAACTGGTATTCACCGCACATGAATACCCGTTCCCAGGGGACGAACACGTCGTTGAGCACGGTCAGGGCCTCGCCGCCGACGATCCCGAACTTGGCATTACCCTGGTCGACGGTTCCTTCCATCTTCCTCGAATCGTTGGTCTGGCGACCGAAGATGTGTATTACCCCGGGCGCATCAACGGGAAGAGCGAACGCCACGGCGTAATCCCTGTCCGCCTCGCCGAGGGCGATGGTCGGCATGCAGATAAATTCGTGAGAGTTTACGATTCCCGTCTGGTGTGCTTTTGCCCCGCGAACCACGATACCGTCCGCGCGCTTCTCCACCACGTGGACGAAGAGATCCGGATCAGGCTGTTGACTCGGTGACAGCGACCGGTCGCCCTTTGGGTCAGTCATGGACCCTGCGCACATCAGGTCCTCGTCCTGCACCGTCCTCAAGTACTTGAGAAAACGCTCATGATACCTCGTGCCCAGCTTTTCGTCCATTTCGTATGTGACCGTGTACAGCGCATTGAGGGCGTCGAATCCCACACACCTCTGGAAGCATGTGCCGGTTCTCTGCCCGATCATCCGAAGCATCTTGACCTTGTTAATGAGGTCCTGGGTGCTCTGGTGAATGTGAGTGAACCGGTTGATTTTCTTGCCGGTGAGGTGCGAGGTCACGGTCATCAGGTCTTCATGTTCGGGTTTGAACGCGAGGTGGTGGGTCATCGCAGCTGCACTTACATGGGGTCTTACTAGCGGATGATCGATTAGGTTCTCGAGGCGCTTGCCAAATGCATAAACAACCGGTTCAAGCTTCTTGAGGCTCTCAACATACTGCTGTGCAGTCTTCATTCTGATTAACCCCCCTAAACATGCTGTGTCCAGCCGGCCGATCATCCCAAACCATGCGGGAGCATCATGGAACTGTCAAAACAGGCTGGCCAGCCTTTCAAAGGATGTCTCGAGCATTTTCACGTACCGTTCGAAGGAGAGGCTCTTTAGACCGCCACCCAGATAGATCTTCTCAAGGTCGATGGTGCGGGTGATCTCCAGCATCTCCACCGTCGGGGGCTTTGTAGTTTCCAGGTCTTTGGCAACCTTTAGATCCCATGACACCTCCTTGCGGACGTCATCGACAGTCACTCCGGGGTGTACGCTGGCGAGGTACATCTCCCTGGTCTCAGGATCAAAGCGGAATACGCACTTATTGGTGATCACTGCAGACGGTCCACCGCCCGGCAGTCCCACGGCTTCGCGGGAGCCGGGTCCTGTGATATACCCGGGGGAGGTTATGTAGTCGACTCTCTGGAGGAATCTTCGTCTCTGGAGAGGGACCATGATCACTGTGCGTCCGGCTGAGGAGGCGATGTCGTTGGCTCCCCCGCTGCCGGGGAGGCGCGAGGCGGGCTGGTAGTAGCTGCCTTCGCCGAAGATCGCAGTACTGTTGAGGTTGCCGTAGATATCTACCTGGGCTCCGCCTACCATTCCGACGTCGAAGAAACCGTTCTGTTGATCGGAGAAAAGCCTCCACAGCGACGTTGTGCACAGTGCCCGCTCCATGCAGGGGTTATCTCCGATGCCCAGGATAATGCGCCTCGCACTAGGGCCAATGCAACCGGCTTCGACCGCGATGATCGCTGTTCTGGCGTGCGTCAGCTGGGCAACCATTGCCCCCAGGCAGGGAATGCCCACGCCTGCAAACACCTTTTCACCGTCCTTGATCTCCCTGGCCGCAGCCGCTACCAGCAGTTCCTGGAGGCTATAGTCCTTCGCGTTAGCTATCTGGCTCATTCTTTTCCCTCCCTGCTATACAAGAGGTTTACAGAACTTTCGCTCCAGCCGGGTCAGTTTCTGTAGCCTGTCCCACCCGACCTTGCTGCAGTAATCCGCGTGGTCCTTGCACCCGTAAACCCACTTGTCCAGCCATTCCAGGAAGCCGTCCCTCGTTTCAATCTGGGCCATCTGCTCCATGTGAAATGGGATGTCGTACGCGTACGAGTATGGCATGTTCCACGGGTGACAGGCGTAGGGCAACTCGACTACAGCGTCAACGCAGTACTCGGGCAGAATAGTCAGATTCCCGGTCCTGCGCACCTCGTCGGTCGATATTATCTCTTCACAGGTGACGATGGTCCGCTTGGCTGCCCGTCCGATGTTCTCGAGGTTGGAGGAAAAGCTCAGCATCTGGGCGTTACCCCTCTTATCACACCGGTGCACGTGTACTACCGCCACGTCGGGCCGGGCGGCAGGGACCAGTGTGACCGGTTTCCCTGAATAGGGGTCACTAGTGGTCCTGATCTTCTCGTTATATTTCGGGATGTCGGAGCCCGCGAGAGACCGTGTGGGCATGAAAGGGATCCCCATGGCCCCGGCGAGGAAACGAAGACCCATAGTGTAGTTGGAGTATTCCTCGACCTCGATCGGGCGGGGCACGTGCTCCTCCACAGCGCGCCGGTAGTTGACCGCAAGCCCTGCCACAGCGTAGCCTATCCAGGCCACTTCCACCTTCTTTGCGAGTCCCGCGCCTATCAGCATGTCGGCTGCTTCACACGGGCTATCACCGATAATGGTGAGGTCCTTCTTGCCCTGGCGAATGATTTCGTAGGTTTGGGCCACGCATTGTTCTCCACCCATACCGCTGAATGTAATCGAGTCTCCGTCGTGCACGTACGCTGCGATCGCCTGGTCCAGGGTCATCCTTTTGTCCGCTCTCGACCTACCTTTCAGTGGCTCACCCTGCATGTGCACTTTCCTCCTCATGTCTGGAACTGCATTATTTAAACTGGACCGAAAAGCCACCGGCGGATCGCGCCGGATCGATAAGCAGGAGAGGGCTACCTGGGTCACGTGGTAGCAAGGTCAATGCCACCGGAGTTCAAGGAGGAGAGAACTCGCAAGAGGCCTGCAGACAGGGGGAAAAGAGCGCGCCCCCGCGGCGGGGGCGCGCTTTGAGGGCTGTATCATATTGCTGCACTCGAAACATGGTGTGTCACTCTGGGACAGAGGCGGCTCTTACCCGACGAGATCTATCCGATCCGGATGTCGTATCGCGCAAGTTTTCGGTAGAGGGTGCTTCTGGAGATTCCAAGCTCGGAGGCGACTCTGCTCATGTTTCCCTTGTGCAGTTGGAGCACCTCAATAATCGCGTTTCTTTCGAGGTTCTTCAGCGGTCTTGCCCCAGGAACATGCTGACGATGGTCACTCGTCGAAGGCAATCTTACTGCGTCCGGAAGAACGCAATTCCCGTTCGTAAGGTTGACTGCGTGTTCGCAAACATTCTCCAGTTCTCGAACATTCCCAGGCCATTCGTAGTCTCGCAACAGCGAAAGGGCATCCGGGTGAATCAGGTCCACGATCTTCCCCAGGCTCCTGCTCGCGCGAGAAATGAAATGCATCGCCAGCAAAGGGATGTCATCGACGCGGTCACGAAGCGGCACCATCTTGATTGTAAGAGTATTCAGGCGGTAGAAGAGGTCTTGCCTGAACCGGCCCTCTCTAACCAGATTGACGAGATCCCTGTTGGTGGCGGCAATGATCCTGACATCGACTGGCACGACCTCGTTGCCACCTATACGGACGATCCTCTTCTCGTCCAGCACCCTCAAGAGCGCGACCTGCATATCAACTGGCATGTCTCCTATTTCGTCCAGCAGGATTGTCCCTCCGTCCGCCAGTTCGAACTTGCCAGGGCTCCCACCTCGCTTTGCGCCGGTGAATGCTCCCTCACTGTAACCGAACAGCTCACTCGCAAGCAGCTCGCGCGGCAATGCCGCGCAATTGATCGCTACAAAAGGCCCGGCCCTTCTCACGCTCGCGTTGTGAATGGACTGCGCAAACATTTCTTTCCCGGTGCCGCTTTCGCCGAGCAGGAGGGCGTTTGAGTCAGTCTGGGCCGCCATGGCGGCCTCCTGAACGCACTTGAGGAATTCCTTGTTCTTTCCGATCAGGTCTCCAAACGAGAACCGCGCTCTGGCTCCCACCATTCTATTGACCAGCTGGTGGATGCGCCGAATCTCCCGCAGTATTACGATGTTTCCTACGATGTGATCGTTGAGCGCCCTGAGCGGTCGCGTACTTACGGCGCACTTGATTTGTCCCTGCTTGGTTTGCACGGCCACCTCTTCGTCGGTCAGCTCAACGACGTTTTTCTTGTTGACGCTGAACGAGAAAAACCTCGTGAGAAGCGGTGATTCAGCGAAGAACGGGCGGAGCTGAGTGCCGACGATCTGGTCCGACCCCATCCCAAACATCCTGCACGCTGCCTCGTTTGCCTGTGTTACAGCCCCGGTCTCGTCGATTGCGAGTACCCCGTCGGACATGGACTGGAGCATGATGGTCTTGTATTCGTCCGCGAGCTTGTATTGTTCCCACAACTTCCCGGCCATGAGGCTGTACTCTATTGCGTGTGCTGCGGCGACAACCATGCCGAGAGTATGAGGATGGACCTTCTCGACCGTGGCAGTCATGTCAATGACTCCGATCATATTGCCGTCCGGGTCGCGGATGGGGGCTGCAGAGCATGTCCAGTGGTGCGAGCACCTACAGTAATGCTCTCTCCCTACCACCTGGAGAGGTCTCCGTGTTATTATGCAGGTACCGACGGCGTTTGTTCCTGCGGTCTCCTCACTCCAGTCCGCGCCCTTGATGAAGTTTCCCCTACTCGCGGAACCCGCCACGTCTTCGTCCCCGACGACCCCAAGGAGATAGCCGTCTTCGTCCGCCAAGACGACGATGAAACCGGACCCTTGCACCAGCGAGTGCAGGTCCTCCATTAGCGGCAGCGATATGGATATCATTTGCTGCCTGCGCTCAAGTCGCCTCTTCAACTCTTGCTGTTCGGCGAGCACGGGCGCGACAACCTGGTAGGGGTCTACCCCGGCGAGCCTGCACCTGTTCCATGAATCCAGGATGCACCTTCTGACGCCCGGTGGCTCGGCAATTCTCCTCACCACATAGTCTTGCCACGCCCTCAAGAGTTCGTCCGAATTCACGTCGAGATGCACCTCCCGGCTGCGCCAGCCGCCGATGCGAAGGTTCGGACTTGCGTGCCGACTTGACGGCGAGTGCTATTTCTCCGACTCTTGAGGCTAATCCTTTACGGAGGGAGTCGGGTAGGAGGCGGGTTCGCCCCGCCGTCCTCCCACACCACCGGACGAGACCATTCGCCTTGCCTCGGGCAACTGTATCGATCTCTCCGTGCTATTCGCGAGCCTCTTGGAAAGCCTCTCGATGTAGCCAGAAATCGTGCTGGTCCCAGGCCATGCTCTCGTCGGATGGTCTGAGATGGGAACCAACAAGGTATTCTTTCTTGAGACAACCCTGATCGGTAGGGCTTCGTTCGACGAGGCATGCGCCCGTGGGGCTGAACTGATGCGCGGATTTAACCCCCAAGGCCAGGGTTATCGTCGCATCAATGTGACGCAATACCGAAACGCGGGCTTTCTGCCGATACACTAGACTCACTGCGTGGAGATTGGCGTGGGCCAAGGAATGCCCTCACCACCTACGCCTAGGAGGACCGCCATCCATCTTGCCGCATACCCTAACCGCGCTACCAAGGACACACTTCTCCAACTGCAGTTGTTGCACTGGGATCTCTCCAGAGTACGGCAGAACCCGGCCAAGACGCCCTAGACTGTTACGGACACGCCCGGCTCTACCTGGGGGACTGTAATATCATCATCCTGACAATCATGCACGACATCCACCCCGCCGCCCCGACACTGGTCGTGCTAGACCCCACCGGAGTCATAGGCCAGGTGCAATGGGCCACCATCGAGACTATTGCCAAATGGAGAACCGAGATCTTCCTCAACTTCCCGTATCACATGGCGGTCCAGCGCCTGTTGCCGAATCAACATGAGAAACTCACGGATGAAATGGCGAAGAAGCTCGATGACCACTTGCCGCCTGGCTGGAGATCGGTATACGACCAGTGCGTAGGAACCGACCGACGCTTCCTGGCCCGAGGGTTTCTGGAACTCTACCGAAAGGGACTCCAGGAACTCGGCTACACTTACGTTTTCGGGTCCAGCGTCTTCAAGACTGATGCGGGTCTGCCCTTGTACTATCTTATCTGGGCGGGCCGGCATCAGGTGGGTGCGAACATCGCGAAGCACGTGCTGTTCAAGCAGTTTGACCCACAAATCCGATTGCTGGCTCCGGAAGACGACTGGCTCGCGTGAGCCCTAGGGAGTACAGTTGCAGCGGTCGAACCGCCACCCTAGGGCGTGCCAAACCTCGTCAGTTTCCTTGCAGAGGGCTGGGGTCTGCCCCAGCCACTCTGCCGCTCGCTCGTAGATGGCAATCCGGGTGGCTATTGGGTACCGCATTCGGCCATCGGGCGATCTCTGCAAACCCTTTCGAGGAGCCTCCCTAGCGTAGTTATGGAGCCCGGGGTATTGGCGGAGTGTGCCCACGGTAACAAGCTCTGGCTGGGGATACCGGCTTCCTCGATGATAGGATCGAGGCGAATCCTGACCCGCCACCCAAGGTCCCGGAGTTTTGCAGCCTCGAGGAGTCTCTCTTCTCGAGATGGACAGAGTGGCTCGTACAAAGCCGAGGCAGCGGTGGAATTCACTGAAAAAGACACTATAATCTGTGGGCTTGGGTCACGCTGGGTCAGGACCCTTGTATTCGTGCTCTTGGTGACCAACAGCAGGTACTTGTTGGTCTGGCCTGCGAAGTAGTCTATGGCCGAATCCAGGAGGGGCGGGGTTACCGCCAGGCTATCAGCCAGCTCACCCGTCGAAAACACGCCACCGGGGGCGGCGTCAAGTTCGCTTTTCACCTGCTCCCACCCATTGTTGAACAATACCGGGGCCTTGTTCCCCCTAAAGGTCAGCCGGAGGTAGCAGTAGGTGCAGTCATATGGGCATCCGTTCGACAGGACCAGCTCGTGGAAATGGGGGCAGTTGACGCCCGCCGGGGTCTTGTCGAACAGCTTGACGAAACGGCTTTTTCTCTCCCGCTGAAGCGCCACGGCTGCAACCATCGTCCGATCCCTCCTGCCCCATAATTCGGTAATGTATCAGGTTTCACCTACATCCCGGTGAAGGCCTACCCTGACTGCACGTGATGCTCTGCTGGCAATGATTCCCTCCCAGTGCAGGAATTCTGTACGCGCGTGCGTAAGAAAGGGACAGTGTGCGCGTTACCGTAATGGTGACGGTTCAGGGGAAATGAGACCGCAATGAGGACGCCACCAGACTGCAGGCCAGAATTATTGAGGAGGCTGGGTCAGATGCCAAGACGCCCTACTGCAGGCACTGCCTCGCCTGAGAAAGCCGATAACTACCGGTACCCCACCGCAGACAGCCTGCTGCGGCCAGATGCTGGGACACAATCCCAGTTCAAGAAGAGGAAGCAGCCCGTTGTCTACCGCTACGATTCTTCCCTGTCGCCTGCTCTCGACTGGGACAGTCAGAACCCTGCCCGCGAACTAGGCGAGTGGCTTCTGGGCGCAATCGAAGAGGCGGCCCAACTGCCTCCCCCTCACCGATTCCCTGCCCCGAAGGAATTCGCCGGGGGGAGGTACAGGGTCCACGATCTCGCGGAGGCAGTCAGGATGCTAAAGAGCCTGGGCAAGCCGTTCCTGAACTGGGCGGGTAAGGCGGAACGTCTTTCGTTCGATGTTCCGACGCTGCCGCTGTTTGTCCACGAGCGGCTGTCAACCATGGGCATAATAGAGACTCTCAAGTCACACAGGAAGCCCGGCGTTTCGGAACAGCTCAGCCTGCTGAACCTGTTCGGGGATCCCCAGCATCCGGTAGTGGACCAGGTGCTTCGCGCGTACGAATACCGCGACGCATGGGTGAACCGCATGATCCTGGGTGACTCCCTCGTAGTAATGAACTCTCTCCTGCACTACGAGGGCCTGGGCGGCCAGGTGCAGATGGTCTATATGGATCCCCCGTACGGCGTGAAGTTTGGTTCAAACTTCCAGCCGTTCGTCCGCAAGAGGGACGTCAAGCACAACGACGATGACGACATGACCCGCGAGCCCGAGATGGTGAAGGCATACAGGGACACCTGGGAGATGGGTCTGCATTCCTACCTGACGTACCTGCGCGACCGCCTCCTGCTGGCCCGCGAACTCCTGACCCCAAGTGGCAGCATTTTCGTGCAGATCAACGACGAGAACGTGCACCACGTTCGCGAACTAATGGACGAGGTCTTTGGCGCCGACAACTTCGTATCGCAGATCACATTTCAGACTACGTCGGGTTTCGAGACCTCTACAATTGCATCTCTTGGCGACTACCTACTGTGGTATGCTCGCGACCGCGCCAGAATCAGGGCCCACAAGCTCTTCGATGAACAGCCCATCGTCCCGGGAGAGGGAAATGCAAGATGGGTCCTGCTCCCCGATGGGTCGTACCGGGGTGTTACGGCTGCCGAGCAGCGGGGGGAAGCGCAGATACCGGAAGGAGCGCGGCTGTATAAGCCCGATAATCTGCAGTCGCAGGGAGCCGCGGCGGAGCCGCAACCATTCGAATTCGAGGGCAAGACGTACTATCCCGGCCCGAACTCTCACTGGAAGGCCAATTACCCTGCCGGCATGCAGCGCCTCGCAGATGCAGGGCGAATACACGTCGCCATGAACAGCCTTCAGTACAGGAGATTCGCAACCGATTTCTCATTCACGGAGCGGGGGAACATCTGGACCGACACGATCACGGGTAGTTTCACCGATGAGAAGGTGTACGTCGTCCAGACCAACGTCAAGGTCATCGAACGCTGCGTCCTCATGACAACCGAGCCGGGCGACCTCGTACTCGATCCGACCTGCGGCAGCGGCACCACCGCATACATGGCCGAGAAATGGGGCCGCCGCTGGATAACGATAGACGTGAGCCGCGTCCCTCTGGCCCTTGCGCGGCAGCGGCTGTTGACGGCGACGTTCCCGTACTACCAGCTCAAGGACGAATCCCGCGGGCCAGCCGGCGGCTTTGTGTACAGGCGCAGGCAAAACCGCAAGGGCGAAGAGGTAGGCGGCATAGTCCCCCACATTACGCTGGAGAGCATCGCGAACGACGAGCCCCCAAAGGAAGAGGTGCTGGTTGACCGCCCCGAGGTGGACACGGGAGTCACCAGGGTCACCGGACCGTTCTGCGTCGAGGCGACGATCCCCACCCCGTTCAGCTGGGAAGAGGAGGACCTGCCGCAGATTGCTGCGGACAGCCGCGAGCAATATGGATCGTTCGCAGGCCGTATGCTCGAAGTGCTCAAAAAATCGCCGGTGATTCACCTTGGAGGCGGGAAAACAATTACGCTGGAAAACGTGCGCCTTCCGGCCAAGACGCTGTCACTGTCTGCCGAAGCGGTCGTCGCGAACGGTGACCGGAAGCCTGTGGCGCTGGTCTTTGGGCCGGAGAACGGTGCCGTGAGTGAGAGACTCGCCTTTGAAGCCGCCCGCGAGGCTCACGCCAAGGGGTATCATTCATTGCTGGTGATCGGATTCGCAGTGGAACCCAACGCGCGCAAGCTCATCAACGAGTGCGAGGCCGTCGTGGGGATCCCCGCGGTCTACGTCCAGGCTACCCCGGACCTGATGATGGGCGACCTTCTCAAGAACATGCGCAGCAGCCAGATATTCAGCGTATGCGGCCTTCCGGAGATTACTCTGCGCAGGGCCGCTGCGAAACCCGGCGACGATAAGCAGGTGTTGTATGAGGTCGAACTCCTTGGTCTGGACGTTTTCGATCCAGTGACAATGAAACCGGAGTCGCTCAAAGGCAGCGGAGTGCCCGCATGGTTCCTGGACACCGACTACAACGGGCTTTGCTTCCACGTGTGCCAGGCATTCTTCCCCAAGACCGGAGCCTGGGAGAACCTGAAGAAAGCCCTCAAGGGCACGTACGACGAGGGCGTCTGGGACCACCTGGCGGGGACTGTAAGCGCGCCCTTCGAGACAGGCGAACACAAGCAGGTCGCCGCAAAGGTGATCGACCTCAGAGGGAATGAACTGACCGTCGTGCAGCGCTTCGAGGAGGCCGGGGCATGAGCAGCTACGAGGTCCCCCAGCCAATACTCAACTCCCCCTACGAAGAGCCGCTTGAACACTGGTACATAAGCGAAGGCGCTCCCGCTGAAAGGAGGCCGGGACGCAGACCGGCCGGTTACTTCTACCGAGACCCGGCTGCCCCAGGCACGGATGCAGAGCACGAAGCTCACAGTCAGTGGGTCGAGATTCCCCTGGTTAACATGATCCGGCAGCGAATGAAGGAATGGCGCAGCCAGGGCTGGCCCGGGGTGACTCGTACAACACTCGAATTGCTGAACTATTGGCGCCGCGAGGGGCGGGAACACCGCCTCTTCTATGCCCAGCTCGAGGCGGCCGAAACCATCATCTTCCTCACGGAAGCAAGATCCGATTTTCTCCAGGGTATCGATGTGCCCCTCGACGAACCAGGCGACGAACAGAAGGCCAGCGGGTACAAGCCTTTCAGTCGCTATGCCTGCAAGATGGCCACAGGGACAGGCAAGACGACGGTCATGGGCATGCTGGCAGCGTGGAGCATTTTGAACAAGGTCAATGACAGGGGCGACCCGCGGTTTTCCGACGTAGTGCTGGTCGTTTGCCCAAACGTGACTATACGGAACAGGCTGCGCGAGTTGGACCCGGCCGAAGGTGAGGCCAGTCTATACCGCACGCGCGACCTCGTCCCCCGGCATCTCATGGCCGACCTGACCAAGGGCAGAGTACTCGTGACTAACTGGCACGCGTTCGAGCCGCAGGGCGTGCATGTCGGTGGGGTGGGCGCCAGAGTTACCAGAGCCGGCGTGCCCGTCAGGCTCAGGGAGACAATCACAATAGGACCGGAGACGACAACAGCGCGCGGAAGGCGCTATCTCACCCTGGCGGAGCTGAACAGGCAGGTCGCTGCCGACCTCCTCACCATTCTGAGCGAGGAGAAAGACAGGCACGGCAACCTGAAGAAGGTCCACGTCGAGTCAGTCAAATACGTTGAGAGCGATACCTCCCTGGTCAACAGGGTGCTGGGCCGCGAAGTCGGGGGAAAGCAGAATATCCTCGTATTCAACGACGAAGCGCACCACGCTTACCGGATCAGGCGATCCGAAGCGGACGAGTCCGAACGGGACGTGTTCGGCGAGGAGGACGAGGGCGAGGAGTTCTTCAAGGAAGCGACGGTTTGGATAGAAGGTCTTGACCGCGTCCACAGGGTGCGGGGGATCAACATGTGCGTCGATCTCTCCGCCACCCCTTACTATCTCGGGCGAGTCGGGCGCGACACCAACCGAGCGTTTCCGTGGGTGGTGAGCGACTTCGGGCTCACCGACGCGATCGAGTCGGGCCTGGTGAAAGTCCCCCAATTCGCCGTCCGGGACACTACGGGGGCCCCAATCTCGGGGTACTTCAACATCTGGCGATGGATCCTGCCTAAGCTCACGCCGGCCGAACGGGGCGGGAAGAAGGGTGGCCCCAAGCCCGAAGCCATCCTCAAGTACGCCAACACCCCGATCGCCATGCTTGCCGGTCTCTGGGAGGAGACTCTTCTCGAATGGAGGGAATCGGGCGACCCACGTCCTCCGGTATTCATCATCGTGTGCAAGAACACGAGGATCGCGAAGACGGTGTACGAGTGGTTGGCCGAAGATCGCCCACCGGTGGGCGTTGCGCGGGCAAGCATTGGAGGCTTCCACAACGAGAACGGAGTCTTGAACACGATCCGGGTCGACTCCAAGGTAGTCCACGAGACCGACAGCGGGGAGGCTAAGTCTGACGAGGCACGGTGGATGAGGTTCACCCTGGACACCGTAGGCAAGACGGAGTGGCCTGCGGACCGCCAGGGAAGGCCCATATACCCGGAAGGCTTCGAGGATCTCGCAAAGAAGCTTGGGAGGCCCCTGCATCCGCCAGGCCGCGATATCAGGTGCATCGTGAGTGTAGGGATGCTCACGGAGGGTTGGGACTGCAAGACCGTCACCCATATCATAGGGCTGCGACCGTTCATGTCGCAGCTCCTGTGCGAGCAGGTGGTCGGGCGAGGGCTGAGACGTTCTAGGTATGATCTCGATGGGCGAGGGCTGCTCACTGAGGAGGTCGCGAAGGTCTTCGGCGTGCCGTTCGAAGTCATCCCGTTCAAGGAGAACAAAGGCACAGTTCAGCCCCCTGTCAAACGCCATCACGTATGCGCATTGGCGGCCAAGGCTGCCTACGAGATCAGGTTTCCCAGGGTTGAGGCGTACTACCAGTCCATCCGCAACAGGATAACAGTCGACTGGGACTCAGTGGCCCGGCTGACCCTGGATCCAACGCGGATCCCTCCCGAGGTCGAAGTGAAGGCCGGCGTGCCCAGCAACAAGGGCCGCCCTTCCCTCTCGGGCCCCGGCAGGATCGAGACGGTCGACCTCAACCCGTTCCGGGCGGGTCACCGGTTCCAGGAGCTGGTCTTCGAACTCGCCGGCGAACTGACGCGAGTCTATGCTAGCCAGCCGTCGTGTGAGATACCCACACACGTCCTGTTTCCGCAGATGGTCGGGGTGGTCAGGCGCTATTTGCAGGACAAGGTCGTACCCATCCGTCCCGCCGAGGTCACGGACGTATTCCTCTCACCGTATTACGGGTGGGTAATCGAACGCCTGATGGAGGCCATCAAGCCCGACGTGTCGCTGGGTGAGACCCCGGAGGTCCCGAGGTACGAGGCTAGCCGCGGCCCCGGTTCAACGGCAGAGGTGGACTTCTGGACAAGCCGCGACGTCCGGGAGGCTGCCCGGTGTCATCTCAACTACGTTGTGCTGGACACGAAGGTTTGGGAGCAGTGCTCGGCATACGTTATAGACAGGCACGAAATGGTAGATGCGTTCGCCAAGAACGCCGGCCTCGGATTTGCCATCCCCTACCTGCACAACGGTCAGATGCACGACTACGTTCCTGACTTTATTATCCGCTTAAAGGGGGAACCCCTCCGCCACCTCATCCTGGAGACCAAGGGTTATGACGAGCTGAAGGAGGTCAAGGCACAGGCCGCGCTGCGCTGGGTGAACGCCGTGAACGCCGAAGGGATCTACGGGCGCTGGCTCTACGCCGTGGCATCTGGACCTGGAGAGGTCGCACGCACCATCGAGGCTGCGGCCAACTACGCATAAGGGGGAACTGCCCTTCGCACGGGCCAGGCAGTCGCTTGCAGCGCGTCCCCGGATGCGCCGCGGGCCCTCACCGGGCTTGAATCTAGGCAAATTCCCGCTCCAGCCGCCTCGCGAGCAGTCGTTGAAGTTTCTCCTTTGCCCGGCTGGCCGAAGCTCCAGCTCGAATGCTCATCTCCTCAATGGTGGGGCCCTTGCGAGGAGTCCAATTCACGAACTTCAGCACTCTGAGACTATGACCCTCCGGCGGGATCAGGAAGTCTAGCAGTCGGTTAGTCATGTCCTCGTGATGGCTTACGACAAAGATCTGCCTGCGAAACGCTTTCGTCGCCCCATTCGTGCCCTGCCCATCGCCGTAAGCAATGCGCCGCAACAGCGTCGCGAGCCTTGGGAGGTTTGTCATATCAAGAGCCGACGTGAAATCGTCGAATGCAATCACGTCGAACCACAGGATATCACGCAGCGCCGCGTTCAGCGCAATGACCATCGAGACCGCAATCTGGACTCTCTGACCATAGGAAAGGCTTGAAAAGCCTCTGCCATCGTTCGTTCTGACCTCCCATGGGGCGGTCTTCCCTCTTGATGATGACCTACCTTGGTAGAGATTGACCGGTAGCACTCCATCCACATTTCTGAGGTGGCCCAAGACATAGTTCACATCTCGCGAAAATTGCTCCCGCACATCCGGTGGCACAAGTCCCATGTTAACGAGCACGCCTTGCTTGCCGGTCTCTCTGTCCATCGCACGGGCAAGCTCTTCCGCGGTGGTCTTAATTCTGTTGTATCGATCGTCTCTCCGCAGCGTTTCCTCTCTGTCCAGAGCCTGCCGCTCGATTTCGATCCACCGGTTGACACTGGTAATAACCCCATCGATTGGCGCGCTGTCAAGAACAGGTTGGGCAGCTGCTCCGGACGACACCATCTCGGCTAGATCCCGTCCAGGTACCTCCTCGCGTCCTCCAGCGGCAATGTCTGCAAGAATGGCACGAAGGTTGGGCAGTCTCTCACTGGCGTCGTGCAGGCGTCTGGAAGCGCTGACCGACCTCGAGATCCGATCGATCTCCCCTGAAAGCCGGGCTTTCTCGGCTCCAAGCCTCATTCGGGTGTCCCTGACCTGCACCAACCATTGCGATAACGTATCATCGGCAGGGACGCCCCCTGAATCGAGCGCAGACACCGCCGCCTTGACCCAGTTGACGACGGCCTCTGGCGGCTGCATGAACGGATCCGAGCACTGGGGCAGCAATGACCAGGCAGGGCCGTTTGTCCGGATAGACCTCAGCACGTCCTCGAGGCCGACGCCCGAACCCGACCAATCCTGAAAGTGCCGTTCCAGAGACTGCATTTCGCTCAAATGGGTCGTGGCATCGGCCTCTTGACGATGGAGGTCATCTAATTCGCGCTGTTTGGCCTCCATCCGCTCGGGTGACACAATGATGGTCTCGTCCAGGATCCCGCCCAACAGTTGAGTCAAGTCTGCCTGACTAGCCCGCAAGGCAACGGTCTCCAGGAAGAGCCCCCGTGTGCGTTCCCAAAACCTCTTGATAGCCTGCAGTGCGCTCAACGGGTCGTCGCCAGCGGGCCCCGCTACCTTCTCGTCTAGGGAGGTAAGGCATTTCTGGGCGGATTTCGCGAGTATCCTCGGCCACGATTGCTTTAGACCAGCCCGCGAAGCGAAAAGCAACGAATCAAGAACCGGAGGCTCCATGCCGACTCTCTCCAACAGCCGGGACGCAGCCAGCCAGGCATCTTCAAACTGTCGGGCAGCCTCTATTCGGCGAGATTCGACCTACTGTTCAGTGGGTAGATCCCTCGATAGCCTGAGTCCTCCAATCTTAGCGTTCAGGTATTTCACTCCGTCCTTGATCGCACTCTGAATCGTGGAAATGCTCGCCGTGCCACCAAGCAGGTAATCCTCCAGCCGGATGAGAGGATCCTCTTCCTCGAACAGACGGTTCAGTGCGTCCTGATAGAAGAAACTCGCCCGCACGGCCACCTGTCTCTCCTCCGATGTGGCGAGAGCCCAGGGCGCATCGCCATCGTCGGAAGGGCGAACGGCCCCCGCATCAGCTGGTATCTCCAATATATACTCAAAATTGGACTGCTCCGAATCCGATGTTCTCATCCTGATCTGCCCAGGCTGGGGGGCACTACCTCTCCCAAAGCTGCAGAGGAAGGGCTCCCGATCTGGGTCGCGCACACCAGTGAGCGCCACGCACAGCGCATCGATCAGGCTTGTCTTCCCAAAGCCGTTTGCCCCTGCAACCAGTACGATATCGGCATCTGTGTTGACGGTTGTGGGGGTCACGAACCCTTTCACCCCGTCAACGGTCAGTCTCTTAACCCGGCTTATCCTGCTCGTCACGCCTCTCACCTTCTTTCTCGATCACAGCCCAGCGCTCGTCGACCCAGTGCCTGAATCTGGCCTCAGGACTGACTCCAGCCGTTTTCAGGCGGCCTCCCAGACCTTCCTGCTCGACGATCACGTCCTTCACCAGTTCGAGCAGATCCCGGTGGGAACCAGGACCAGAAGACCGTATCCTGTCATCCAGATTGCTGACGAGGGCATTGGGGGTAATCGGGTCCAGTCGACTGCGAAGGTCGTCGCCGCGGAGCTCGCCCAGGAGGTAGGCGGCAACCTGCAAAGCCTCGCGACCATCGGCAACCGGGGTAATCGTGAAGGCCCCTCTGTGCCAATCCTGGTCCGATGCGGCTTTCTCGATTTCTTCGCGCAGCTTGCCTTCCTCCCCCACACAAACCACGCAATGGCAAGGGAGTTCGAGTCCCACCTGCTCGGCGCAGCTGCTTACGCTTCTCAGCAGTGGGCCCAGGTCCCTTACATCGTGCCAGCTCGAACAAACACCGTCACGAGGTCCACTCTGATCCGATGCCCTGTGTACTACTACCACCAGAGCCACGTCACTTGCGTACACCCGGATCTCGAAGAACTCCTTGTGGTCTTCGACTTTCACGAACCACCCGTCCTCTATGGCAATTTGGTACTGCTTCAGCCTCCCCCATTCGTCACATGGGCCGGTCTGCGCCGAAACGAACTCTTCTTCCGCCTGCTGCACTGTCATCGCCTCCAGCGACGTTCTGCTCTGTCGGCCACCCTCACTCGTCCGCGATATGTGGTGTCTGCAGCGTTAAGGAGCCGATCCCTGATCTTCTCCGACAGACCACCGTAACCAGCCGACCGAACGACATCAGTGAGAGACACCTGGTACACCGTCGCCAGGCCTACTTCAGCCGAATTCACGTTCGGATCGTCCTCCGAGACACTCTCGTGACAGGGCACAAGAATCCTGACTTCCCGAGGCTTGGACCACTGCCCCACGACGACCTGCACCGCCCAACAACAGTCCTGGGGAAACCCATCAACTCTCTCCCAATCAGTGAAGGCGGATCCAGGATGGGCCAGGAACACCGGCACGTATCCTTCGTCCACGGAACCGCCGTTTGCCAGTCGAAACCAGACCCCGACACCGTTCTTGCGGTCAACCAGACCCTGAAGTTCTCTCCAATCCATCTGCTCTACGGCCTCCCCGCCGCCAGAGGCCGCTCGCTCGCCACGCCTACGTTCCCGTGCAAATGCCTGTGCAGCCACATAGAGCAGCACAAAATACGCCGGGATGAGCAGGTTCCTGTCTCTGACTGCAGCGTACCAGGCCACGTCTGGGCCCCTTGGGCACCTACGGTGTCGCACCCACCACAGGTCTTCGGACAATCGGGTCATGCCGCGGTCGTTCAGGTCGAGGAACTCTGGATACTTGCCAAAGTAGGGCCCCCGTCCCGGGCCCCGACCGTCCGGCGGCAGCAGCCAGTCCATCACATCAAGAAGCAGGGGGTAGCTTGCAGGGTTTACCCCCTGCAAGTACCTGTGGAACGGCGAGCCTTCGTCAAGCGCGCGCCGCAGGAGGCACCAGAACGCCGCCGTATAGACGCGGTTCCAGAACAAGTCTGCTGGGAGTTGGGACTGTGTCTTGGCACGGCGCTGACTCACCTCGATGATGGGCAGCAGCGCCTGCTTCCCAACGCACCCGTCGTTGTTGCTTGGTGAATGGTGTTCGGAAAAGAAGGACACTTCGCTACCCAAGAAACAGTTGCCCTCGCTCACGATCTCGGTCTCCGAGCACTTCACTCCGTGGCCGCTGGCATAAGCCGCAAGCATCTGCTTCTGCTCGAAAGTCAGCGCGTCAAATGCATGTACGAACAGCGCGTTCGACCTGTCCCACGCTGACGATGCTGAAGAGGTCGCAGTGGCTTCGTCACCCGAGTGATTTGCAGGCGACATCTCTTCCATGACCTGCAAGACGGTGAATCGAACCTGCGGTTCCGGGCTGCCAAACCCGGAAAAGACAATTGTCTTGCATCTCAACCTGTCCTTGAGCAAGTCCCTAGCCCAGTGTCGTTTTCTCCAGTCCTGCAGCTGCCGCTCGGTCAGCAGGATCCCTTCCACGTCCACCACAGCGCCTTTGTTTGGACGCAGACAGTCGGCGCACCCATTAGTGTGGTATACCTTCAGGTGTGGGTACGCTGCAGCCCTCGACCCATCGCTCTTCTCTTTCTCCCTGTAATGGTTCAAATAATAAATGAGCTTGTACGGTTGCCCGGCACGCTCGTACTCATCGTAAAAAGTCTGCTCGTACGCCCTTGAGACGCACGTGTCGAAGTTGGTAGTGATGATTTCGTCCACCAGGCCTTCTCTAGCGAGGAAGGCGATGTACCGATGCGCGGGTTGCGGAGACAAGTCGTCGAATTTGTGGATCTCCAAGATGTTCCTCACTAGGGTCTCGCGATTGTTCCCCGGGTGCTTCAATAGGTACTCCTCACACAGATGCGCCAGGGAGCCACGGTACCTGCATTTCGCCTGATCTGGGCATTTTTCTTTTCCATCTCTGTTGCACTTTGCCGCTTTATCTGGGTATACTTCCCTACAAACACGAAAAGCCATCACCCCAGTATCCGCGATGTGCTTGCCCTCACATTCAGCACAGTACGAAACGCCAGCGCCCAAAAACGGCACGACAACACCGTCAAGCACTCTTTGAATGAGCCTCTTGAACTTGCGTGCAGTGTGCGCCCACGCCTCGTCCACAGTGCTCATGCCGCCCTCCGATACGGGTCTCTTTCGTCAACCAATTCTGAACACCCTGGGATTTTCCTCTTTCTGGACAGTCACACGTGACTCCGATCATAAGCCTCATAGCCGCGGCCATATCAATGACCGGCAATCATATCAAGATCCTTTTCTCGGGCCATTTTGTCTCAGTTTTTCATCCCTGACAAGCCTGGCCAGAAGGCGGCCGGCTTGCCTGGCCCCAGTCTACACAGTTCGGCGGTTTCGGCCCGGGTAATTCGAAACACATGCGAGGCTCCAACCAATCAGCATCCCTTCGGAGGCAAGGGCTAGGTCGGAGAGGGGGTCTGCGGGCAGTTCTTAGTTGAGATCGTGAGACATGGCTAGGTAAAGCGCTTGGTTTAGGCCGAACCCCAGTGGACTGAACCGTGCCCGGCCCAGGGGCATGGACAACGTTTTTGCGAGCCCAAATGTGGACCACCCAATGCGGCCGTCCCGTTTCGAGGGACAAAGCCCTGCTAGGTCAGTACTGGAGGGTTCTGATTCAGGATTTTGACCACCATCATCGGCACACTGTCTTCCCACCGCTTCTTGGCCAGTGCGCGAATAGAATCGGCCACCTCACTGGGACCAACCAACACCCAGCCGCGTTGTTCGAAGTAAGCGCGTATCCTTGGCTCGTCAGATCTATAGACCTTGCCCGCAACAAGGACGTATTGAACAGTGACGCCTCCTGTGACGAGCCCATCCCGGGTAAACAGATCGAGCAACCGCCGTGTCACTATTTGGCGGTAGCGTTCATAGCTAAACAACTTGTACCGGCCGTTCAGGCTATTGTATGTTTTGCAGGCATCTTCGTACTTGACCCCAGGAGAATCCAGGTAAGACTTGACCTCGATTATTAGTAGCGTGTTGTCCCCGGGCTTGAAGGCGACCAGATCGAGTTCAGGCGTAGGCATCGAGGGTTTACCTATTGTTGTCTTGCACAATAAGTGTCTTGCGTTTTTTCAGACTTCTTGGGTCAGGCAAGCCGCCTGATTCTGCAAGCTTTGCGGGCTGTGTGGCACATGGGCCTGGCGCGGTTGCAGGATTAGTGACTTGCAGAGTGTCTGGCGCTGAGCAGGGTTGGGCCGGCCCGCGGGGAGCCGGCCCCGACGCGTCACAGGCCATGTTCGACAGCCGCCAGGCGGACCGCTTCTTCGTTGACCTGCTTGAGTCCTCTCTGGCAGCCATAGACCAGGGCAGTAGTAGCAAGGTTGTTGATCAGGCGAGGTAGGCCACGGCTGACTGTGGCAATAGCCTCCAGGGCGGACTCGGAGAAGATGGGATAGTTCGCCCCAGCGAGTTTCATCTGGTGGTCGATGTAGGCGTTGACCTCCTCCTTCCCCATGGGCTGCATCTTATATCGCGTTATGATCCTCTGGCTTAGCGGCTGGTGGTGAACAAGGGAGAGTTTGGGCCAAGTTGAGGTAGTCCGCAGAGAACGAGCACGAACGGATTCGCTGAGTCCATTGCGTAATTGAAGAGCAGATGGAGGTCCGAAAGGAAGTCCGTACTCGCCAGGTGCATCTCATCCAGGACGATGAACGGTGTGACTTTCTTGCCCTGGTAACCTGACAGCACGGCGCCCTGGATCTGGTGGAACACGTCGATTCTCCGGGAGGCCGGCTCGATATTCAGGCTCAAGGCCAGGCCACGGTAGAAATCGCGGACGGTGACAGTGGATAGCGGGAAATAGATCGGATTGTACAGCGCTGGGTTGAGGGACGAGACGAAGGCCCTCAAAGCGGCTGTCTTGCCCGAACCTGGCTCACCGACAAGCAAGCCTATGCCCCTGTTGTCCCTGAGGTAGCCGAGCCTCGCCTGGCATTCCTGCTGCGAGGATGACGGGAACATGTCGGCGGCCTTGATTTCCTTGGTGAACGGCCTGCCGGCCAGGGAGTAGAAGGCCCTATACACCGCCTGCTCCCTCCTTCCTCTTCAGCGCCTCACAGAATGAGAGCAGCGGCATGTCCGCCGGCGGAGAGGTTCGGTTTCTCTTCACCAGCGCGTTGTCGGCGATTCTCACCGGAGTCCCCGTCCCCAGGAACTCGTCGTCACGGTACAGGAACACCTGCTCCAGGTCGTTGGGGTCGAAGCGGATATCGATGCGCTGGCCCACGAGTTCAGCAGGAACCTCGAAGAAGGCCCCCATGACGGATATGGTGGAGTCCTTGTTCACCCGGCGAGCCTCCCTTTTCAAAAACAACTTCCTTACAGCGTCGGGGTCGGAGACCAGTTTGATGCTGTTTGCCTGGGACAGGTATTTATCCAGGGGTGACATGCCCAATGAGGAGTGGACCCGGCGGTGGTAGTCCTCTTCGAGCCATCGCCAGAACGCCTGGTTGAGGTCCTCGATTGAACTTGGTTCGCCGATTGTGGGAAGGAATCTCTCCCTTACCGTCTTGAAGAAGCGCTCAATCTTTCCCTTGCTGGCTGCGTCGTACGGCTGTGTGTGCGCAATGATCGTGCCCATCCTGGCCAGCGCCTCATGGAACAGTTTGGAGCGGTAAACCTTGGCGTTGTCCAGATAAACGGTCTGGGGATGCCCCGCCGGACGACAGCCTCGATGTACACCCGCTTGAGCGCGTCGAAATCCTGGTCGATGTCGAACCTGCCAAAGGGCACGAGCCGAGAGCAGTCGTCGATGAATGCGAACAGGCTGCTCGATTTCCTCCGCCCATCCACGAGTATGTATGGACCAACCATCATGTCGCCCTGCCACAATCGATTGACCTGCTCGAAGGCGAACTTCTTGCGCTCCCTGGTGGACGCGGGCGCGTCGGGAACCCTCACCAAGCCGTGCTTTCGAAGGAGCCTGTATACCGAGTAGTAAGAGGCGTCGGCTCGGAGGAGCGCTCCGGAGCGGAGGAGTTCCTCGTAAAACAGGGTGACAGTGGCCAGGGGACTCTCCCGCCTGGCGGCAAGTATCTTATCCTGCAACGGCTGCGGGATGGAGCGGAAGGAACCGGAGTCCTTTCTCCTCTGTGGCTTCAGGGCGTCCAGCCCGTCCCGCCTGTACTCCCAGAGCCAGCGCCTGACAGTGCGAGCGCTATACTGTCGCCGGCCGTAGTGAGGGACGTCGTACATGGTCGAGGCGACTTCATCGAGGTACGCCTTGACGTCGTCAACCTGGTTATTCAGGATCGGCGCCAAAAGGGAAAAACGATACAGGGCCACGTCCGTCTTCTGGTCTTCGCTCAGGGGCAATTTGAACACCTCCAGCCAATTCGTAGGAGTTTCTGGAGGTTAACCGGTTAACCCCACGCACAAAGACATTGTAAGGGCGCAGCCTGTACGACCGCCACGCAAATGTTGTGTGGGGAAACCCCACTTGCCAAGATGGTGGGCCGGTCTGTTACAATGAAAGCGCCATGAAGTTGGTTAGGATCCGGATGGAGAACTGACCGTTACCGACTGGGGAGTCTGGCAGCGTCAGCATGCTCAACCGGTCCACTAGCTTTATGGCCCTTTCGTTCTCGTCGTCGGGCAGGCGCTCGCGGCAGCCTGCGTCTCTCAGTGCAGAGACGATGGCCAGGACATTGCGCTGAAACCTCTTTCTGTAGTGATAGGCGCTCTGGCGGTACGGCAATAACCGTCGCCTTGAGAACATCACCCGCAACTTTGCAGGATTACCTCCCGGGTATGCTGGAAACGGGGCAGGAGGAAGGACGGCAGAAGGGAAACCGTGTGGCAGCAGGATTTGCAGAGGTACCTCATGATGGATATGCGGTACTCAACGGCGCACGGCAGGGCGTTGCGGGGATAAAAACCATGGCGTTCCAGCGGAATGCCTGCTCCGCACACAGGACACTCGAGAAGCAGCGGAAACACAATGGAGCTAAAGTTCTCGACATATTCCTTGATTCCCACCCCGAAGTCCCAAACGATCTGCATGTGGAATCGAATACCTCCCCAGAAGCCAAAGATACTGAAAGAATCCTAGCACACTGGAGAGTCTTGCCAAGCGCCTCCGGTGACAACCAACCTGCAACCGGTAGCCCCGGATCAGGGTCATCTACCGTGCAAGGCTACACCCCGTTACCGATATATCGGAATAATGTTGTTGACATTATCGCCAGACACTGGTAGCCTGACTAGGCTGAACGGCGATATCGCGCCGTAATCAATCTAGATGGCTGAGGGAGGGCTACCAATGACTGAGAAGGCGACTTTCGAGCAACTACTAGCGTCAGTCGGCCAAGGTGACCTCGAAAAGTTGGAGCTCAAGCGGACCAACTATCTCCAGGAGAAAACCAAGGTCCAGGAGAAACTCGCCAAGATCAACAAGGAGCTGCAAGAGGTCGAGTACCAGATTAGCGCCCCGATCAAGAACGCGATCAAGGCTGCCCAGCTACTCGGGATCGACATACCGGAGAAGTACAAGGCCATGAACGGTAGCGCCAACGGTGAGAACCGGAAGGTAGTGTACTACTGGGAGACGAGCGGCCAGATCCCGTTCCAGGCCGAAGTGAGCCGGGCAATGTGGAGGCTATCGAGAGGGTCGAACGGTAAGGCTGGGAAGAACGGCGAGGGCGTTCTGTCGGCGGAGGAGTTCTGGGCGCTCACAGGGCTCGAAGAGGCCAAGATTCAGGTTGGCGACAAGCATACCGTCACCCTGCCAAATGGCAAAGAGGTCATGTTCCAGCGCATGGCGTAGAGCGTAGCCCCTCTATTGGGCGCCCTGGGGTCAACCCCGGGGCGCTCGCTGTTTTCTGGACTCTGGCTCGACTGTGATTTGACTCAAACTACCCCCGGACGTGTGGGGTTAGCAGACGGTGAGAAGCTCATGACAGACCCAAAACCCAGAATAAACCGGCCATTGTACGTGTCGGGATGGCGGAATTGGCAGACGCGTACGTTTGAGGGGCGTATGGTGAACACCGTGCGGGTTCAAGTCCCGCTCCCGACACCATATCGAAGATTGGCGGGGTTTCGGTCAGGATGATGGCCGAGACGCCGTTTCTGTTTTGTTGGGGCGTTGGGGTCTGGGAGCCTCTCGCTCTAAATCACCACGTTCTCGGACTATTCAGGGTCTGGCCGAAAACCGTATTCCATAAGACGCACTACCCGAGCAAAGGCTTCACGCGTTCAAGTCCCTGGGGACCGAATATCATGCTAAGGTAGAGGTTTCTCTCAGGGTACGCCTCCCTGATAGCCCTGAGATTTGAATACGGCTCGAAGCTGCCGAAGTCAATGTCATACCCCACACACTCAGGAAGTAAGTATGCGAGTTTTTGAGACATCCACGCTTCGAGGATGACCTGTATCCCTGCATCGTCAGCCACCTTAATCATATCCCTCAACGCCCGGTTGGCTGCACTGATGCGTGAGTCGCTTGATTCATTCATGGCTACAGGCTGCGATATGATGAACGACGCGCCTACCGCTAGCTTGCGTTCCAGTTTCTCCATTTCTTCTTTTGGCGGTTCGTACTGGTTGAACGCCACTCCGATCGTAAACTGACCCGGATACGCACTCCTGATATACTCGATAAGCTGGACCGAAGTCACCGCCCTTATCGTCGCCGGGTCATAGCCGAGGTCCTCGGGTCTCAGCCTCGGCAACCTCTCGCTCCCGTCCCCTGACACGCACAGCAGGTACTTAACCCCCTGCCGAATCGCATGCTGAAGCAGGATGTCCAAGTCCTGCTCGTTCTGATCCACCGCCGGGTCATATTGCTCGTCAGTCTTCCTGTGAAATGTGTTGAGGTGGATTATGAGATTCTCCGGGCCAACCGGCAGGTCGAGCATGCCGATGACTTCGGGGCCGGTGTAAGAGAGATTCCCCATTGGATTATCCGTTATCGATATGACGTAGTCGTTTACAAGGAACAGGCGATACCTTTGCTCGAACTTCGCCAGGTCGCCTTCTATGTCGGCCGAATTCTGCCTCGGCGTCAGCAGTTCCATGAAATGTTTGTCAATGACCTTCTTCGCGCTCATCTCCCCGGCCTCCCCTCGCCCACAAGTCCGGCGCCCCCGGGTCTGCGACCGGCACCGGAAACGGCGGACCTCCCGCCGACGGGTGGTCCGCCGTTCACCCTCGTTTGTGGCTATTTGAGCAATCCTGCTTCCTTGAAGAATCTCTCGGCACCCGGGTGTAGCGGGATTCCTTTCAATCCGTTTAGCGCCGTCTGCAAGCTGATATCTTTGCCCCTTACGTGAGCTTGTTCAAGCATCTTCTTGTTATCAAAGATGGCCTTGAGCAGGCTGTAAACGAACTCATCCGAGAGGTCTGCGCGTCCGATTAGAATCGCGGGGATGGCTATTGTGGTTACCTCCGTATCGAGGCCCTTGTATGTCCCGCCCACTATCTTCATCACGGTGCAATACGGTAGCCGCTGGGTGAGGTCGTTAATCCTGGCTTCATCTATTTGTACCAGCGATATCTTGTTCTGCGACGTGAGGTCCATTATGCCCGCTGTAGGCACCCCTGCCCAGATGAACCCTGCGGCGATGGTGCGGTCCTTCAAACCGTTGGCAGCCTCAGAAAAGCCCAGGTAGTCTTCCGTAATGTCGTCATAGGTCATGCCGTATAGTTTGAGGATCTCACGGGCCATCAACTCGGTGCCGCTTCCCATGTCGCCCACGGCCACTTTCTTGCCCTTCAGATCATTCACTGTCTTGATGCCCGAATCCGCCAGGGTCACGATCTGTACGGCCTCCGGGTAAAGGCTGAGGATGGCTCTGGCGGACTCGACTTTCTGGTCCTTGAACGCTCCGATCCCCTTCACCGCATCATAGAATACGTTTGCTGCCGAGAATGCGAGGTTCGCGGAGCCGCCCTTAATGAGGTGAATATTGGCAACCGACCCTCCGGTAGTCTCCACCGAGCAATTTGCATTCTTCATCTTGGTGTTTATTACGGAGGCTATCGCACCTCCGAGGGGGTAATAGACTCCCGCCACTCCGCCCGTTGCGATCGACAAACGAAGGGGACCGGACTGCTCTTTCGGCTTCTCTGCTGGCTTGGTGCAGCCACCTACCCCGGAAAGCACGAAACACACCATGCTCAGGGCCAATAGTGCCGCGACCGGCTTTCTCATTGCACTAACCCCCTTATAGAGTACGCCATACTGGAGAACGGCCCTCACTGCGAGATCCCCGCCTCACGCTTCGTCGGCATTCCCACCTCCTCGCCTACCCGGAGTCTAGCCCTCCTGTCGTTTCACCGGCGCTATAGAGTCGCTCCGCAACCTGCACGATGGTGCCTGTTTACTCGGCCCTTCTGGCTCAGGTACACCAGGAGAAGCAGTACCAGCCCCACGAGGTCCGTTACTATTCCGAAGCTGATGAGAAGAAGGGCCGCAACAAACGCAGCCACTCGTTCGTAGAACAGGCAATCCGTTAGCCAGTAACCGCCAAGACTCACACCCAGGCCCACGATGCCCAGGAGAGAGCTGATAACCGCCAGGGCCATGTCCGCGATCGTCACGTTGAGCATGAGCAATGCAGGATGGTACACGAACATGAACGGCAGCAATAGACCTGCGAAGGACAACCGTAGCCCCTGAAGCGCTGTTTCGACGCCGGGGGCGTTGGCTATCGCCGCCGCGCCGTATGAAGTCAATGCGACCGGTGGAGTCACCTCCGCGATAATCCCGTAATAGAAGATGAACATGTTTGCCGCTATCAGCGGGACGTCGAGGGTTACGAGCGCGGGGACGGCGATCGTCGCCAACACGATGTATTTCGCGGTGGTAGGCAGGCCCATTCCTAGAAGGATAGAGGCGACCATGGTTAGCACCAGGGTGAGCGCCAGATTCCCTCCGGAAGCCTGAAGCAGCAGGTCGGCCAGCTTCAGCCCAAGGCCCGTGAGGGTGATGACCCCTGTGATAATCCCGCAGGCGGCACAAGCGCTGGTTACCGCAATGCAGTTCAAAGCCGCCTTTTCCAGGGTTTCGACCATCTTCCTGAACGTCAAGCGCGTTTCTTTTCTGAGGCAAGATATTACCAGTACAACCGCGGTGGCGTAGAGTGCGGCCTTGAGAGGCGTGTATCCCCTGACCATCAACCCTATGATGGTTACGATCGGGAAGATCAGTTGGATGCTATTCTTCAGCGCATCCGACAGTCTCGGCAGGTCTTCCGGCGGTATTGGCCTTAAGCCAAGTCGCTTGGCCTCGAGGTGAACCATCACGTAGATCGAGGCGTAGTAGAGGACGGCGGGCAACGCGGCGGACTTGCATATTTGGAGGTACGGTATTCCGGTCATTTCCGCCATGATGAATGCCGCCGCTCCCATTACGGGGGGCATGATCTGACCACCCGACGACGAGGCTGCTTCAACCCCACCGGCGAATGACGGTTTGTACCCCACTTTCTTCATCAGCGGTATCGTGAATGTCCCGGTTCCGACCACGTTAGCAAGGGAGCTTCCCGATATGGTTCCCAGCAGCCCGCTCCCGATGATCGCCGTTTTGGCTGGTCCCCCCGTAGCCTTACCGGTAAGTGCATAAGCAAGGTCGATGAAGGCCTTCGAGCCGCCGGTGCTGTCAAGAAACGCCCCGAAGACTATAAAGGCGAAGACATACGTAGTCATCACCGACATTGGGATACCCAGGACGCCCTCAAGCGTCAGATACAAGTGAGACGCAAGCCGCGCTACTGAATAACCTCGGTGACCGAGAAGACCCGGGAATATCGGGCCGAACGCACCGTAGAACAGAAAGACCAAAGCCACGATGACTAGCGGCCAGCCCAACGTGCGCCGGGAGGACTCAAGTACAAGCAGGACTACGATAATGCCGAGCGCTACATCCACAGGCTGCGGAGCTCCCGCCCTATGCACGAGTACCCTGAAGTTCAGCCACAGGTACACTACGCACGCTACCGCCAGCGCCGCCAGGAAATAGTCGTAGATGCGGATGGCCCTGCGATCCGCTTTCCGAAACCCGTAACCCAGGAACGCCAGCAACAGACCGAAGCCCAGTGTGACCGACCTCTGGATCATTGCGGGGAACAGACCAAAAACACCAGTGTAGACCTGAAAACACGTCCACGCCACAGCTACTACGGAGATAATGGCACGCCACCACTTCGAGACATACCTGGTCCTGACGAGCGCTGATTCATCTGTGACGGTGATCTCAGCCGTCTCCCGATCCGTCAAATCCCCAGGCACTGTCGTTCCTCCTCTCCATCGACGACCTCGCGCAGCTCGCTGCGTTCCAGGCCATCGACCAGGCGCAGGGTCAGCCGTTGTTGGTGTTCGGTGAGAGCTCCAGTGGTGAGCCTCAGGAATTTCCCTATCATCTCCTCCCTCGTGAAGGGATTATCCCAGTCCCCCCTCGCTTGGATGACGGGTGATTCCAGAAAGGCTCCATCACGCTTTACGATCACAACTCTGGCGGTACACTTGTCGGGAAAGACCTTTTCCCTGTCAGGGTCGAGGATGAGTCTCACTCGCCGAGCGACATCAAGAAGACGCGCGTCGTGGATACTCTCGGGCGAAATGTCGCGCGGTGTGACATCTCCTCTGACGAGGAGCGCCCCAACTGTAAACGGTATACTGTACTGCGCGTGGTGTACCGTCTTCGGACGGTAGTTGGCGAGGGATAGCGCCTTTGCAAAGGTATAAACCCTGACTTCCTGGACCTCGTCGGCCCCCAGGGGATGATGCCTGAGTAACGCGGTGATCGCGTCCAGCACCGGGTGCGACCATCGACAGCTGGGGTACTGCTTAAAGTAGACACGCTTTATGTAATACTCATCGCCCCAGCGCTGCGGTTCTTTCGCTTCATCGAGGACGCTCTCGACTCCTTCGAATCCTTCCCGAGCCAGCAACGCTGCGCTTACGCCGGTTACAGCCGCCCAGCCGAGGCTTTCTTTCACCATGGCGCCGCTGGCGATGCTCTTCATCACCGGAGTCAAGGGGGCGTGCGCTTCGGCGATACCTATAGCCGCTGATGATTGCGGCCTGGAGAGCCTGAGCAGCCGGGCGGATGCCGCAGCCACGCCGATGGCCGCCCACGTGCCCGATCCGAAGAATCTCTCCTTGCTTTGAGAATAGATGATCTCCCCCGCCCGCACTCCGACCTCATACCCGACTATTATCGAGGCAAGCAGCTCCTTCCCGCTGCTCCGCAGCATCCCCCCCACTCCCAACGCGGCGGGTATAATCGCTGCCCCGGGATGGCCGAGCGCCGCGCGGTGACCGTCGTCAATGTCCAGTTCAGACGCGGCGATAGCATTACAGAAGACTGCCCCCAGCAACCCCATTCTCTCACGGCCGCCCAGAGCGGATGTTTGCGGTCCGCCGAACCATAGTGACGCGAAACGTCTAGCCGCCTGAGTGGCTTCAGTCGCAGACCCTGCGCGCATGCACGCAAGGTAGTCGAGCAAACACATCTTTGCGTGCTCAACGACATCCTCAGGGATGCAATCCCATTCCAGGCCGGTAATGAACTCGCTCGCGCTTTCCGGACTCACTGCAGCGTTCACCCCCTTTGCGCGAGAAAACGGCTTCAAATGTCCAGTTTACCATCCCGATAAGCCCACAGGTAGTCGGTGCAGTAGTGGTCCCTGCCGAGGAGGGCGTCGGCGGCCCTCAGGAGAACCATCAGTCGACCATCAAGGGGGTCAAGGATGGCAGCATCCAGCCCCGCCGCCATGCACGAAACCAGGAAAGCCTGGTTGAGCAGGTGTCTGCAGGGCAGCCCGCCACGTTCCTCCCAGGTCAATCCCAAGAACCGGTTTCCGTGGCTCCACCACACCTAGCCCCTGACCAGTATCTTAGCCATATCAACCGCCACGACGGCATTGGGAGCGTATCCATCGGCGCCTATCGACTTTGCGAAGTCACCGGTGACAGGGGCGCCTCCCACCATTACCTTGATGAGGTGACGAATGCCTGACTCCCTCAAGGTATCGATCACGACGGCCATGTTCCGCATCGTAGTAGTGAGCAGTGCAGACAAACCAAGAATCTGAGGATGATGGGCCTTTATCGCCTCGATGAATTTCTCCGGCGGCACGTCCGTCCCCAGGTCGATCACGTTGAATCCCGCAGCTTCAAGCATCATCCGTACAAGGTTCTTGCCGATGTCGTGCAGATCACCCTGGACAGTGCCGATAACGACCGACCCTTGATTCCGTACGTCGCCGCCCATCAGGTGCGGGCGCAATACGTTCATCGCCATCTGCATGGTGCGTGCTGAAAGGAGAACCTCGGGAATGAACATCTCTCCAGTCCTGAACAGGGAGCCAACCCTGTCCATGCCGGGCATAAGACCGACATCTATAGTCTCTTTGGGCGATGCGCTACAACGCAATGCTTCTTCGGTCAGCCGCATGATGTTATCGATGTCTCCTGATACGACCGCCTCTGAAAGGGCTTGCATGACCTTCAACACGACCTGTTCGCCTCCACTTCTGTACTGGGTTGACCTGTCTCGTTGACCCATCTCATTCGTGTCGGGGCAGCCGCAGATTGGGCAGGGCCCTAGCGAGCTCTTCCTCAATGTTCTCAGGCACGACCCGTTTGGCCGGTTCGCCCAGGATAGCCCTGGCCTTTTCGTTTGCCCTGGTCCGGGTGTCTTTGCTACCCGATTCAATCCATTCCTCGTAAGACCGGCGGTCGCTCAGCCGCGGCATGTACAACTCCTTCCGCAAGTGCTTTACGGTGTGGACCTGAGCGAGGAAGTTACCTCCCGGACCGACCTCCCGGATCACGTCCAGGGCGAGGTGCTCTGCATCCGCGTTGATGCCGCTCAGAACCCTGGTTACCATCCCGTTGACCTCGTTGTCGATGACTACCTTCTCGTAGCTCATCGTAAGCGCGAAGTCTAACAGCCCTGCCGAATCGTGTAGGTAATTGGCGCCCGCCATAGCAACAAGGAGGGTCGTCAGGGCCGACTCGTAACCACACTGAGCATCCGGGATTTTGGCGTCGCTCATCCCGGCGGTGCCGTAGAAAGGCAGACCCCAGAATTGCGCAAGTTGAGCGGCAGCCGCATTTAAGAGACCCATTTCGGCCGCACCCGCCAGATACCCCATTGTCCGCGGGTCAGTCACTGTCCCCACGTACCCACATATGACCGGGCTCCCGGGACTGCAGAGCTGGACAAGCGTGACCTGCGCAAGTGTTTCCGCACAGTACAGTACGAGATTGCCTGCGAGTGTCATGGGCGCAGTCGAGCCACACTGCGGTTCTGTGGGTACTATGACGGGAATCCTGTTTGAGGCGATCTCCAGCAGCATCTCGCCGTACAGGTCGTCTATCTTCAACGGAGTGATAGCGAGAACCACGAAGGAGATGATGGGCTTCTTTCGAAGGGTCTCCGCCCCGCCGGACAGTATCTCAGCGGCGCGAATTGTCTCGCGTACCCCCTTTACCGAGTACACTCCGCCCGTGATGTGCTTAGTGGTGCTTGACAGCCCTGCGTAGAACCTGTTAACGTCCACGTCCTCCGCGGCAAGGTCGTGGGGATAAACCGGCAGCATGTAGAAGTGAACGTTCTCCATGGCGTCCACCAGCCTGCCCAGCCGCCTTACATCATCAAGGCTGGACGGCCGACGTTTCCCTTCGAGGTCCAGTACGTTGACCGCAGTGCCTCCAGTTCCTAGATGAACCCTGTTCTTCTCCAGGGTAAGGTCGTGACCGGCTTGCCTCCCACATAGAGTCACGGAAGAGGGAGCGGAGTTAATAGCCCCTTCAACGAGTCTTCTGGGGATCCGCACAACGCGCCCTTGCCAGTCGACATTAGCCCCGGCCTCCGAAAAAATCGCGATGGCCCGCTGGTTGTTGACTTGAATTCCGACTTCCTCCAACAACCGCAGGCCACCGTCGTAGATGCTCTCCAACGCAGTCGGCGTCAGAGGTTTATACTGTCCCCCGTAACCAGCCAGTGCCATTACCCACCCTCCCATTTGCCACATCGTGGAATACTTATTCCATAATGTGATATTCTCGGTTCTGTGGAATAATCCTGCAAGAGCGGGGCGGGATGCCATAATGTATAGCCCAAATCGACTTGCGCGCCGACTCGCCAAGCATGAGCCGATACGGTATTATCTGTACAGGCAGTCATAAAGGTATCTTGTGAGCACGGGGAATGACGGCTCAAAGGTGGAGAAGGGTGTATGGCGCAAGGCGGGATTCTGGTCCTGGACAAGGCGTTACGACTCTTAACTGAACTGGCTCCGGTGGAAGGGATGCGGGCTCACGGAGTCGTTGAGCTGGCTGGCAAGACAGGGATGCCGGTGGCCACGACTCACAGGTTGCTGCAGGTGCTGAAGAATCACGGATTCGTTTCCCAAACGGCCGACAAGCGCTACAGAATAGGCCTGAGAGTTCTGGAGCTGGGGATGATGGTCTGGCGGGCGTTAGATGTGAGAGCAATCGCCCGGCCCTACATGGAGTCCCTGGCAAAAGAGCTTGAAGAGAGCATTTATCTTACCCTTCTCGACGGTTTGGACGGCGTTCACGTAGAAAAGGTTGAAAGCCCCCTGAACTTGCGTATTACAGAACCCATCGGTATGAGGCTGCCCCTGTACCGGGGAGCGTCCAGGTTAGCGATGCTGGCGTTTCACGAACCCCAGCTCGTGATTGACGTCGTCTCCAGAGGGGTGGCGAACCGCGACAACGTCTCTCTGGAGACAATCCAGACTGTCCTGGAACAAGTGAGGAAGACAGGGTTCGCTTTAACTGTGGGCGAGGTTACCAAAGGCACGGCCGGTGTCGCCGTTCCCATTAGGGGTTACTGGGGCAGGCCCCTGGCTTCATTGAGTGCAGCGGGCCCTGACTGGAGGTATCCGCACGAACGAGTTGTACAAATTGCAGACAGGCTGAAGCAAGTGGTGGCCCTAATCCAGGAGGAAATGGGGGTGCCTCATCCCTCAAATATTGGGGAGTCGACCGACGCGTACGTTTGAGGGGCATATGGTGAACACCGTGCGGGTTCAAGTCCCGCTCCCGACACCAACGAGTATTAGACGGGGTTGATTGAGGTGATCCCAGGTAAGCTACGAACTCCAGCACCACCGCCTCTTTCCCTTCCCTGAACCCTCTTCCAACCTGACGGACTCCGTTCGACTTGGCCCTTGGCCTTACACAACGCGACCGCGTCTTAACGTCACATGAGGAGGCGGGGAAACCCGCCTCCTCCACACTGCTCTGATTGGTGGTGATTTCGTCCGCCCTGAGACAGGTCTTCGGCCCTACAGCACCGGCTCACCTTCACGGTATGCCAGGTCCATGTATCCTTCAAACAGGCACGACGCCACCGGGCCGGGGCGGCCGTCGCCCACCGGGCGGCCGTCGATGGATACCACCGGCATGACCTCGGTCGTGGTGCCCGTGAGGAATACCGCTGTCGCCGCGAAAAGCCGGTCCACCGAGACCGGCTCCTCCCGTCGTGGAATCGCCAGCCGTGCGGCCAGGTTGAGTACCGCTCTCCGCGTTACACCGGGCAGGATGTAGTTGGTCAGCGGCGGAGTGACGATGGCGCCGTCCTCGACTACGAACACATTGGTGTTCGTCCCCTCAGTTACGAATCCGTCCCTTACATAGATGGCCTCGAAAGCGCCTTGTTTGTGGGCCTTCTGTTTGGCCAGGATGTTCGAGAGCAGCGAGATTGACTTAATATGGCACCGTGCCCACCTGTCATCCGCGACCGATATGACGCTGACCCCTTCCTGCCTGAACCGGGCGGGGTGCATATCCATCTTCCTGGCGGTCATGACCACGGTAGGCGCCAGGCCGTCGGGGTACTGGTGCCTCCTCGGGCAGGCTCCCCGTGTGACCTGGATGTATATAATGGAGTCGGGAAACCCGTTCCTCGTCAGCAGCTCGAGCGCATCCCGCCTGAGCGCTGTAAGGTCCGGCAGAGGCAGGTCTATCGCTGCCGCGCTGCGGGCTAAACGCTGCAGGTGTTCGTCCAGCATGAACACCTTACCGCCGTATACGCGGATGACCTCGTAAATCCCGTCGGCGAACTGGTATCCCCTGTCCTCGATGCTTACGGTGGCTTCACAGTATCTCACGAACCTTCCGTTCACATAGACGATCGGCTCCGGCCCCGCCAACGCCAACCACCCCCGGCCTGATCTTAGATTTTCCCCCCGTCTGTCTGGCGGGACTTATTCGAAAGTCCCCTTCACCACGCATTCTCCGTCCATCACCATGAGCCTCCCTCTCGCCCACACCTGCGCGATCCGCAGTCCGCTGTCGAGCACCACCAGATCGGCGTCGCTTCCGGGCGCGACGCAACCCTTGCGGGGGTACAACCTGAGCGCCTTCGCCACGTTACTGGTGATGACCGAAGCGGCAAGGCCGAGGGGGATGCCCTCTCTGGTGACGGAATCGACGAACTCAAGATACAGCGATTTGAGGGGGGCAACAAGCAGGCGCTGGAGATTGCCTCGCTCGTCGAAAACCGGCATGCTACCATTGCCGTCCGAGCTCATCGTAACGAGCTCCGGTGCGACCCCCGCCTCGAAGATGTCCCTGAGCGCGGTGCTGGGCTTGATCGCCTCGCCGAAACCTTCATCGGGGCTGACGCCCGTCGTCACGTCGAGGTACCCGCCGCGCCTTCCCCATCCTATGGCGCTGTCGAGCAGGGGAGCGCACCTGTTCACGTGGGTGGGCATGAACTGGGAGATGGGGATCTCACTGGTCTCGACTATCTCGATTAGCGGTTCGAGGGTTCGACGGCCGCTGCCGACGTGGACATTGACGATTCCCGCCTTGCCGGAGAGCATCCCGCCGGTCCGGCTCTCGGCGGCCAGGGCCTTCAGCTGCTGTACGGAGGGCTGTGAGGAGCGATGATCCGAGATCGCGATTTCGCCTGCGCCTATCACTTTATCGATAAGCACGATGTCGGACCGGATGCTGCCGGTAAGGGTTACCGGGGGCACCTGGTACGACCCTGAATACATGTACGCGCTGATCCCCTCGCACTCCAGCCCTCTTGCCTTGGCAAGCAGCCCTGCCAGGTGCCTTGTCACCCCGTCAGTGCCGAGGCAGCCGACTACGGTCGTGATCCCCCACCGGGTGACGCCGCTGAGGGTTACCTCGGGCGTGCGAGTTGCGAACCCCGCCTCGCCTCCTCCCCCGATAAGGTGGACGTGCTGGTCGATGAACCCCGGTAGTATGCAGGCACCGTCCAGGTCGTACACGTCCGCCTGAATGCCACGAGGCGCTTCGATAGACGGGTTCATCGCGGCGATGATCTCCCCACACAGCAGTATGTCATGCCTCCCCTGCTCGTCGGGACTGAACACCCTGCCGCCTTTCAGCAGCTTGAACAAGCCCATCGAGACCCCTCCCGCCATATCCTGGTCCGGGCTCTTCCGGAGCCCGGACCAGCTTCCTCCACTATTCCCTCCAGATGGCCCGCCCCGTGAAGCCATAAACCCACGCCACGACAAATCCAAGATAGCACATCACGGCCCACGGCAGGTACTGCAGCGTGGAGACACCAAGCGTGGAGGTCATGTAGACCCCCGCCGCCGACCAGGGGATAAGGGGCACCAGGACAGTACCCGAGTCCTCCAGCGTCCTGGACAGCACGGACCGTTTGATCCCGAATTCCTTGAACAGCGATATGTAAAGGCGTCCCGGGACGATTATGCTCAGATACGAGTTCCCCGTGACCATCCCCGTGAGGATCCCCGTGAGAGACGTTGAGAAAATCAGATTGCCGGTCTTGCCCTTGATGAACGACGCCTTGATGTGGTCCAGGACCTTTCTAAGCATTCCTGTATACTCCATCTCGCCGGCGAAGACGTAGGCCATGAACACGATAGCCAGCGACGATATCATACTGGTCATACCGCCGCGGTTGAGCAGGTTGTTGAGGGCCGGAATATCCGTCTTGAAGGAACCTCCCGAGTACATCGCCTGTGCGACAGCCTTGAACGTGGTCCCTTGCACGGTGACGGCCAGGAGCATCGCCGCGACTGTCCCCACCCACAGCGTGGGTATGGTGGGGACCTTGCGGTACGACAGATAGACCACTACCAGCGGTGGAAGTAGTAAGATGGGGTTAAGCACGAACACCTGTCGCAGGCCCTTGAGGATGCCTTCCACTTTAGTGTAGTCGATTTCGCCCGACGCCCCCAGCCCGGCAACGGTGTACACGACCAGCCCCACCACGAACGCCGGAAGCGTCGTCCAGAGCATCGACTTAATGTGGTCGAACAGGTCGGTCTCCGCGCTCGCGGCGGCCAGAATCGTCGTGTCCGATATCGGGCTGATCTTGTCCCCGAAGTACGAGCCCGCCACGACCGCGCCGGCCGCCGCCGGCAGCGGCACGCCCAGGCCATAAGCGACCCCCATCAGGGCAACTCCCAGCGTAGCCGCCGTGCCCCACGAGGTGCCGGTCATGGTGGAGCAGATGGCACACAGGATCGCCGCCGAGACGAGAAAAGTCCTGGGCGTGAGGATCTGTAGCCCGACGTAGATGAAATACGGGATCGTGCCCGAAACCATCCACGCGCCGACGAGGGGACCGACTATTATGAGGATGAGTATCGCGCCCATCGCCCTGTCAATGGTGGGCCTTATCCCCTTTTCAAGTAACTCGTCCCAGGAATGTCTCAGGCAGAATACCGCGATTACGGTGACCACCATCGATATGAGAAGCAGGATAACAGCCGCATTGAGCTTCAGGAAACCGACGCCGTATACCAAGAACGAAATCGCGATCAACAAAGCGGTCAGAGACAACTTAAGACTCGGTTCCGCGGGTTTTTCGCCGCCGTTCATTCGTACGCCCTCCTTTTCCTCCGATACTGGCCGGTGACGGCAGGATGGCCTTCTCGACGTAACGCGCAAAACAGCCTATTTACACCCCCCTTTCAATCCGAGAGGAGTATCGACCGGTCCCCCCGGTAACTCGCCGCCCACCGGATACACCATCTGTCATAGCAGGAATCGTGCCAATGACAGAAAGCCGCGGACAACTGACAAGAGCAGGGGTTTCACACAGCCGTAGTCAGGCGGCGGGGCATATGGGGTGGAAATGGGACGTAAATGGGGTCAGTGTCGGTGGCGGCTGCAGGGCACATGCGCCATATGCGGGTAGATTGACGAACGCGAAGGTGCGAATAGGAATCTTATTGGGAGCGTGATGCGGCCTTATCGCCGAGCACGCTGGCCCCCAACTCGGAAACCCTGATCCCGCCCCTGCCCCTGGAGACCTCGATGAGTCCAGCGGTCCGGAGATAGCTGAGGCACCGTCTGAGTGCCCCCTCGCTCACGGCGCGCCCGTGGGCTCTTGCGGCGGCGATCAGCGTCCTCCGGCCGAGGCCGGAGCCGCGCTCAGCGGCCCTTTGCGCCTCAGACAGAACCCACAGGGCCAGGTCTCTGTCTGCGGAGAGGAGCCCCAGGATGGCTGGGGCGCGCAGGCCGGAAGACAGGTTCAGCACCGTCATGATGTCTTGTGGCTTTGCGACGCCATCCAGGCACACATTGGAGAGGTACTCCATTACGTTCTGCAACTCCCTCACGTTTCCCGGCCAGCGGTGTTCCATAAGCAACCGCATTGCCTCCGGGGATATCTTCAGCCTGCTGCCGGAGGCGTGCAACCTGCCCAGAAAGACCTCTATCAGGAGGGGAATGTCCTGCCTCCTTTCCCTGAGAGGCGGAGTTTTCAAGGGTAACACGGCCAGCCTGTAAAACAGGTCTTCCCGGAACAACCCCGCCCTTATTAGGGACCGCAGGTCCTTGTTTGTGGCCGCCATCACCCGGACGTCCACGGAGATGCTCTTCGTACCCCCCACCCGGCGTATTCTCTTCTCCTCGAGGACCCTCAGGATCTTGGCCTGAAGAGCAGCGGAAGCGTCTCCGATCTCATCGAGAAATATGGTTCCTCCGTGCGCCTCTTCGAAGAGTCCGGGCTTACCGCCTCTCCTGGCACCCGTGAACGCCCCTTCCTCGTACCCAAACAGCTCGGATTCCAGGAGGGTCTCGGGAAGCGCGACGAAGTTGACTGGGACAAACGGCCCGCGGCGTCGGTCCGAGAGACCGTGAATCGCGTGTGCGAACAGTTCCTTTCCTGAGCCGCTCTCCCCGCATATCAGCACAGTGGAATTGCCTCTGGCAATCCGAGTGGCAAGCTCGATCGCGCCCCTCATCGCCGGGCTGGTTCCGATGATGTCGTCCGCACTGTATTTGGAGGTGTACCCCTGCTTCACGAGCTTACTGTAAAGCTGGGACTCGAGGCGTCTGATTTCGGTTATGTCCCTGAAAGTAAATACCGCCCCGACCGGCTGACGTTCCCTCATGATGGGCGCCCTCGTCGCCACGAGGTCCTTTTCATTCACCGATATGAGACCGCTTGAGCGGGACGCGTCGCGGTCGGCCTCGAGCCCCGGAGCGCTTCCCGGCAGCAAGTCGCCCGTTTTCTTCCCGAGCACGTCCTTCAGGTCGATACCCAGCAGCCGTGCCGCGGCGCGGTTACAGGTCATGATTTTCCCGTCGATATCCGTCCCTATGATCCCTTCGTCGACTGATTCGAGTATCGCCTCAAGCTGATTCTTAACGTTGCCGGCATGGAGCGCCTGAACCCTTGTTTCGCGGAGCAGACCAACGATATACCGCATCTGGCGCGCCGATACGACATTCGCCTCGGCGTCGAGCAGGTCCAGGGCGATCAGGATCTCCACTATGCTCGTGATGTCGATAAGCCTGACCCCAATGTCGATACACTCCTTGACATAGTCGGGAACCAGATGGGGCTCACCCGCAGTGATCGCGAGCGTCGTTCGTACGGGGGACGGATGGTCCGGGGCGTGTGGCGTGAGGTTCAGGTGACCGATTCCCGATTCCTTCAAGAGGTCGATTGTCTCGATAGCGGCAGCGTATGCGTCGTTCACCAGGATGGCGTCGGTCTCGTTGGGCAGGTCGAACAGCGTTTTCAGGTTGTTGTAGTCGAGGCACCTCCGCGCGACGATGGTCCTGCAGCCCTCGGGCGTATACTTCCTTGCGTCCGTGGCGATAATCCGGCTCGACACGACCACCACGTCGTCTGAGACAGGTCCGTCAATCCCACCGTCGAGATACAGCCCTCGCACCCGCGCCTTGCCTTCGAGGATCCCTCGCAGTTGCCCGACCAGAGCACGGCAGGTGTTCCTGCCCTTCGCAATTACGGTGACTCCCTTCACGAGCTCATCATCCCCCACCGGTCCGGTCGGCTGTATTGCTCGGCCGCAACGCCGTACGCTCGCTTGATGATCGGATTCTAAGACGACCATACTTTTCCCTCCGGAAAGCCCATGCGCTTGCAGCCTACTTCGGCGATCGCCGTCAGTCCTCCGGTACTTCGTAGACCACCTCCTCTCGCTGAGAAACCTGCTTGACCTGGCCCCCGACACTGCCTGCAGCTATCTAACCGTGTTATGCCGCTCCATCTTGCCTAATCTCCTGCTTCTCAACTTCACAGGCGGCCGCCCAGATGAACCCCAGCAGCTCCCGAGCCACCGCGGTGACGGCGACCTGCGGACTCTTTCCCTTGCTGATAAGATGCTGGTACTTCTTACATAAACGCACCTGGGCCTTCCACGATATCGCCTGGACTCTGGCGGGCTGGCCTTCCTGCCGCTTTCTGATCGCCTCGGACATCCACGCCTTGTGCCGGTAACTCCACGCGCATTTGATCAGGATCCGCCTCAGGTGGTTGTTCCCCGCCTTCGTGATCCTCCCGCGATGGGTCCTTGCCCCACTGGAGTACTCGCTCGGCACCGTCCCCGAGTAGCCCATCACTTGAGGCGCCTTCTCGAACCGGGAGAATTTCCCTACTTCCGCCACTATCGTTACAGCCGCTGTTTCCTTGATGCCTCGAAAAGCCTCTAGCGCCTTGATCACCGGCGTGTGCACGCTCTTCTCCGCGTGCTCATGGATCTCGCTCTCCAACCTTTGAACCCGTCCCTCCATCTCCTCGATAGTCAGCCGGTACTCGTCGAGAGTCGCCTGAAGCGCCCTCGACTTAAACCGAGGAGACCTCGATCCCGTAGATGTCACGCAGGTGGCCTTCAATGTCCCTGATGGACATCCCTTTGCGTATATCGCGACGATCTGGTCCTCGAGCTCGCTTGCGTTCCTCTCGTACTTCTTGACGACCCGGGGTTCGAACTCACCGTTGCGATCGCGCGGGACCTCTACCTCCACTTCACCCTGGCGCGTCTTGAAAGTCTTTCTGCTGTACCCGTTCCGACTGTTCCCCGAGTTGTCTCCCTCAGGACTGTTCTTTGTATAGCCCAGGTGATCCGTCATCTCGGCCTCCAGAACCTCCTCGAGCGTCGTCTTGAAGAGATCCTTCAGCGCGTTCTGTACGTCCTGGAACGTCTTACAGTTCTTAGCCAATTCCTTGGCTAATTTCCTCGCTGTCTCCAATATTAATGGTCAACCTCCCCTAATTGGAAGTATTGACCATTTACACACAACTTATTACGCTCTCGTCGCTGCTACTGGACCACTCTTCTCCCTGCTGACCATGTACTTCTTACTCAGCCTGACCTGCGCTTTCCATGCGATTGCACAGATGTCAGATGTCTGCCCTTCTTGTCTTTTCCTGATAGTCCCCGTGACCCCGGGGTGATACCGGTAACTCTAGGCTGACTCAATGACTATGCGCCGTACGTGGGGATTCCCCGTCCCTATGAGCTGCCCCGGATTCCGAAAGCGCGAGAAGCACCCGATCTCAGCCACAGGCGTGGCCGCCGTCACTTCCTTGACACCCCGCAGCGTCTGAAGCGCCCGGATCACCGGACTATGTACGCTCTCCTGGGCCTGTGCGTGAATGTCGGCCTCCAGCCGGCGTGTAGCTCTGCGCTGGTGCGCATGCACATCCAGTGTAACCTACCTCAGCGCAATCTGGGGGCCGGCCTCGTTCATTATAACTAGGCCAGATCCGGGCTAGATTCCTCACTATGTTCCGCTCAAACAACTCGCCCACCGGACTCTACCCCCTGATAGACTATGAGGGCATCAAGAGCACATCGGTGTTCCGCGAGCTCTCACTCACCATTACATAGGGTGCCCTCCACCGCCTCCAAATGCTCCAACATCAACCTCGCAGCCTCCTCGGAATGACCATCTCTAAGGCTGACAAGTAGTTGGTCGAATAGTGGTAATGCGGCTTTGTACAACACTGGGATCGTTCTCTTGAACCTGTCCGATTCCTTGTAGATCTCATCAATGAGAGCTTTCATGAACTCGAGTACGGGCTTGTTCTTGGCCGCAGTTACTATAGCAAAGTGAAGGTTCAATTCCTCAGTGAAGTAGAATGATTCGTCGGTATAGCGAGCCTTTAGTTTACCCAGGATACCTTCGATTGCTGATATATCCTCTTCCGTAGCCCGCTGAGCAGCAAGCCTGCACGCCAGCACTTCAATGTACTTCCTGGCTTCCATAAGCTCTGCTAGAGGGGATCGGCTCAAGGCCCTACCCCAGTCTATGCCCCTTTGAACGCAGGATAGTGCAGTTGGGGACACGTATCTTCCCGATCCCTGATGTGAGTCGATCAGCCCGACGTATTCGAGCGCACGCAGCGCTTCCCGAAGGGGGGACCGGCTCACTCCGAACTTCTTGCACAGCTCACATTCGGTAGGGAGTCTATCACCCGGTTTCAGGACCCCGGACCTTATCAACTCAACGATCCTATCAGCGACAATCCCCGTAAGTTTCTGGCTCTTCACCTGCTCAAGCGAATCTAGCACTCTCCAGCCAATCCCTTCACTTTACTTTTATTGTCTCAACAGGACAAGACTCAGAGACGGCACATAGCTTACGACCAACACCATCAAAAACACATACGCCGTCAGCCACAGCATTGGTTTCATCACTTGACCCACGGATACCTTCGAGACTGAGCACGCCGCGAACAGGGCCACACCAACCGGTGGAGTAGCCATGGCCATGCTGCAGTTGAACGACATCAGCACCCCAAAATGCACCGGGTCTATTCCCATGCTCTTGGCTACCGGGAAGAGCAGCGGCACCAGGATGATCATGGCAGGCAAGGTGTCCATCAGCATGCCAATTATGAACAGGATGACCTGGGTGAGGAACAGGAACGCTATTCGACCTAGTCCGAGACCCAGCATCGCCTTGACAAGCATCTGCGGTACCTTGAGGAGCACCATGAAATAGCTAAATAGGCCTGCGGTAGCGACCATCAAGAGTGGGCCGGCCGCTATAGAGGTAGTCTGACGGAAACTCATGAACAAGCCCTTCGCCGTGAAACTCCGCCGTATAACGCCAACAAGGATAGCGTACGTAGCTGCAATTGCCGCAGACTCAGTCGGTGTGAATTTGCCCGAGTAAATGCCTCCAAGTATGATGATAGGCATTGCTAAGGGAATAATGGCCTGGGCGCAAGTGCCAATTGCTTCCCGGCCCCGAACCGGTTCTGTAATTGGATAACCTGATTTCAAGGCGTGGATATAGCTGATTATCATCAGTCCGATTCCTGTCACCACGCCAGGTAGAACGCTGCCGATGAACAGCTTCCATACTGAAACCCCAGCAAGGTACCCTACAACAACAAGGTTGATACTCGGAGGAATGACCGCCCCAAGGCAGCCGGCGGTTGCTATCAGGGCTGTTGAGAACTCCCGGCTGTAACCTTCCCTGATCATGGCGGGCATCAGTATGGTCGCCACAGCCGCAGCATCCGCTGTGGCGGACCCAGTAATCGCTCCGAACATCATAGCCGTGGCCACGGCTGCCAAGAGGAGTCCTCCTCTTATGCGGCCCAGCAACAGCTTAGAGAAGTTGACCAGTCTGTCCGTCATCCCCGCCTCACCCATCAACATTCCGCCGAGGACGAAAAGCGGAATCGCAACGAGGGGAAAAGAATCCACACCCGTTGACATCACCTGAGCATATGTGGAAACGGGAACGGGTGAACAGAGCAACATGCCCACTACCCCTGTTATGCCGAGGACGAAGGCGATGGGCATGTTCATGAAAAAAGTCGATACGAAAACGCAGAGGATTACCAATGCATTAGCTGGCGTCATAACCCGCATCCCCTCTTCAACCAACTCCCGATCAGGAGGCGCAACGAGCCAAGTGCAATGATAGAAGAGCCGACCGGCAGAAAAGTGTACTTCCATCCATTTGAGATACCCGTCAAAGGCATCTTGGAAGGCCACGTCTCAGCAACAAGCTGTACGCCAGAGAACAGAATGAAGAGGGAGAACACGACTATCGAGAGCTGAAGAACCCAGTTGATAGCGTCCGCAACCCTCTTCCGCCTAGCCTCAAGGACTTTAATTACAAGATCGAACCCGATGTGGCCTTCTTCGAGATGCACCAGCGCAGAACCCAAAAAGATCATCACCCCAAATGCCAGCGCACACATCTCCGGAAGAAATGCCATGGGTCTTCTCGTAACATACCTGCTTATGACCTGAAGAATAGTGGTAGCCCAGACCACCAAGACGGCGAAAGCGCTGATATATCCAAGTATCCTGGTCAGGAACTTCATAGTGACTTCCCTCCCTAAGCCCTCCGGGGACCCAAGCCCCCGGAGGGCTGCCTAAAACGCTCAACGTGCGGAGTTGATGGCATCGAATATGTCCTTGCCGAGTTTCTCAGCATACTTGGCGTTCACGGGCTTCACCTTCTCTATGAAAGCCTCCTTCTTGACGTCCTTCACGACCACTGCTTTCTTTTCGATCTCCGCCAGCGCCTTCTCGGTTTCCTCCCTGGCTATCTTGCGCACATAAGGGACCGTCTCCTTCGCGCAGTCCAGCACGATCTTTCTAAGGTCCTCAGGAAGGCTGTTGAGGACTTTAACACTTGCAACTAGAGGCATAAGCTCGTACGTGTGCTCATCAAGCGAGTAGTACTTGCACACCTCGTGGAACTTATACAGGAGCACATCTGTGGGTGCGTGCTCGGCCCCGTCAACAACTCTCTGCTGCAGAGCGGCATAGAGCTCGCCCCATGCAATCGGCGTCGGGATGGCCCCCAGAGCGGAGAACGCTTCGTTTGCCAGCGGCGACTTGGTGGTACGGAGTTTCAGGCCTTTGATATCGTCGGGTGTCTTGATGGGCTTCTTTGAGTTGTAGAAACTCCTCATCCCGCCACCGGTTAGAGGCGCGACTATCTTCAGACCGTTATTCTCCAAGCCGGCGAAGATTTTGGCTGCTATCTCGCTGTCCAGGACTTTCTCGGCGTGAGCAGCGTCTTTGAACAGGTATGGCATAACGAAGAAGTCGACTTTAGGCTCCCACGCGCTGAGTACTGAGACCTGTGGAAGGGAAAACGCTATCGTACCTGCCTTGGCGGCCTCGACTTCGGCCTGCTGGTCTCCATAAAGCGTGCCGTTAGTGTAGACTTCCACCTTTATTTTCCCGTTCGTTTTCTGGCCCACCAGCTCAGCGAACTTCAACAGACCCTTGACAGCAGGGTAGTTGTCCTGGTCACCGCTTGAAGCCTTAAGGACTATGGGTGCGGCGGGTTGAGCCGGTGCTGGGGAGGGCGAAGCCGGTTTGGTCTCCTGAGGCGCTGGTTGAGGCTTCGCACCACCACCGGTGCAGGCCGCCAGCTGGCATGCGACCAGAACAACAACTACCCAAAGCAGCACGCGCTTGATAGGCTTGTTCGACCTCATTTCACTTACCCCCTTAGATAATGGCTCCTGATTTGACTAGTTCGTGCTGAAGCTCGCTAACATCAACCTGGCTAAAATCGACCCCCTTCCGGACGGCCAAAGCTGCAGCAGTGCCTGCTGCTTCGCCGGTAACCATGCAAGCCGGTATCAACCTAAGGTACTCCTGCGCATAGAAATCGCTGGACACGAAGCGCCCAGCGGCGACCACGTTCTCAACCCCTTCGGGCAGCAATGCCCTGTAAGGGATCTGAAATGAAATACCGTACTCAGTATCCAGCCCGGCCCGACCGATCGAGTCAGGGAAGGACACCTTTTCCCGGATGGTGGCCTTCGTAACAGTGTGCTTTCCCTTGAGTATTCGAGTCAACCGTATCCCTAGTTGGGGCGCCACCTGCAACAAATCGGCTTTCTCAAAGCCCGGGATGTGTTTGCGATAATCCTCGACTGCCTTGACAATTCTGCTGCGCATGTCGATCTCTGCCTTCGAAAGCTCGTCGATATCGAGCTCGTTCATCGCATAAAACCGGTTGTTGAACCAAACGACACCACTGCACGTGGTGCGCATAAAATACACCGAGCCGTGAACATCTTTCAACCTTGCCTTGAACTCCTCCGGATTACTGTATTGAAACTCGAGGGCACGGTCTATGTCAACATTCCCAACCCAGAACACCAGCCCAGTCCCCCGACTGTGTTCGCTGAAAGGAGCTCCGGCCCAGGCTATCATGTCGCCATCGCCTGAGGCGTCGACAGTCACCTTCGCCAGCACAGCCCGTCTGCCCGACTTGCTCTCAAAGATCGCGCCTCTGACCCTGTTGCTATCCATGATCACATCGGAAACCCAGCTATGATAGATGATCCGCGCTCCCGCTTCGCGAAGCATAACATTGCACTCATGCTTCATGAACTCGGGATTGACGTTGAGCACCAATCGAACCCGCTGATCGGCCCATCCTACTGAGGCCCAACTCTTCCACTTCTTGATAACCTCAGGATCAACGGAATTCCAGTCAACACCGGGCATCACCGCCTCGCCTTTTATCACCAGGCGCTTCGCCAGCTCGTAGGCAATTCCACTTACAATCTGGTTACCCGCGCCGTCATCGTACGGTTCGAAGGCCGTAACCAGTCCGCCGGTAGCAAGCCCCCCCAACCATCCGTACCTCTCCACAATCGCGACAGACAGGCCCCTCCTAGCTGCTGCCAGCGCTGCAGCAAAGCCGGCAACACCTCCGCCAACGACGAGCACATCGACTTCTGCATGCACCGGCACCCAACGTCCCCGCTCGTAGACAGCTTGCACATGTCTCCCCTCCCCAAGGCAGATGATCCAAGTTGTATGATGAGATTATCACATGCTAGTAATATTCGCGGCGGATTCACCGTCTCCTGCATGCCTCCAGCACTTGAGAACAAAGGCAAAGAAGGTCAATAGTTCTCCCGATATGAAGGCCGCTTGCCTGAACAATACCACCGGCGGCCGAGGACCATGAAAGTGTTGAGCGGCTCAACCAGGAAGTCCGCAGTCGTGGGCATGTGGTCCGGATCTTTCCCAATGAGGAATCGGCTCTACAACTGACCCCCGAGTTCGACAGTTTTGAGGCACATGTATGTCCTACCCGAGGAACCACAAGAACGCCATGTTGAGCCGGCACTCTCCCTCCAATCTCCTCTCCGAGCTAATTACGTAGAGATAGCCGATGAGGCTTATCTTGGACACCACGACAGGATCGACTGATGGTGCACCAGTGTGACTGTAGAATGGGCGTGCCAGGCCGCGGATGAATCCAAAGTCGACTGCGCTACTGATGATCCAGAGGATGTGATCAGCGAGGACCTTGTCGTCGATGGAGAAGCCGTACAGCAACTTGCCCTGAAAGTCCTTGACTCCCATCATGCCCGTCACCTGCCGCTTTCCCCCTCAACTCTGGTTGATTTTCTCCTTGACTGCAAGGACGGCTTGCCCAATGGCGCTTCTGATGTTGTTGACCTCTTCCTCCGATTGTCCGATAGGTCCACAACACGAAGACCGTGGGCCACAGGGAAACTGCTGGGGCATGGTGAAGACCCTCACGGTCCTGCTACTGGTCGACATAGGACTGCCTCCTTATTCATCCGTGACAACCTCATCCGCAACAACCGGGCCCCGCTTGCGGCCCACACCCGGATGGGCTGCCTCCACCCCTTCTGTGCGACGCTAGCCTGTACCTCAGCCCTGTTTCCGCATTCCGTGCAAATGTAATCGTATGTCGGCATATTCCCACCTCATCACTGCTTGGAATCAGGATCGTCTCGCCGCTACCCTATCCCCGTAAAGCCTCTCACCGAGCTCAACCAATACGTCCAGCCCTCTCACCTCGTGGGGCAAGAGGGGCACCGTCAGGACAGGCGCGCCGAATCGCTCCCCTATTTCGGCCAGGTATTTCTCTTGCATGGACCGGCGCGCCCGCGCGTAGGGCGTGGTGCAAACCTCCGGCGGAAGCACCTGGTTGGCCACCACCAGCCCCGGTTCAATCCCCACCGTCCGCAGCTCCTGGGCCGCACGGTAAGACTCGACGATGGGCGTGCTTTCAGGGTACATCACGAAGGCGAATGTGCTGCGCCCCGGGTCCCTCATCATTTCGATTACCTCACCGAACCGCCGCTTGGCGACATCATCAGCGGCGGATGCATCCACCGAGGCAAAGATCTTCACATCCAGCTGCGCGCTCCAGTCGATGGGCAGTTCCAGGAGCCGCAGGGTGTGGCCGGTTGGCGCCGTGTCGAACACGACCACGTCCCAGCCCTCCTGTGAAGCGTAATCGATGAACTTGTCGAAGGCGGCCATCTCTTCCGTGCAAGGGCTGTTGAGCTCCTCTGCCATGCTTTCGAGCGCCTCCTGCGGACGGCCCCGTTTTCTGGCATCATCCAGAATGCGATCCTTATAGGCCTCAGCAGCGGCCTTTGCATCGATCTTGGTGACCCATAGCTGCGGCACTCTCCCAACCCTCGCGGGTTCATCGGATACGGGCACTTCCAGCACATCGCCTATGTGCTCGGCAGGATCAGTCGTAAGGAGTAACGTCCGGTACCCCTGTCGGGCCAACCATACGGCCGTGATGCATGAAACCGCGGTCTTCCCCACGCCGCCTTTCCCCGCGAAAAACAGGGTGCGGCGGTGGCAGTCGGGGGTAATCCGGGCCAAGATGCCGGGCGTTGACGAGCGCCGACTGTCTCCGCGCACTTGAGCCTTGAGGCTCCCCTCTCCGGCCGTCTCCGCCTTAACCGATGCCGGCCTCCTCCGTCCGCGATCCGTCAGTCCGTCAAACAGCATCTCGCCTACATGGCGGAGCCGGCTTGCCCCCTTGATCTCGCCATCCAGGAGGAACATGCGCCGAGCCGGGAAAGGCAACTCCCGCGCAATCCGATCCACGTAACCCTGCTGCATTCTAATCCGTTCGGCAAAGAAGTCGTTTGCGGCCTCGCCCGGCGGGATGATGCCATTGATGATCAGTTGATAGGCTCGGACCCCCAACTTGCTAAGCTCGACGATGGCGCGTTTCGTCTCCTTGATCGCTGTAGCCTCCGGGTGCAGGACGAAGGTGAACGTAGTGCTTTCCTGGTCGCGCATGGCGGCGAGGGCCCGTTCGTACTTGGCCTTGTGCTCTTGGATGGCGGCTGCGGGGCCGATACACGTCTGCCCGCTGCCTCCGGCAGCCTCCTGGATGCTGCGGCTCCATTCGGCCGGCAACTCCAGTAAACGGAGGGTGTGGCCCGTGGGCGCCGTATCGAAGATCACCAGGCCGAAGGACTGGCCGTCCTCACCAGCAGTATCGATGAAATCAGTAAAGCGGTCGAAGGCCGCCACCTCCGCGGTGCAGGGGCTGCTCATCTGCTCTTCCATAACCCGCACTACTTCTGGGGGAAAGATCTCGCGGATCGGGGCCAGGGCACGTTCCTTGTATTCGTGAGTTGCCCGGTCCGGGTCGATCTCCATCGCCCACAGATTGGTCACGCCTTCAATAGGAGTAATCTTATGGCCGATCGGCTGCTCGAAAACGTCGGCCAGGTTCGAAGCCGGATCCGTCGTGACGATGAGGGTCTGCCTACCCTCGTCTGCGCTGCGTACGGCTGTGGTGCAGGCCATGCTGGTCTTGCCGACGCCGCCCTTTCCGGAGAAGAACTTGAACTCAACTGCCGACACCGCGTTTGTCCCCCTTTTTCCTTATCTCAATCCTCTGGCTCACAGCAAAGATCGTCGTGTCAATCCGCAGCTGAGCCGTTGAGGGCCGCGCGAACCTCGTCCAGGGTCGGGTAGGCTCCGACCTTGAACACCTTCCCATTCACCGCTGTGATGGGGAGCGCCGCCAGCTTGCGTTCCTGCACCAAGCGGTACACCTCGCGGTTGGTGAAGAACGCCCGTGGCTGGGAACTCAGCGAATACCGCTCCACCCGAACCCCTTCGGCCTTCAGATTGAGTACCATTTCGTTGACGTCCACCAGAACCGGGTCGATTGTCGGCCCGCACATCCCGGTGGGGCAGCACATAGGCGGGTCGTAGATCTCCACGCGCGCATCTACGCGCCCGGTCTCTGCTCCATTGGCTTGGCGTTGGGTTTCGCTCATGATCGTTCCTCCTTGTCTGAATCTGCAGGCGTCGAATCCGTCAGCCCTGCATGGGCAAGCGCTGAATTCGCAAGCGGATGACCAGGTCCCAGCACACACTGCCCCTCCTGGCGCAGTCCCAGGCGTACGCGGAGGCGTTGGAGATCGCGCTCGAACCGCGGGCCGGTGATCCGCCTGCGCACCATCTCACAGATGTCCACCAGCAGGGGAGATTCCCGCGACGGTGCGTAATCAACCCATGTCCCCCTGCGATCGTCAACCACTAAGCCAGCCTGCCTCAAAATCGCCAGATGCTTGGAGACATGGTAGAGGGGAAGTCCAAGGGCATCGGCCAGCTCACAGACGCAAACCGGATGGCCGGCCTCGAGGATGAGTCTCAGGAGGCGTAGACGCGTCTCGTCCGCCAGGGCTTTGAACATCACGGTGTATCTCCTCACCGGTCCCCAACCTCCTTTCCACTGCACCACATTATACGCCTGATTGCCCAAATAGGCAATCAGGCGCCTGGGCGATGCCCGTGTTCCTGCCGGTAGCTCGATTATCACTCCGCCTCGTTCGAGGAGCCCGGCCTTCTCTGCTGCGTCAATCATGGCTAAACCGCCGGACAACATCTCAACGACCGGGTCGGGCAGGTTCCCGTGATCCAGGTGTCCAATCTTTGCACCCCCTTTTCGACAAGCAGCCTGGCACTCACTCTGGAGTTGTCCCCGATCGTGATAGCCCTAGTACCTTGGCCTCCGCAGCTATCACGACGTCATTGCCGACTGCCGGATGCCGTTCCGCCGAGGGCAACCCGCTGCACAATGACCTCGCGAAGAAGTAGAGTCTCCTCCGGCATAACCGGTGAGCCATCCCACGGATTCAGATGGCATGAAGCCCCGGGTAATAGAACAACACCTCAATGACCAAGGCATGCGTGCAATCCGACACGCTCCAGTTTTGACATAACCAGGTTGTGGAATCTAATTTCTTCCTCAGGGGTTTCGGAATTCGTGCTGGACACTGGGTTTAACTCGCCGCAGAACCGGCGCGTTCTGCAGGGGGCGGGTGACCACTACATCATCGAGGAGAAGATGCGCTTGGGCCGCGATGGTCATGCCGCCCTGGCGCTCAAGCGCGCCGGATGTTACCGGAAGCTCGACTGCGGTCTGGAGATCAAGGAAGTGGTGATGGGCGGCGACAGTACTTCCAGGCGCCGTTTCGTAGTGGTGTTCAACCCCGAAGAGGCGGAGCGGGACCGCAGGAAGCGCGAGAGCATCATCGCTGAGGTTGAACGCCGTCTGGAGGAGTTGCGCCAACTGGAGGGGGAACCACATACTCGCGCTGCGTGTGCGTTGCGGGCGCATCCGGCCTATGGCCGCTACGTACGACAGACCAGGACGGGAAAACTGGCCTTGAACAGGGCTCGCATCAAAGCCGAGGAGGGCTTCGATGGCAAGTTCCTGGTCAGCAGTTCTGACGATGGACTCTCTGCCCAGGAGATCGTGGATGGGTACAAGCAGTTATGGCAGGTCGAGCGCACGCACCGGGACCTGAAGCACGTGGTGGACATCCGCCCGGTGTACCACCGGCTCGAGGATCGCATCCGTGCGCACGTGCTGCTGTGCTGGCTGGCTTTGCTGCTAATCCGCATCATCGAGAACAGCACAGGGAAGGCCTGGCGCCAGGTGAAAGATGTATTGGCCGATCTGAAGGTCGGGATTCACCGGACGCAAGCAGGTGAAGTCTGGCAGACCAGTCCGCTAACCACCGCCCAGCGGGAGGTCTTCACCCAGCTAAGGGTGGACCCGCCGCCAAGGTATATGGCCATCAGTGTAACGAGCAAGGCTGCACAGTAGACACAACGCAATCGCTGCCACCGTGGGTCAAAAACAACCCCCATGGTGGTCTTTTTGTGTCCAAGTTGTTACCACCAACTGTTCAACGCCAGCCCGGCAAATCTGGCTTGACTTTGATGATACCGTGGTCACCGTATTCGGAACCCAGGAGGGCGCAAAAGTCGGCTACAATCCAAGATATCGCGGGAGAAGGTCGTATAAAATCAAGGTTGGCTTTATTTCCCAGACCGGGGAATTAGTAAACGCCGTCCTGTACAACGGTCAAACCCACAGTACTTCATTTACTTCGAAGACAACTGCATGGAATATGTCTGCAAGGCCAAGTTAACTTCCGGTGTGCGCAAGATCATCGCCTATCTTGATGATCAAAAGGCATGGTGGAAGCTGGACGACACCTACTCCGTCGCTGTCTATGCGGACTGTCGAGGTCCCGGTATGGGCGGACTACTGTTGTTTAGGTAGTCATGGCTGCTTCTGAAGTGATGCATCACCGCAACCGTCGGTCACCCTAGTCACCGCCAAGCGTTGCACAGCAGAGTTCCTCCCAGGTCTTCCGACACTCCTGGAACTCTCGATAATGAGTCTGTACCAACCTCTGGTAGTGCTCAAATTCATGACTCACCACAGAAAAATCGCGCCCAAGGGCTTCGCTCAGGACTGGGACAGACTTGTAGAGATTGCGGCGTATCCTCTCAATCTGGGTTTTGAACTGTGTTTTGTCGGTGATGTAGAGGAGTAAAGGTTTGTATCTTGCCCATCCGACGCAAGCACGGCAGAACCTGTCCACTACCGAACTGCTCTCCGGCGTCACCGGCTGCAGATGCGCGGGCAAGACCCCATGCAACAGCCTCTTGTACTTCATGAAACCGTCGTGAAATGTGTAGCACGGGACCTTAACCACGTCAAAATCGGATAGGCAAGCGCTCAGGAAAGTGTCCTCCCCCCTAGCGCCGGGAGGGTTGTAGAAAGGAGGGATAACCCTGCCTCGATAGAAATTCGTCAGGTTCAAGCCAAGATTCGAACCGGAAATGAACTTCAAACCGCAGACCTCCTCGACTGAATACGGGCCGTCGGAAAGTACCTTCGGGCTTGCGTAATCGATTCCGCCACGCTTCATCCGTTTGGACACTGCGCTCCAGCTTACTATTTCGTTACTTACGGCCTCTATGAATCTTCGGAAGACCTCCCTGGGCAGGCCGTTCTCCAACTCAATCATGGGTATGGGAGAAATGTATCCGCAATGGTGGCCGTGAGTGAGGTCGGCCCTGTGCAGACTTGCGAGGTGAGTGCCGAGCACGTTCTGGGATTTCCACAGGGTTCTGCCCTTGTGCCTGAATACCGCTAACGGGTATTCATCATCATCTATGAATATCAGGTAATCCATTAGCTGTTTGACGGCAAAGTGAACAACAGCGTTTCTTCTCCTGGCATAGCCTTTGCCAATCACGGACCTCACCCTGTCGGTCCGCAAGCCGGTACGATCTGCCAAATCGGCAATTTCCCGTTCGATGGTCGAATCGTCAATGAACAGCACCGAATCGACAACATCCAAGACCTCGTGGTGAATGCTCTCGAAAACCTCTGGATTCACCATGTTGTAGGCAGTATCATAGGCAACTAGCAGGTGGAAACTGACCTTCTCCTGGTTGAGTTCAGGATTGTGTAGCCAATTGTGAGCGTAAGTTCTCAACAACTCTGGGAAGTGGCGTCTTCCAGTAACAAAGCCTATTCCAACATTAACCTTGTTACTCTGGCCATTTGCCTTCATGGCAGACCCTCCCGCTGGTATGCTCCTTCCTATTACGCTTAGATACACACGCGGGAAAACCTTCCGTAAATATTATCCTGGGACCATGCGCTCTTTTGACATTTCCCCTGCGAGCAGGAGGGTGTTGATCTGACGTTGATTTGCATCGGGTCAATGAGTCTCGTCAGATAATCCCGGCGGAGAGGAATCACGGAGACTCTCCTGGAAGAACGCCCAATGACAGGACTTGAAGGGGCAACATTCGGTTGCCCGACGTGGCTGTACACTCTGCCATGATGGAGGGGGTCACGATAGTGTTTGACTACATCTGGCTAGGAGTATCCGTCAGGGACTGGCTGACAGCCATGGCGATTTCGGCGACGGTGGCTCTCATTCTTGCAGCCGCCAAGCGGTTCGTCGTCGTGTCGCTGACCGCTGCAGTTGAGCGCCATAGATCGGGCTTTGGAGACCTCGTCACCGGCCTTGGTACGAGAACGCGAGCATCTACCATTTTCACGGTAGCCTTACTGGCCGGCATCTCTCTACTCGATCTCCCTTACAAGTGGATCCACATGGTCGAGACGCTAGGGATCATGGTTGTCCTTGCGCAGACTGCCACCTGGGGCAACGTCGTCATCTCTTTCACGGTAACCCGCCTGGTTAGAAGCCGGATCGAGCGCGATCCGGATGCCGCAACGACCGTGGGCGTGCTTGGCCTCATTGCACGGATTGGGTTGTATTCACTGGTGCTCTTGATCGCGCTCGACAACATACCAGGCCTGGAGATTACCACTCTTCTTGCAGGGCTGGGGGTTGGCGGGATCGCCGTCGCCCTCGCCGTTCAGAACCTGCTGGGCGACCTGCTCGCTTCTCTTTCTATAATGCTTGACAAGCCGTTCGTCGCAGGAGATTTCGTCGTGATAGACGACTACTCGGGCACTGTCGAGCATGTAGGATTGAAGACGACTCGAATCCGGAGTCTGTCCGGCGAGCAGCTCGTATTCTCAAACGGGGACTTGCTGAACAGCCGGATACGGAACTACAAAACCATGCAGGAGCGGCGAGTATCTTTCTCGTTCGGCGTGGTGTACGAGACGACGTCGGAGAATCTTGAGGCAATACCGGGGATAGTAAAAGCGGTGGTCGACCAGCTACCGCAGGCCCGCTTCGAAAGGGCTCATTTCAAGAAGTTTGGCGATTTCTCCTTGAACTTCGAGGTTGTCTACTGGATGACCACGCCCGCCTATGGTGCGTACATGGATACTCAACAGGCTATTAACCTCGGGCTTTGTCAAGAGTTCCAGGCAAAGGGGATACAGTTCGCTTACCCGACCCAGACATTGTTTGTCCGGCCGGAACCCGGCCGTTCGTCCCCGCGCCGTCCATAGTCATGACCAGCTGTCCACTCGAGTCTACCGTGTAGGTGAACCGAGTCATACACCGAAACAGACGAACTACTCTTTCCTCCGGTACTTGTGCCGGAGGTAGTTTTTGTATTGCTCCAATTCCTTCTTTGCCTCCTCCGGCAGGTCGTCCTCGTACTCGTCGGTGCGGGGATCCCGGGCGATCACGCTAGCAGGCTTCTGTCCAGCCCAGTCTTTGGGCGTATCCCGAAGGTAGCCGGCAACGCGTAGCAGATCCTCGTAGCTTACGCCCAGTGGTTTCGCCAACTTGTCCAGTATCTCGGGAGACGGCGCGCCCCGTTGACCGGTCTCAATCTGGGATAAGTAGGCATTGGACACCCCTGACAGCATAGCCAGTTGCCGAATTGTGAAGCTCTTCCGTTGTCTCAAACGCCTGAGGTGTTCCCCGAATCCCATTGTTACCGCCTTGCTTGCATTTGTTAGCACCATACTACCCCAATCATCTTCCGAAAGGAATGGTAACCACTCCACAAAATGGTTGCGATGGCAAGCAGCAGGTGCTATAATGCTTGCAAGCGCAAGCGAGGTGGCTTAGATGCTATTGGTCAAGACTAAGCAGCTTGCCGAGACGAGGATACGAGCGGGGCTGTCCCAACGAGCCCTCGCGAAGAAGTGCGGCTTGAGCGGTGCATACCTCTCGCAATTGGAACGAAGCCAGCGCGCACCCAGCCCGCAAGTTGCGAGGCGGCTGTGCGACGTGCTCCAGGCGGAGTTTGACACGCTGTTTGAGATCCGAGAATGTCCGAAGCACGTTTTGTTCCAGCGGAGCCTGCCGTCCTGAGATCGCAACGCGTACCCATGATCCCCAGAAAAGGAGTGGAGCATCCGCTGATGACAGCGATGAGCAGCAAGTGCAACGTGAGTGGGACCCGACGGAAGGTCCCACCGCCACTGCACGAGAGGGCTTTTCTGAGATGGAGGTAACGCTTCCACCCTACTTCTAGCACTCAGGGGTCGGGGAAAGGAACACCTTCCGTAGTCAACCGCCATCCATCTTGCGTTCGTTACAATAAAAGTGATCCAGTAATGCCGCAAACGCTCGTCTTAAAGTGATCCACCCCGACCACTAATCCTGTATCCTCATACTTGGCAGAACGCGGATGCAGGAGGTTAAGGAAGTGAT
>JABLXB010000004.1 GCA_013178305.1 Bacillota bacterium | reverse complement strand
ATTCCCGGTGGAGATAGCGGAGGAGTCACACCCGATCCCATTCCGAACTCGGTCGTTAAGCCCTCCAGCGCCGATGGTACTTGGGGCGAAAGCCCCTGGGAGAGTAGGTCACTGCCGGGAGCTAAAACGAAGCCCAGCCCAAGAGGACTGGGCTCCTTCATTTCCCCGTCAGCCTCGCGGACTCGAGGCCGCGGTGTCGCCGGGGCCACGCCCGCGCGGAAGCGTCTCACGCAGGGATCGTCTCCTCAATCAACCCGGTGGGGACACCCTTCACCAATTCTACGTGCCCCAGGTCCACTGGCAGCACCAGGCGTAGCTCTCCAAGGTAACGTTTCTTGTCCGAGTTGAGGTGCCCCAACACCTGCTGTGGCTCGGGGCGAGTCGGCAGATCTGAGATACTGGTAGGAAGTCCGAAGTGGTGCACCAGGCTGGATATCCGGTCAGCGAGGCCCGGCCGGGCGAGACCGATGCGGGAGGATATGTTCGTAGCCATGCAGATGCCCACCGCAACCGCCTGTCCGTGGGATATTCCTTCGCACCCGCATGCTGACTCAAAGGCGTGCGCGAACGTGTGGCCGAGATTGAGAAGCATCCTCTGCCCCTCGTCGCGCTCGTCTTTTGAGACCAGCCTCGCCTTGAGCTCTGCACAGGCAGTGACCACTTCCTGCAAAACCGTCAGGTTGCGGGCCGCGATCTCCCCGGCGTTGCGCTCTATGAAGCTGAACAGTCCTTCGCCTCTCAGTATCGCAGTCTTGATTACCTCAGCCATCCCTTCGGAGAAGACCCTGTCGGAGAGGGTCCACAGAGTGCGAATGTCGGAGAGCACCAGTTTCGGCTGATGGAAGGCGCCTATCAGGTTCTTGTGATGCCGGTAGTTTACCGCAACCTTGCCGCCGATGCTCGAATCTACCTGGGCAAGTAGCGTGGTGGGCATCTGGATGAACCGGAGGCCCCTCATGAACGTGGCTGCGACAAAACCGGCGAGGTCACCAACCACGCCGCCTCCGAGCGCCAGGACGACCGTACTCCGGTCATGCCCGCTCTCATCCAGCAGGTCATACAGGCGGTGTGCACTCTGAATGCTCTTGTGAACCTCTCCATCGCCGATTAGGGCTGTCTCCACCGTGTATCCTGAATCCCTCAGATCAGTCTCAACATCATTGAGCCACAGCTCGGAAACCAGAGGGTTAGACACAACGAACACGCGACGCGAATCCACGCAGGACTCCGCGATGAGGCGCGACGGGCTTGCGATGAGACCGCTCCCGATGCGTATTGAGTATCGCCCGCTGGGGGTGTCCACCCCGGCAGCCTTCACCGCTGTGGGAGCCTGTGCAGGGCTCTCTTGCGCCAGCTTTGACATGATTTCGCTCACGACGAAATCCAGACCGGGCTCTGTGTCTACTGTCATATCTGCGGTTTCAAGATAGGCGGGCGTTCGCTGGTTCAGCAGGTCGATTACCCTGGCAAGCTTCTCCTCAGGTTGAGGATAGCCACTCAACATCGGGCGCTCGCCGTTCTCGACCCTGGCCAATATTGTCTCAGGCCGGGCGGCAAGAAACGCCACGGTGCAATGCTTCTTCACGACCTCCCTCGTTTGCGGGTTTTGAACGGCCCCGCCCCCGACTGCTATCACTACGTCCCTCAATTCGGCAGCAGTTCGCACAGCCCGCGCCTCGAGCTCGCGGAACGCCGGTTCGCCCATGCGGGAGAATATCTCGGGGATCGCCATCCCGGCGATGCGTTCAACCAGGGTGTCCGTATCCACGAAGCGCCTGTTTAGGGCACGAGCGAGCATTCGCCCCACCGTACTTTTTCCGGTGCCCATAAAACCGATCAGAAGGATGTTCTTCATGATCTGTCCACCGCCCTCGAGTCGGTTTGGGGCAAGTCATCTGCGCGGATCACATCTCCGCCGAACCTCTCGAGCCACGCATCGGCGATGACCAGGGCGATCATGGCTTCGGCAACCACCGCAGCGGAGCCCACGATGCATACGTCCGACCTCTCTCTGTGAGCCGGGCGGCATTGGCCGGTTTGAAGATCTACCGATGGCAGGGGCTCCTGCAGTGTCGGCACGGGTTTGACGGCGGCCCTCACGAACACCGGCTCCCCGTTGGTCACGCCGCCTTCGATGCCTCCCGCCCTGTTCGAGCTCCTGCGGAGGTAGTGGGGCAGGAACGCGTTCTGCACGGCGCCTTCCGCGCCGGACTCCGGATCCCTGACTATGTGGTCATGAGTCGCGCTTCCTCTTAACTGCGCCAGGGCGAACCCCTCACCGATCTCCACTGCTTTCACGCTGCCTATGCTCATGACGGCTGCGGCAAGCCTGGCGTCGAGTCTCCTGTCCCAGTGAACGTAACTCCCGAGGCCCGGGGGCACGTTAAGGGCGGCGACTTCAAAGACCCCGCCCAGGGAATCGCCCGAATCGCGGGCCTGGTCGATGGCCTGTGCCATGCCGGTCGATGCCGCTGGATCGGGGCACCTTAACGGTGACGACTCGGCAGATCTGGCCAAAACCAGGGCAATAGAGGGGTCGGTCATCCTCGCCTGAGCCGAAGGGAGACTGGCCTCCACTCCGCCGATTGAAGTGACCCAGCTCACGACGTGGACCATCGACAGGTCGAGCAGTTTCCTGGCGAAGTACGCGCACACCACCCTTGCCGCTGTCTCGCGAGCGCTGGCCCGTTCCGCCACCGGGCGGCAGTCCGCGAAACCATATTTGACAGCGCCTGCAAGGTCAGCGTGGCCCGGGCGCGGGGCGGTTATGGGGACGTCCCTGTTGACCCAGTTTGGGTAATCCTTGTTTGGAATGAAAACCGATATGGGAGCTCCCGTGGTCTTTCCTTTGTGGATGCCACCGGTGACCATGACCTCATCGTTTTCGATCCCGGCCCTCGCTCCCCGGCCGTAACACCGGCGCCGCCTGGCGAGCTGTTCGCGGAGTTCATCGACTGACACATCCACTCCCGCCGGCATCCCCTCGAGGATCGCGGTGAGTCCCGGACCGTGGGATTCTCCTGCCGTCAGGAATCTCAACACTGCAACCACCACCCTCCCGCGACTCCTTTGAGCCCATCCCTCATTGCATCGACCGGCGCGCTTTCTCGCGTAAATACCTCAAAGGCATAGACTCCTTGCCACAGCAATACCTCCAGGCCCGGCACCACCCTGTAACCGGTACTGCCGGCGAGGCTCAGGAGATTTGTCGGGCCGTACGAGTAGCACATGTCGCAGAACACCGAACCACGGCGGAAGACCGATTCCAACAAACCCCCCAGGTGAGACGATGGTTCCTCCGGCAGGCAATTGATCACCAGGTCGAAATCGCGCCGGGCATGGCGCGCTACCGCCTGGCGGTCTATTTCCTCGTCCAGCAACGAGAAAGACCACGTAGTGCTCGTAATTAATGCCTGCATTCTGTCAATGAGACTGGCGGCACGGGGAGCCGTCCTGTTGGCAATGGTTATCGTCGAGGAGCCGCGCCTGGCCAGGGCTGCCACACACCCGGCCGCAGCGCCGCCTGCGCCCAGCACCAGGACGCTGCTGCCTGGCGGCTCGAATCCGGCTCTAAGCTCCAGGGCCTTCAGTAGCCCCGGCCCGTCCGTGTTGTGTCCCTCGAGCCGGGGTCGCCCACGACTCGAGTCGCAAACCACCGTATTCACAGCACCGGAAGAGTTGGCCAGATCATCCACTCTCGAACACGCCATCTTGACCGTGCCTTTGTGCGGGATAGTCACGTTGAACCCACGCATGGTACTGGCCGCGCTGGAAAGGAATACCGGCAGTGTCTCGGGAGCGACCGGGATGGCTTCGTACCGCCAATTCAGGCCGGCTTTTCGCAGGGCGGCCGCCTGCATATCGGGCGAAAAGGTCAGGCGTAGGGGCCACCCTATCACTGCGAGTTCGGGCATGGGCTGGGGGTTACCAGGCGTGTTCATCGCTGACGACCTCCTCCAGCCTGCGGCCTTTCTCCACGAGCTGACCCAGCTGAGCGAGGAATCCGGGGTAGGACACATCAATGCAATCCGGGTCGTCGAGCACGGTCTTTCCATCCGCAACCAGCCCCGCGATCGCGAAAGCCATGGCTATGCGATGGTCGCCCCGGGTGCGAATCCGAGCGCCCCGCAGGCGTGCCCCGCCCTGCACCCAGAACCCGTCAGCCAGCTCACCGGCTGTCGCGCCCATTGCCCGCAGGTTCTCGACGATGGCCGAGATCCTGTCGGTCTCCTTGTGCCGTAGCTCCGCGGCGCCCCTGACCACGGTCTCCCACGCGCGTTTGCCGCGCATACCGCGAGCATGGGCAGCTCGTCCACGAGCGCCGGCACCTGTTGTGGAGTAACCTCGATTGCCCGGAGGTCGCCCCCCGTGACTCTCACGTCGCCTACTGGTTCCCAATCGTTGCGGACGGTGGTTATCTCAATCCGGGATCCCATCGCCTGCAGGGCGTGCAGGAAGCCGGAACGCAGGGGATTCAGGCCGACGCCGCGGACCAGTATATCCGATTCCTGGACAATCGCCCCGGCGGCGAGCCAGAAGGCTGCGGACGATATGTCACCAGGCACTTCGAGGTTCTGAGCCCGCAGTCTGGGGAAGCCCCGTACGCTGACGCGGCCGCCTCGAACGCTTACGTCCGCCCCAAAGAGGGCCATCATCCGCTCGGTATGATCGCGCGACGCCACGGTCTCCACGATGGTTGTTGAACCTCGAGCGTACAGACCCGCCAGCATCAGGCACGACTTCACCTGGGCGCTTGCCACCGGCATCCTGTACTCGTCCAACGGCCGTAACCCACCGCCGGCATCGGGCGACCCGCCCCTTACATACAGGGGCGCTTTGAGACCACCGTCGCGCCCATCAATGGTGGCTCCCATCTGTTGCAGGGGTTCTACGACGCGCTTCATGGGCCGGCTTCTCAGGGAATCATCGCCTGTCAATACGCTCATGAATTCCTGGCCTGCCAGAATGCCCGCCATGAGCCTCATGGTTGTGCCGGAGTTCTTGCAGTCGAGCACATCCAGGGGCTCTCGCAACCCCTTGAGGCCGAGACCGGTGACCCTGACGCAGTCCGGCCCTCGTTCGATAGGGACGCCCAGAGCGCCCAGGCAATCCAGGGTCGCGGCGCAATCCCTGCCGGGCGCGTAGTTAGTGATGATCGTTTCTCCCTCAGCCAGGGCGCCCAGCATCGCTGAGCGGTGAGAGATGGACTTGTCGCCGGGGACCTTTAGGCGCGCGTTCATTTTCGACTGCCTGGTTATGGCGACCACTCAAATACCCCCCGGGGCCGGCGCTTCTTGAAGGTACTCCCGGGCTCGTCTTGCCGCGTCTACCAGGGCAACACGATTTCCTGCCCGAAGTGCTGTCTTGATGGTAGCGAGATGCTCTTCGAAACTGCTAATTGCAGCCAGCAGAGATTGGTTGTTGAGGACGCAATAGTCGACGGCCATCGACGGATCCGAGCGCGCGAGCCGGGTGGTATCCCTGAAGCCTCGCGCTGTAAGTACGTTGATCAGTGGCAGATCCGTGGCTCCCTGGCGCGAGCAGAGGGCTGTGGCGAGAGCCACCAGGTAAGGCAGGTGGCTGGTGAAAGATACTGTTTTGTCGTGTTCCAGCGCGTCCACCACAAGCGGCCTCGCCCCGGTGGCCTCAACGATGGCCCCGACCCTTTCAACACCCGCGAGGTTTGTGCCGGAGTCCGTAATGGCCCAGACTGCGCCCCTGAACAGGTCCGCCGACGCGGCTTCGAGTCCAGATCTCTCCGACCCGGCCATCGGGTGACCGCCCACGTATTGCACGCCGGGCGGCAGGTTGGCGATTATTCGCTCCTGAACGGGGAGCTTTACACTGCCCACGTCCGTCACCACGCTGCCCGGCTTCATGGATTCCGCCGCGAGCAACGCTACTTCCGGTATGGCGCTGCTGGGAACGGCGACCACCACTACATCACTCCTGCGGGCGAGGTTCCGCAGGGAGCCGGCTTCCTCGTGGCAGGCGCCCACAAGAACCGCTCGTGCGGCGACTCCCTCGATGAGGTCGTAGCCGATCACGCGCCACGGGCGATTGGAGCGAAGCGCCAGACCGATAGAGCCGCCGATCAGCCCTAAGCCCACAATCCCGACCACCATCGTCTGCATGGCCGTATCCGTAACCTGCGAGGCTGTGTTCGAACGCTGGCTCATGGCGCCGCGGCTCCCTGTGGCCGGACTTGGGGTCCGGCCGGGATTGGGCGGTGCAGGGACCGGTTCAGCGCGGCGGCAACGCTGCTGACTTGCTGGGCGAGTTCATTCAACTCGCCCAGGTTGAGTGATTGTGCGCCGTCCGAAAGAGCCTTGTCGGGTTCCGGATGCGCCTCGACCATGACTCCATCGGCCCCGGCCGCTATCGCGGCCATTGCCATGGGTATCACCAGTTCGCGCTTACCCGTGCCGTGGCTCGGGTCGACGATCACGGGCAGATGGCTTAGTCGCTTGACTGCGGGCACCGCGCTGATGTCGAGCGTGTTGCGAGTATGGGTTTCGAAGGTTCTGATGCCTCTCTCGCACAGCACAACTTGCATATTGCCACGGGCGAGGATGTACTCGGCCGCCTGCAGCCACTCGTCTATGGAAGACATCATGCCCCTCTTGAGCATTACAGGCTTCTTGCTCTGTCCGACTTCTTGGAGCAGGTTGAAGTTCTGCATGTTACGCGCGCCGATCTGCAGCATGTCGGCGTAGCCGGCAACCATCTCCACCTGTTCGGGGGACATGACCTCGGTCACGACCGGCAGGCCGGTCTCGCCCTTGACCGTGGCGAGCATCTGAAGGCCCTCGCGCCCGAGACCCTGAAAGCTGTAAGGGGAGCTCCTGGGCTTGAATGCTCCTCCTCTCAGGATCGAGGCGCCGGCCCCCAGAGCCGCCCTGGCGGTTGCTCTCAGCATCTCCATTCCCTCGACGGAGCAGGGTCCGGCTATCAGGACGACCTCCCGGCCGCCGATCCTCACGCTGCCCAAATCAACCGTGGTGGAGGTGGGTTTCAGTTTTCGGCTCGCCAGTTTGTTGGTTCCAGTATCCTTATGGCTCGCTCGACGCCGGGCAGCGCCTCGATCGACTCCGGAGCAATCCCGCAGACGTCCCCCGTGGTCCCCAGAATCGTGCGTTCCTCTCCCTGGGATGTGTACACGTCCAGCCCGGCCTCCTTCAGGTGTTGCCTGACCTTCTCCACTTCCTCGGGGGTAGCCACGCTTTTCATCACAATTGTCAAGGCTCTAACGCCTCCCTTGCGCCTCGAACTCCCCGTACTGCCATAATCATCCCTCCAGGGCGAAAGGACCGAATGGGGACAAAAAATCCCGCCCCTTGTAAGGGACGGGATTCGAGCCCGCGGTACCACCCTTGTTGGTGTACACCCTCTCACCCAGATACGGGCTCGCACGCAATGGCGGGCCGATATCCTGTCCTTTTAACGGCGGAACCCGTCGACGCCTACTCCATGACGGTCTCTACGACCGCCTGTTTCGGGCCGCAGCTCACAGGTGTACGTTCGCCACCCGCAGAAGCCCTCGCACCACCCGGGCATTCTCTGGGTCTGCCAGATGACTTCCTCTCCTGGTCATCGCCATTCGCACTTCAGGTTTGAACAGCATGTTACACGGCTTTACACGCGATGTCAATACCTCTTTTTTTGGGTGTAGTCGGACAGTGATATTGTCACCCTGTAAGCCGACTGAGAAAATGTCACCATGACAAGGTGCATTATGTTGAATCCAAAAGAGTCCAGGCGAGTACATGTTATCGAGAAACTGGTCGCCGGCGAACTCCTCGTCCGCAGTTAAAACCGCGTGGCCGGGCTTTATGGAGCCTCGTGAGACCGGGCCGTACAATCGGGTGCGTGTAACAGCTCCGTGATTACCCTCTCGGAAATACCCTCCACCAATCGCACTTCACCAACGGCCACCGGCACTACAAAACGTAGTCTGCCCAGGTGGCGCTTTTTGTCGAATTTCGCATGTGAGCATATCAGATCCGGCGTGAGATCTACCGCAAGATCACCGGGACTCGTCGGGAGGTTGAAGCGGTGCATCAAGCCCGAAATCCGGGACAGGAGGCCGGGCGCGGCGAAACCAAGCGAGTGAGATAGCTTCGCGGACAGGCAGACGCCTACGGCCACCGCCTGTCCGTGTGATACCCCCTGGTATGCGCAGGCTGATTCAACGGCATGGCCGAAGGTGTGACCCAGGTTGAGAATCATCCGCCCGTCCTCGTCACGCTCGTCTTCCGATACCACCCCGGCCTTGATCTCGGCGCAGGCTGCAACCACCTCCTGCAGCGTAGCCGGGTTTCTGGCCACGATGCCTGCAGCATTACGTTCCAGGAGGCTGAATAGCGGTTCACCCCCGATTATAGCGGTCTTAATGACCTCCGCCATTCCTTCCGAGAACACTCCGTCGGGCAGCGTCTGCAGGGTGTCAACATCGGAAACCACCAGTACCGGCTGGTAGAAGGCGCCGATGAGGTTCTTGCGATGCCCGTAGTTCACCGCAACCTTGCCACCGATACTCGAGTCAACCTGGGCGAGAAGCGTAGTGGGGATTTGTACGAGGCGAACTCCTCTCATGTATGTGGCCGCAACGAAGCCGGCGAGGTCTCCAACCACCCCGCCTCCCAGTGCCACGATCACTGTGCTGCGGTCATACCCCTTTTCGTTGAGCAGGTCGTATAAGCCCGTCGCGGACTGCAGGTTCTTGTGAGTCTCGCCATCTGCGACCAGGGCCGTCTCCACCTGGTATCCGGCACCCTCCAGTTCATCCGTGAGGTCAGTGAGCCATAGCTGGGAGACCATCGGGTTTGACACAACGAGTACTCGCTGGAGGTCCGCGCATGAATCCTTGATCAGGCGGGAGAGGCCTGCGATGACCCCACTGCCGATATGGACTACGTATTGCCCACCTGGAGTGGTTACCGCGACACTACGTGCGGTCGCGAAGGCATTCGCCGGTCGCTCGACTGGCAAGGGGCGATCGACCGGCAATAGCCGTTCTTTCGGCAGATTCGAAATGATTTCATCCACCACGAGGTCAATGCCGCGTTCGGTGTCGATAACCATGTCTCCGGCGTCAAGATAGGCCGGCATCCTTTGCTGTAACAGGTCGAGCACCCTGGCAAGCTTTTGCTCGGGTTCCGGATATCCCGTCAGCATCGGGCGCTCACCCCTGGTCTCGACCCGTGCCAGTATTGTCTGGGGACGGGCCGTGAGGAGAGCCACGACACAACGTTGCTTCACAAGCGCCCTCGTTTCGGGATTCTGGATCGCGCCGCCCCCGACGGCTATCACCGCGCCCTTCAACTCGGTAGCGGCCGCCACGAGCCGGGCCTCCATTTCGCGGAAGGCCGGTTCGCCCATGCGGGAGAATACCTCGGGTATCGTCATCCCGGCGGTCTGTTCGATCAGGATGTCCGTGTCCACGAAGCGCATGTTGAGTCGCTTTGCCAGCGCTCGCCCCACTGTACTCTTGCCGGTTCCCATGAATCCAGCCAGGAGGATGTTCATCATGGCGAACCAGCCCCCGGACGAGCCCACCTGACAATGCTGTCGTCATCGACCACATCCGCTCCGAACCTCTCAAGCCACGCATCGGCGATGACCAGGGCGATCATGGCTTCGGCAACCACCGCAGCGGAGCCCACGATGCATACGTCCGACCTCTCTCTGTGAGCCGGGCGGCATTGGCCGGTTTGAAGATCTACCGATGGCAGGGGCTCCTGCAGTGTCGGCACGGGTTTGACGGCGGCCCTCACGAACACCGGCTCCCCGTTGGTCACGCCGCCTTCGATGCCTCCCGCCCTGTTCGAGCTCCTGCGGAGGTAGTGGGGCAGGAACGCGTTCTGCACGGCGCCTTCCGCGCCGGACTCCGGATCCCTGACTATGTGGTCGTGAGTCGCGCTTCCTCTTAACTGCGTCAGGGCGAACCCCTCACCGATCTCCACTGCTTTCACGCTGCCTATGCTCATGATAGCCGCGCCGAGCCTGCCATCCAACCGCCTGTCCCAGTGGACGTGGCTTCCCAGGGCGGGGGGCACATTGAGAGCGACAGCCTCGAAAATGCCCCCCAGGGAATCACCGGCTTCGCGAGCCTGATCGATGGCCAGGGTCATGCGAGCCGACGCCTGCGGATCGGGGCACCTTACCGGCGATGACTGCGCAGACCTGGCCAGATCCAGGACGACGGAGGCATCCGCCATTCGCGCTTGGGCCGGCGGCAGGCTGGCGTCCACACTGCCGATTGACGTGACCCAGCTAACGATTTCGATCCCGGACCGGGCGAGGAGCTTCCTGGCGAAGTAGCCGCAGGCTACTCTGGCTGCCGTTTCTCGTGCACTGGCTCGTTCGGCCACCGGTCGACAGTCAAGGAAGCCGTACTTGAGTGCGCCGGCAAGATCCGCGTGCCCCGGGCGCGGGGTGGTGATGGGACAATCTCTGCCGGCCCAGTTCGCGTGGTCCTTGTTGGGGATGAACACCGATACGGGGGCGCCGGTGGTCTTTCCCTTATGGATACCACCGGTGATCATGACCTCGTCGTTTTCGATTACAGCTCTCTGCCCCCGGCCGTAGCACTGTCGCCTTCTGTTCAGCTGTTCGCGAAGCTCGTCGACGAACACGTCTATCCCCGCCGGCATTCCTTCGAGAATCGCTGTAAGACCCGGTCCGTGAGACTCCCCTGCAGTGAGATACCTCAACATTTTAACCACCACTCTCCCGCGACTGCGGTCAGTGCATCCCTCATTGCATCGACTACGGCAGGTCTCCGGGTGAAGATCTCAAATGCGTAAACCCCCTGCCACAGCAGCATCTCGAGCCCGGGGACCACCCTGTACCCGATATCGCTCGCGACGTCAAGTAGTGCGGTCGGCCCGTACGAATAACTCATGTCGCAGAATGCCGGACCGTTCGTGCATACCGCTTCCAGCAGTCTCCCGAGGCGCGCCGAAGGTTCTTCTGGCATGCAATTGATCACCAGGTCGATATGATGGCGGGCGCAACATGCCTCCGGCCGACAGGGCGCCTCCTCGTTGAGCGCCGCGCACAACCATGTCGTTTTGGGGAACATCGCCCGCATTTTGTCAACGAGAATGGCGGCGCGCGGCTCTGTCCTGTTGGCAATGGTTATCGTCGAGGAGCCGCACCTGGCCAGGGCCGCCGCAGCCCCGGCCGCAGCGCCGCCTGCACCCAGGACCAGCACGCTGCTACCTGATGGTTCGAACCCGGTTCTCAGGCTCAGGGCCTTCAGCAGCCCGGGCCCATCCGTGTTGTGCCCTTCAAGCCGGTTGCGCCCCTGGGAGCGGACACACACCACGGTATTCACCGCATCGCACCGGCTGGCCAGGTCGTCTACCACTGAACAGGCTATCCGGACCGCACTTTTGTGTGGGATGGTTACATTGAACCCCCGCATGGTGGCTGCTGCGTTTGAAATAAACCCCGTCAATTCTTCGGGGGAAACCGGCATGGCCTCATAACGCCAGTCCAGTGCGGCCTTCCGCAGGGCGGCGATCTGCATGGGTGGCGAAAAGGTCAACTGTAACGGCCATCCTATGACGCCCAGTTCGGGGAGGGGCCCGGCCTTACCGTGACTGCTCATTGCCTGTGCACCTCCAAGTCCCGCGCACCTTTCCCACCAGATCCCCCAGCTGAGCGAGGAATCCGGGGTAGGACACATCAATGCAATCCGGGTCGTCGAGCACGGTCTCTCCATCCGCAACCAGCCCCGCGATCGCGAAAGCCATGGCTATGCGATGGTCGCCCCGGGTGCGAATCCGAGCGCCCCGCAGGCGTGCCCCACCCTGCACCCAGAACCCGTCAGCCAGCTCACCGGCTGTCGCGCCCATTGCCCGCAGGTTCTCGACGATGGCCGAGATCCTGTCGGTCTCCTTGTGCCGTAGCTCCGCGGCGCCCCTGACCACGGTCTCCCACGCGCGTTTGCCGCGCATACCGCGAGCATGGGCAGCTCGTCCACGAGCGCCGGCACCTGTTGTGGAGTAACCTCGATTGCCCGGAGGTCGCCCCCCGTGACTCTCACGTCGCCTACTGGTTCCCAATCGTTGCGGACGGTGGTTATCTCAATCCGGGATCCCATCGCCTGCAGGGCGTGCAGGAAGCCGGAACGCAGGGGATTCAGGCCGACGCCGCGGACCAGTATATCCGATTCCTGGACAATCGCCCCGGCGGCGAGCCAGAAGGCTGCGGACGATATGTCACCAGGCACTTCGAGGTTCTGAGCCCGCAGTCTGGGGAAGCCCCGTACGCTGACGCGGCCGCCTCGAACGCTTACGTCCGCCCCAAAGAGGGCCATCATCCGCTCGGTATGATCGCGCGACGCCACGGTCTCCACGATGGTTGTTGAACCTCGAGCGTACAGACCCGCCAGCATCAGGCACGACTTCACCTGGGCGCTTGCCACCGGCATCCTGTACTCGTCCAACGGCCGTAACCCACCGCCGGCATCGGGCGACCCGCCCCTTACATACAGGGGCGCTTTGAGACCACCGTCGCGCCCATCAATGGTGGCTCCCATCTGTTGCAGGGGTTCTACGACGCGCTTCATGGGCCGGCTTCTCAGGGAATCATCGCCTGTCAATACGCTCATGAATTCCTGGCCTGCCAGAATGCCCGCCATGAGCCTCATGGTTGTGCCGGAGTTCTTGCAGTCGAGCACATCCAGGGGCTCTCGCAACCCCTTGAGGCCGAGACCGGTGACCCTGACGCAGTCCGGCCCTCGTTCGATAGGGACGCCCAGAGCGCCCAGGCAATCCAGGGTCGCGGCGCAATCCCTGCCGGGCGCGTAGTTAGTGATGATCGTTTCTCCCTCAGCCAGGGCGCCCAGCATTGCTGAGCGATGCGAAATGGATTTGTCGCCCGGAACTCTGATGCAGGCAGTGATACCCGCCTGGCGACTTGTGTTAGACAACTTGAATACCCCCCAGTGCCGCCGCGTCCTCGAGATATTCTCTTGCTCTCCTGGCCGTATCCGTAACCTGCGAGGCTGTGTTCGAACGCTGGCTCATGGCGCCGCGGCTCCCTGTGGCCGGACTTGGGGTCCGGCCGGGATTGGGCGGTGCAGGGACCGGTTCAGCGCGGCGGCAACGCTGCTGACTTGCTGGGCGAGTTCATTCAACTCGCCCAGGTTGAGTGATTGTGCGCCGTCCGAAAGAGCCTTGTCGGGTTCCGGATGCGCCTCGACCATGACTCCATCGGCCCCGGCCGCTATCGCGGCCATTGCCATGGGTATCACCAGTTCGCGCTTACCCGTGCCGTGGCTCGGGTCGACGATCACGGGCAGATGGCTTAGTCGCTTGACTGCGGGCACCGCGCTGATGTCGAGCGTGTTGCGAGTATGGGTTTCGAAGGTTCTGATGCCTCTCTCGCACAGCACAACTTGCATATTGCCACGGGCGAGGATGTACTCGGCCGCCTGCAGCCACTCGTCTATGGAAGACATCATGCCCCTCTTGAGCATTACAGGCTTCTTGCTCTGTCCGACTTCTTGGAGCAGGTTGAAGTTCTGCATGTTACGCGCGCCGATCTGCAGCATGTCGGCGTAGCCGGCAACCATCTCCACCTGTTCGGGGGACATGACCTCGGTCACGACCGGCAGGCCGGTCTCGCCCTTGACCGTGGCGAGCATCTGAAGGCCCTCGCGCCCGAGACCCTGAAAGCTGTAAGGGGAGCTCCTGGGCTTGAATGCTCCTCCTCTCAGGATCGAGGCGCCGGCCCCCAGAGCCGCCCTGGCGGTTGCTCTCAGCATCTCCATTCCCTCGACGGAGCAGGGTCCGGCTATCAGGACGACCTCCCGGCCGCCGATCCTCACGCTGCCCAAATCAACCGTGGTGGAGGTGGGTTTCAGTTTTCGGCTCGCCAGTTTGTATGGTTCCAGTATCCTTATGGCTCGCTCGACGCCGGGCAGCGCCTCGATCGACTCCGGAGCAATCCCGCAGACGTCCCCCGTGGTCCCCAGAATCGTGCGTTCCTCTCCCTGGGATGTGTACACGTCTAGCCCGGCCTCCTTCAGGTGTTGCCTGACCTTCTCCACTTCCTCGGGGGTAGCCACGCTTTTCATCACAATTGTCAAGGCTCTAACGCCTCCCTTGCGCCTCGTTTGATGAGCTGGATGGTGCATGCTCAACAACGCCGCGCCTACACGCTGTACGAATCCGGATTATCCGGGTGATGCCAGGTCCGAGCGCAGTCTCTGCGCCTCCCCGAGGTACACGTGCCGTACCTCGTCCTGGTTCTTGTCCGTGTTCCAGAGCAGCAGCATCCGGATGACCCTCCGCATTCCGGCCTCAACGTCGGGTGAGACGAAATCCAGCAACGGGACGCCGGTGAGTCCCATACCTCTGGCGGCTGCTGCGGGAAACGCCTTGTCAAGGTCGGGTGTGACGGCGAACATAATGGCCGCGATGTCCTCGGGCTGGATGTGGTTGAGTTCCAGCGCCGCCGAAATCATTTGACCGGTCGACTCAAGGATCATGTGGTTTTCGTTCGCCTGGACGCTGATCGCGCCGCGGACTCCTCGCATTGCCATAATCATTCCTCCACGGGAAAGGATCCGAGAATTCGTAACATGGCCACCCTGGCTCTCAGGTCTTCAAGGGCTGATTGCATGCCGGGGTCTTCAACGTGGCCCTCGTACTCAAGGTAGAAGATGTACTGCCACGGCTTGGCTCTTACGGGCCTGGACTCGATCTTTGTCAGGTTGACACCTTGATTGGAGAACGACGAAAGCGCAGTAACGAGTGAGCCGGGGCAATGCGGGAGGCCGACGGCGAACACAGTCCTGTTGCGCCTTCCTCCCGGTCGCTCCATTCGTTCTATCCGGTAGAACCTGGTATAGTTGTCGCGGTTGGATTGGATCCCCCGTACCAGCACTTGCAGGCCGTATACCTCCGCGGCCCATTGTGAGGCTATGGCTGCCGCGTGAAGGAGGCCCGAACGCTTCACATGTTTCGCGGCTCCGGCGGTGTCGTAATAGGGAACGCATTCGACACCGAGCTGCACGAGGTAATCGTTGCACTGAGCCAGAGCCTGTGGATGGGAGAGCACCTCCTGGATCTGGGTGAGTTCGGTACCGGGAAGCGCCAGGAGGCAGTGCTCAACCGGCAATGTGGTTTCTCCGGTCACGAAAAGGTCGTGGGAGATCAGCAAGTCATAGGTTTCCGCGATGCTTCCAGCGAGCGAGTTCTCCACGGGCACGACCCCCGCTTCCACGGCACTCGATTGTACCATGGTGAAGAGCTCATGAAGTGTCCTGCACGGTACCGGTCGCGCCTCGGGCTCCAGTCTTCCCGCGGCGACCTCGCTAAAAGCCCCCGGTTCGCCCTGGTACGCTACAGATCTGCAAACCCCATTTGGATTCCCCCCATTGTCTGATCTGAAAGACAAAAATCCCGTCCCCTAAGGGACGGGATTCAAACCCGCGGTACCACCCTTGTTGGCGTACACCCTCTCAATTCGGATACGGGTGCGTTGGCCTGCTGCGCACCGATACCCTGTCCTTTTAACGGCGGACCCCCGTCGGCGCCTACTCCATGTTGGCGTTTCAGGCCGCGGCTAACAGGTGAACGTCGGCCGCCCCGCAGAAGCCCTCGCACCTACCGGGCATTCTCTGTGTCTGCCGGATGGCTTACCCTCCTGGTCATAGCCAGTCGTATTAGAGGTTTGAAAAGCATACTACATGGCTTCACGCGGAATGTCAATACCCCGTTTTCTGGGATCACTTCCAGGTGAGTGCTACTGTTGGCTACCAGTGTATTCTGCGGATTCCGCTATGCGGAAATATGCATTCTATATGCACCGCAGAGATTTCGCAACAAGCCATTGACAGGCGAATATGCCGCTGCTAATATGTCTAACATCAGCATAAATATACAAATGGGTGCAAATCCCGCTCAACGGAATAGCGAGGCGATTGGCAGGCGCAACGCTGACTGGAGAAGCCGGAAGGGGAGTGTCCATTATGGTAGTCTGTCCGGAGTGCGACGGAACGTGGAACAGCGGTGAGGTTGTGAAGGGCGAGATCATCACCTGCCCTGACTGCGGCGTCGAGCTCGAGGTCCTAAACGTTGAACCGCTGCAGATCGCGCCCGCCCCGGAAGAGGAAGAAGACTGGGGCGAGTAATCCATGAAGGTTGCGGTGCTTCTTTCGCGGGTGCGCCTGGATGAGAAGCTCCTGTTTGAGGCGCTGGAGAAGCGCGGGCAGCCCTTCGACAGGATCGACGACCGGCGGGTCGTGTTCGATTTTGGGCGCGAGGGCTGGGATTACGATGTTATCCTGATCCGTTCCATCAGCCAGTCCAGGTCCCTCTGCGCCGCGAAGATCCTCAACGGGGCCGGCGTGCATACGGTGAACTCGTACGGGGTGATCGCGAACTGCGCCGACAAGCTCGTCACGACGAGCCTGCTCACGCAGGCGGGGATACCGTGCCCCGAGACGCGCATAGCATTCTCCCCCGAGGCTGCCCTCGGGGCCATCGAGGCCATGGGCTATCCCGTGGTGCTCAAGCCCGTCACCGGTTCCTGGGGCCGGCTGCTCGCAAGGGTCAACGACAGGGACGCCGCCGAGGCGCTGCTCGAACACAAGGACGTGCTGGGGTCGTACCAGCACTCGGTCTACTATATCCAGGAACACGTACAGAAGCCCGGCCGCGATATCCGCGTGGTCGTGGTGGGGGGCGCGCCGATAGCGGCCATGTACAGGTACTCCGAACACTGGGTCACGAACGCGGCGCGGGGCGGGGAGGGCGTCAATTGCCCCGTCACGGGCGAGGTCGGCGATCTGGCCGCCGCTGCCGCAGGCGCAGTAGGTGGAGGCGTGGTAGCGGTGGACCTGCTCGAAAGCCCGAGGGGGATTCTCGTGAACGAGGTCAACGGCACCATGGAGTTCAAGACGTGCAGTGATGCATCGGGCGTGGATATCGCCGGTCACCTGGTCGACTATGCCCTCAAGATAGCCGCGTGAACGGGGAGACGCAGCCTGTGGCATCTGACGAGAAGATAACCGTATCGATAGCGGGGGGGTCCGGTTACGCCGGAGGGGAGGTGCTGCGGATACTCCTCGGACACCCGCGGGTGGATGTCAAGCAGGTGACCTCGGAGCGCCTCGCGGGGAAGTACGTGACGTCGGCCCACCCTAACCTGCGAAAGCGCTGTGGGCTGCAATTCTGCAGCATCAACGACCTTCAGCCGTGCGACCTGATCATTATGGCGCTGCCACACGGCGAGGGGCTGAAGCACATCGAGCGACTCATGACTCTCGCGGCGGGGCTGATCGACCTCTCGGCCGACTTTCGCCTGAAAGACCCCTCGGTGTACCCCAGATGGTATGGATTCGAGCACCCGCTTCCGGACTACTTGAAGCGGTTCGTGTACGGCGTCCCGGAACTGCACAGGGAAGAAATCCGGGGAGCCACGCTGGTGTGTGGGGCAGGATGCTTCGCTACGGCGACCATCCTGGCGTTAAGGCCCATATTCAAGCATGGTCTCGCCAGGGACGACGCTGCGATCGTCGATGGGAAACTCGCGTCGTCCGGTGGCGGCAGGGAGCCGGGAATAACCTCGCACCATCCGGAGCGTTCGGGCGGGATCCGCCCTCACGAGCCCACGATGCACAGGCACACGGCCGAGGTCGTGCAGGAGGCCGGCGTGAACCGGGTCCACCTCACCACGACCTCGGTCGACGCAGTGCGCGGGATTCTGGTGACGTGCCACGTCTTCGTGAGGGATGGGGTGACCGAGAAGGACGTGTGGCGCGCTTACCGCCAGGAATACGGAGAGGAGCCGTTCGTCCGGATCGTCAAGGAGCGCCATGGCCCTTACAGGTACCCGGATCCGAGGATACTCGCCGGTTCGAACTTCTGCGACATCGGGTTCGAGCTCGATCCCGGCTCGAACCGGCTCGTAATAATGTCCGCCATCGACAACCTGGTGAAAGGGGCGGCGGGCAACGGTGTGCAGGCCATGAACCTGATGTTCGGGTTCGACGAGACGGAAGGGCTCGGGTTTCCCGGCCTGCATCCATAGGAATCGCGCTATCCGCGCGGACCCACACTTGGTTTGAAGAGGAGAACCCAATGTCACCCTCAGACGACCACGGCGTTGATCTCGTCGTGAAGATCGGTGGAGCGCGGGGCATCTCGTTCGAGGGCCTCGCGGAGGACATCGCCGCGATGCTCCGCGAAGGCCGGAGAATCGTGGTCGTGCACGGGGGCTCCAGCGAAGCCACGGACCTTGGGTCGCGTCTCGGGATGACCCCCGAGTTCATCACGTCACCCTCAGGCAACGTGAGCAGGCGCAGCGATCGCAGGACCATCGAGGTGCTGATGATGGCCTGCGCCGGCAAGATCAACAAGACGCTTGTCGAGGCGCTCCAGGCACGGGGTGTGAACGCCCTCGGTATCACGGGGCTTGACGGGCGCCTGCTGGCCGGTTCTCGGAAGAAGGCGGTCAGGAGCGTCCACGACGGAAAGGTCGTGGTGATAAGGGACGACTTCGGAGGCAAGGTCGAAGAGGTCAATGCGGGCCTTCTCCGGCTGCTCCTCGACGCCGGGTACGTTCCCGCGATCGGACCCCTCGCGTTGGGTCGAGAGGGCGAGGCTCTCAACGTGGACGCGGACCGCGTCGCGGCGGCGGTGGCCTCGGCCGCGCAGGCGAAGACCCTGATAATCCTGTCCAACGTGCCAGGCCTTCTCAAGGACCCCCGCGACCCGTCCACGCTCATACGCAGGATTCCCAGGGGATCAATCGGGGAGTACGGACAGTACGCCGCCGGCCGGATGAAGAAGAAGGTCCTGGCGGCGCGCGAGGCGTTGTCGGGTGGGGTCGAACGGGTCGTCATATCGGATGCGCGCTCGCGCGAACCACTTAAAGGGGCGCTTGCGGGCGAGGGGACGGTGATCGAATGAGCGAGGCGGTCATTGAAGCCGAGAACAAGTACGCGACGGGCCTTCACAAGAAGCGCGACCTCGTGCTGGTCCGGGGGTCGGGCGCCAGGGTGTGGGATTCAACGGGAAAGGAGTACGTCGACTGCAACGCCGGACACGGGGTCGCCCTGGTGGGCCACTGCAACAGGCGAGTGGTCGAAGCCATCCAGGCCCAGGCGGAGAGACTCGTGACTTGCCCCGAGACGTTCTACAACGACGCGCGCGCCGGCCTGCTCTCGACGCTGGCGGAGGCCGTCCCCGCGGGTCTTGCCAGGTTCTTCCTCTGCAATTCGGGGACGGAGGCGGTCGAGGCCGCCATCAAGTTCGCGAGGCTTTCCACGGGCAGGAAGGAAATCGTCGCCACGATGCGGGGATTCCACGGGCGCAGTATGGGCGCCCTGAGCGCCACGTGGGAACCCAAGTACCGCAAACCATTCGAGCCGCTCGTCCCGGGGTTCCACCACGTGCCGTTCGGTTTGCCAGAGACGATCGTGGAGGCAGTGACGGAGGACACCGCCGCGGTCATACTCGAGGTGGTCCAGGGGGAAGGCGGGGTACACGTCGCTCCACCGGGGTACCTCGAGGGCGTCGAGGAGGCCTGCCGCCGTAAGGGCGCGCTTCTCATCATCGACGAGGTACAGACCGGGTTCGGCAGGACGGGGCGGATGTTCGCGTGCGAACACTTCGACGTTGACCCCGATATCCTGTGTATGTCGAAGGCGATGGGAGGCGGGGTTCCGGTGGCCGCCGTCGCGCTGGGCTCCAGGGTTGGGCCTCTGCCCGTGGGGGTCCATGGGAATACCTTCGGGGGCAATCCCCTGGTATGCGCCGCCGCCAGCGCCGCCATTGAGTTCATCGAGGAGAACGACCTCCCCGGGAGGGCTATCGCGCTGGGCGCGCGGTTCAAGGCCAGGCTCGAATCCATCAAGTCGCCGCTGATACGAGAGGTGCGCGGCCTCGGCCTGATGGTCGGCGTCGAACTGAGGCAGAAGAACGGTCCTTACCTCGATGCGCTGGTCAAGGCCGGCGTGCTTGCGCTTCCCGCGGGGGGAACAGTCATCCGGTTCCTTCCGCCACTGGTAATAGAGCCGGAAGACCTCGAATTCGCCGCCCGCGCGCTCGAGGGGGTGCTATCGAATCCTCCCGAGTGATGAAGAGACAGGCCTTCTCAAGGCGATGTGCGAGACCTACAGCCCGTCGGGCTGCGAGGCCGCGGTCGCGGAATACCTTGTCGAAACGATGAAGTCATACGGCTGGAGATCTTACGTCGACGAGGCGGGCAACGCCGTCGGCGAAGCGGGTGAAGGCCCCAGGACTCTCTTGTTCCTCGGCCACATCGACACGGCGCCGGGGTTCATCCCCGTGAGGATCGAGGACGGCGTGCTCCACGGACGAGGGTCGGTCGATGCCAAGGGAAGTCTGGCGGCGTTCATATCGGCTCTCGCGCGCGTAACCGCTCGCGCCAGCCGGCTGCCGGGTCGCGTGGTGGTCGTCGGCGCCGTGGAGGAAGAGACCGATTCGTCCCGCGGCGCGCGGCACGCGCGGGCTGCCTTCTCGCCGGACTGGTGCGTAATCGGCGAGCCGAGCGGCGCTCACTCGGTTACGCTCGGGTACAAGGGGCGGCTTTCGGCCGCTGTCGTGGTGGACGGCTCCGTCTCGCACTCGGCGTCCGGCAGGTCGACTGCAGCGGAGAACGCGGTCGGCGTGTGGACCCGGATAAGGGAATATTGCCGCGCGCATTCGCCCGGGGACAGCGCATTCAGTAGATTCGACGTCAGCCTGAGGGACATACACTGCGAGACCGACGGGTTCCAGGAAACGTGCCGGTTGGCGCTGGTGTTCAGACTTCCTCCGGGCGCCGAGCCGTCCGCGTTTTCGACCGCGCTGTCCTCCGAATTCCCTGAAGCGCGATACTCGTTCTCCGGGGGAGTCCCCGCCTATCGCGCGGACAAGAATAATCCGCTGGCCAGGGCGTTTGTCGGCGCGGTCCGCGCCGTGGGAGGCACTCCGGCGTTCAAGCTCAAGACGGGGACGTCCGACATGAATGTCGTCGGGCATTCGTGGTCGTGCCCCATCGTGGCGTACGGTCCGGGTGACTCCTCGCTCGACCACACGCCATGCGAACGCCTTCCGCTGGAGGAATACGCGACCGCCATCGAAGTGTGCGCCAGGGTTATCGAATCCCTGTGATTCGCGCTCGCCCCTCGACGAACCAACGTCACGCCGGGCACCACCGCACGACTCACCCTGGGATACCCGTCGACATCCTGTTGACAATTCTGGGGATAAACGGAAGAAATGTGGATAACTTACTCCGGGTGCTTCCGTAGAACAAAGGAACGGCCTCCTGAACCGTCGAAATCGGCATCCGGGTGGTGCAGTTGAGGTTACCCCTTGATCAGAACAGGTCCCCTATCGTTGAAGCCTTACGTCACCACGTCCGCCGCGGGTACCAGCGTTTTCACGTACCCGGGCACAAGGGCTGGCGAAAAGCGCCGCCTGGTCTTCGCATGTTGTCGGGTGATGCTGTCGCCGCGATGGACCTCACCGAAGTAGGCGATCTCGATGACCTTCAACGACCCGAGGGTGTCATCGGGGAGGCGCAGGCGCTTGCGGCTGCCGCGTTCGGAGCGGATGAATCATTTTTCCTCGTCAACGGGGTCACCGCCGGTATTCACGCCTCGATCGCGGCGTGCGCATCCGGTGGGAGAGTGCTGGTACCCCGCAACGCCCACCGGTCTGTTGTCGGAGCCCTGATACTGGCCGGCGCGGAGCCCGTGTGGGTGATGCCGGAATACGACTCCTCCACGGGTGTGGCCGGCGGGGTCGCGGCCGCGGAAGTCGAGGCACGGATCGCCTCGGGTCCTCCGGTTTCGGCGGGTGTCCTCGTCCACCCCACGTACCACGGCATAACCGGCGATACCTCGGAGGTAGTCCAGTTACTACACGCGCGTGGTGTGCCCGTCATTGCCGACGAAGCCCACGGCGCGCACTTCTACTTCGGCAGGGGGTTCCCCGCGACGGCGCTCGCGTGCGGTTCGGACGCCGGTATCGCGGGGTGTCACAAGACCGCGGGGGCCTTCACGCAGGGGGCGGTGCTCAACGTGCGGGGCCGGCTTGTCGACGTCGAGAGGCTCCGCGCCTGGCTGCGGGTCGTGCAGACCACCAGCCCCTCGTACATCCTGATGGCGTCGATCGATTCGGCGCGGCAACTGATGGCCACGCGCGGGCGCGAACACCTGAGTGAGGCGCTGGACCTGGCTGAGGATGCCCGCAGGCGGATCTCCGAGAGGACGGCGTTCACGTGCCCGGGGGACGAGTGGACTGGGAGGCCCGGCTTCCGCGGGCTGGACCGGGCGAAACTCACGGTGATCACGGGCGGGGCCGGATTGGACGGGCGAACCGTCGCCCGCACGCTGCAGGACGAGCACGGGATAATGGTGGAGTTCGCGCAACCCCAGGGCATCCTGGCGATAGTCACGTACGCTGATGACCCGGCAGGGGTGCGACGGTTAGTGGCGGCCCTCGAGGTGATCTCGCGGCGCGCGCCGCGCGGGAACGGCGGGATCGTCCAACCGGAGTTGCCCCGGATTCCGGCGCAGGCGATGCCCCCGAGGCGGGCGTTCCTTTCCCGTTCGCAATGGACGGACCTGGAAACCGCCAGGGGGAGGGTGGCGGCGGATATCGTCGCCGTGTACCCGCCCGGCATTCCAGTGCTATGCCCCGGCGAAATAGTCGAGGACCGGGTTGTGGAGTACGTCAGGCAGTCGTGTCTTGGTGGCTACCACGTGCACGGGGTTGCGCGGTGCGGCGAAAGTGGGAGCGACGAGAACTGCGGGGGCCGCGGTTATAGGATAATGGTCAGGGTCGTGTGCGATTCCTGAAAGGAGCGGTTAAGGTTGAAGGGGCCCCTCTTCGTGACGTTCGAGGGAATAGACGGTTCGGGCAAGAGCAGCCAGATCAGGTGGCTCTGCAGGCGGCTCAGGGAGATGGGCGTGGAGGTTGTCGTGACGCGGGAGCCTGGCGGGACCAGGCTCGGCGAATCGATCCGGTCCATCTTGCTCGACCCGGCCAGCGGGGGGATGTCTCTCGAGACCGAGGTGCTCCTGTATTCGGCGTCCCGCGCGCAGCACGTCGCCGATGTCATAAGGCCGGCGCTGGGGGCGGGTAAAGTCGTAATATGCGAGCGCTACGTGGACTCGACAATCGCATACCAGTGCTTCGGGGGAGGGTGCGACCCGGAGGCGATAACCACCATCAACAGGTTCGCCACCGGGGGCCTGATGCCAGACCTGACCCTGCTCCTCGACGTTGACCCCGGAACCGGCACAAAAAGGCGGTCGTGCCGCGCGCCGGACAGGATCGAAGGAAGAGCAGGCGAATACCACCAGAAAGTCCGCGAGGGATACCTCGCCATTGCGAGGCGCGAGCCCGGCCGCGTCAAGGTCGTGGACGCCTCGCTCGACATCAGGGTCGTCGGGGAGGAGATACTGGGGATCGTCAGGCGCGTTCTCACTACGAAGGGGATGGGCGCATGAAACTGATAATCGCCGTCGTTCAGGACAAGGACGTGGGCCGGCTGGTCGAACAGCTGGTCAAGAGGGGATACCAGTCCACGAAACTTGCGAGCACCGGGGGGTTTCTAAAGGAAGGCAACACCACGCTGCTCATCGGCACCCAGGACGACAGGGTGGACGAGGCGATCCACGTCATCGAGGCCACCTGCCACTCGAGGAAGCAGCTCGTAAGCCCAGTGACGCCGCCGTCCGGCCCCGCGGAGGCGTACATCCCGTACCCGGTGGAAGTCCGCGTGGGCGGCGCGACCGTGTTCGTCCTGGACGTGGAGCAGTTCAAGAAGGTGTAACGAGGTGGCCCTCAACCGCGTTTGCGGCCAGGCCGTGGCCAGGTCGCTCTTGAATGGAATAGTGAGGTCGGGGAAGGTGGCGCACGCCTACCTTTTCTGCGGTCCCGACGGCACGGGAAAGAGCCTTGCGGCGCGGGAGTTCGTCAAGGCTGTGAACTGCGAAAAAGGCGAAAGCCCGGGTGACGCCTGCGACACGTGCAGCAGTTGCGCGAGGATCGAATCGGGCAACCACCCCGACTTGATAGTGATCGAGACGGACGGGCAGTCCATCAAGATAGACCAGGCGAGGGCGGCGCTGAAACACATCGCTTACAGGCCGCTCGAGGCGAGATCGAAGGCGGTCATTATCAAGCGGGCGGACCTGATGACCGCGGAGGCGGCGAACTGCCTGCTGAAAGGGCTCGAGGAGCCGCCTGGGTACTGCGTGTTCGTGCTGACCGCCCCGGGAGCGGCGTCAGTCTTGCCCACGGTGGCGTCTCGCTGCCAGGTCGTCCCGTTTTCGGCGTGCACGGTGGAAGAGGTGCGGTCGTACCTCGAGTACCGCCACCCGGGCGAGGAGTCGAGGTGCCGCGCCGCGGCGTTCTGGAGCGGAGGGGTACCGGGCAAGGGGGACCTGTTCTTCGACGAGGGGTTCCTCAAGGTGAGGGATGCCGCCCGCGCGGCGCTGGAGAATATGAAGACGCTCGACGTGATCGGGTTCGCCGGCGAGATCGGCAAGGACGGGGCGCCGTTATTCCTGGAATGCCTCGAATCGCTCATGCGTGACATGCTCGTGCTTGGTTGCGGAGCGCCGGAATCGCTCCTCGCCAACCCCGACCTTCGCGAGGATCTCGGCCGCACCCTGGAGACCTGGACACCCGGTGGGACGGCCCGGGCGTTCGACCAGGTCACGCGCACCCGGGCGGCGGTCGAGGCCAACGCCGCCAGGAGGCTCGCGCTGGAGGTCATGCTGCTGAAGTTGCAGGCGGACGTGCTTGGCGGCTATAATTGATGGATAGACTGCGTATGTATCCGCGGGTCCAGAGGTGGTCGTGTGGCGAGAGTTGTTGGGGTGAGATTCAAGAGAACCGGCAAGATATACTATTTTGACCCCGGCGACCTGCAGATTCAGCCGGGGTCGCACGTGATAGTCGAGACCGCCCGCGGCATCGAGTTCGGGGAGGTCGTCGTGGGCACCAAGGAAGTGGCCGACTCGCAGATCGTCGCCCCGTTGAAGAAGGTCGTCAGGCAGGCGACGGGCGCCGATGCCCAGCAGGTCAGGGAGAATGAAAAGAAGGAGAAGGAGGCGTTCGACGCCTGCAAGTCCAAAATCGCCGGCCACGGCCTCGACATGGACCTGGTCGACGTGGAGTACACCTTCGATACCTCCAAGATCATCTTCTACTTCACCGCCGACGGGAGAGTGGACTTCCGCGAGCTGGTGAAGGACCTGGCCGGACATTTCAAGACCAGGATAGAGCTGAGGCAGATCGGCGTAAGAGACGAGACCAAGCTCCTCGGCGGGATCGGTCCGTGCGGGCGGCCCGCCTGCTGCTGCACATTCCTCGGGGAATTCCAGCCGGTCTCGATCAAGATGGCCAAGGAGCAGAACCTCTCCTTGAACCCAACCAAGATATCGGGGCTGTGCGGCAGGTTGATGTGCTGCCTCCGGTTTGAGTGCGAGCATTACGAGGATGCGAAGGCCGGCCTTCCGGAGATAGGTTCCCGCGTCACCACCGTCGAGGGGGAGGGCAAGATCGTATCGGTCAACGTCCTCAAGAACTCGGTGACAGTCGAGATCGACTCGAAGGCCATGGAGTTTCCGGTGGAAGAGGTAGAGGTCAAGAAGCAGGATGCCGGATCAGGTGGTCCTCAAGCCGGGTGAACGCATGGACGATCTCGGGCGGGGCGGGCTGAAGATAATTCAGGACTGCTCCGCGTATTCGTTTGGGCTCGATGCGGTACTCCTCGCGAGTTCTCCCCCGAGATGAGGATGATCTACGATGAGCGTCGGTAGCGGTGTGCTGTACCTCGTGGGGACCCCGATAGGCAACCTCGAAGACATGACCCCCCGCGCCGTGCGGGTGCTCGGGGAGGTTGACGTCATCGCCGCCGAGGATACGCGCCGCACCATGGCCCTGTGCAACCATTTCGGCATCCGCAAGAGGGTCATATCCTATCACGAGCACAACAAGGAGACCTCGGGCGAGCGGATCGTGTCGATGATCCTGTCGGGCGCCGCGGTCGCGCTGGTATCCGACGCGGGAATGCCGGGGTTCTCCGACCCCGGATGCGAGCTCGTGGACCGGTGCCACGACGCCGGGATAAAGGTGGTCCCCGTACCGGGTCCCAACGCGGCGGTGACGGCGCTGGTCTGTTCGGGCTTCCGCGCGCAGGGATTCGTGTTCGAGGGGTTTCTCCCGCGCCAGAGACGGCGCAGGCTCGAGGCACTCGAGCGATACGGCCGGGACCCGCGGGCAGTCGTGGTGTACGAGTCGCCCCAGCGGGTCGCCGCGACATTAAACGACATAGCCACGGCGCTCGGCGACCGCCAGCTCGTCGTGGCGCGCGAACTCACGAAGCTGCACGAGGAGATAATCCGGGCCCGGGCCGGCGAGGCTGCGTCGAGGGTCGGAACATCCCCCATTGGGGAATTCGTCATCGTTATCGAGGGCTCGCGGGCGCTTTCCGCGCTGGACGGCGCCGTCAGGCGCCGGGGCCTTCGCAGCGGCGCGGTGGAACCCCCCGGCGACGCCGCGGGGGCTGGCGGTGACGGCATCGTGGTGGACCCCGCGCGGGCGGTGCGGGAGCTCGAGAAGGCCGGGGTTCCGAAGATGGAAGCGATCAAGGCCCTGGCGAAAGCCGCGGGGATCCCGAAGCGGGAGTTATACGCCATGCTGCAACGGGACACGGGTAAATAGCCCTGCCCCCGCGTGAGGGTGTCGCCGCGGTTGTAAGGTGCGGAGGAACAGGAGGAACGGAGTCGATGCCTGAACCGGACCTGGTGATATCCGGCGGGTTGGTGTATGACGGGACGGGCCGGCCCCCGTTTCGAGCCGACGTGTTGGTTGCCCGGGGCAAGATCGCCGCGATCAGACCTGCTCGCGTCGAGAGCTCCGCGGCCTCTGACTCCTGTGAGCCCGGCGGGTCGTACCCGGCCCCGGGCAGGATAAATGCAGCCGGGCTCGCCGTGTGCCCCGGATTCATCGATATTCACTCCCACTCGGACAAGAGCCTGCTCATTAACCCGCTCGCGGAGAGCAAGGTCAGACAGGGCGTAACCACCGAGGTGATCGGCAACTGCGGCTATTCCCTGGCCCCGCTGACAGACAGGAACCGCGGGGCAATGCTGGGTGAATTCGAAAGGCATTCGCTTGACGCGGGATGGGCGACTCCCGGGGAGTACCTCGCCGCGCTGGAGGTGGCCGGGATCTCCGTAAACGTCCTGGCGCTCGTGGGCCACGGCGCGGTGCGGTCGGCCGTCATGGGTTACGAAATGAGACGACCTTCGGAATCCGAGATGGAATCGATGAAAGCCCTTGTCCGCCAGGCGCTGGACGAGGGGTTTGTGGGGATATCCTCGGGGCTGATATACCCGCCGGGGGCGTACGCGACCACCGGCGAGCTGGTCGAACTCGCGCGAGAAGCGGCCCGCCACGGCGGGTTCTACGCTTCGCACATCAGGGGTGAGAGGGAGCAGGTCGTCGACGCGGTCGCCGAGGCGATCGAGATAGGGCGCTCGTCGGGGGCCGCCGTCCAGATTTCCCACCACAAGGCGGCGGGCAGACCGAACTGGGGGAAGGTCTCCGAAACGCTGGCGATGATCGAGAGGGCGAGGAACGAGGGGCTGGACGTCACCGCGGACCAGTACCCGTACACCGCATCGGCTACTTCGCTGTCGGCCGTGTTACCTGGCTGGGTTCACGCGGGCGGCCGCGAGGCAGCGCTCGCCCGGCTCCGTGACCCCGCGGTCAGGGCCAGGATCGAGGCCGAGGTCGAGGCCCGCGAGGGCGCGATGCGGGGCTGGGACGAGATCTGCATCACTGCGGTCTCGAGCGAGGGTAACAGAGACCTCGTCGGGCGGTTCATCACCGGGATAGCCGGGGAGAGAGGGCAGAGCCCGGCCGTCGCAGTCGTGTCCGTCCTTCTCGAGGAGCGCATGAGCGCCGACATGATCAGGTTCAGCATCAGCGAGGAAGGCGTCCGCGAGGTCATGAAGCGGCCGTTCGTGATGGTGGGGAGCGACGGGACGGCCCTCGCGCCGTACGGCCCCCTCAGCCGCGACCGCCCCCACCCGAGGAGCTACGGTACGTTCCCAAGGGTACTCGGGCGGTATGCCGTGCGCGAGCGCGTCATACCGCTGGAGGAGGCGATCCGAAAGATGACGTCTCTTCCGGCCGCCAGGTTGGGGCTGCGACACCGCGGCCTGATCCGCGAGGGGTACGCCGCCGACGTGGTTGTGTTCGACCCCGCGGCGGTGATCGACACCGCAACGTTCGAGCATCCCGCGTCATACCCGGAAGGCATTGAGTACGTGGTCGTCAACGGGAAGGTGACCGTTGCTCGAGGATCGCACCTCGGGGAGCGGAACGGGATGGTGCTAGGGCATTCCGGTAGGTGAAACGGGGTTACCGGTCGGGGCTCGGCTTCAAACAGCGTGACTGAGGATGGCGTGGCCGCGGGCGGCACGGCGGAAGACGCCTCGACAAACCGGAAGGGGAGGATTTCTCCTCCCCCTCTGCGTCCGGAGGCCGGAGCAACACTCGTTCAGACGACCTTGGACGACATTTGCGCCAGGCAGCCCTTGCAGACGTTCTTCCCCTTAAAATGCTCGACGTTCTGCGCGTTTCCACAAAACACGCAGGCGGGCTCGTACTTACGGAGGATAATCTTGTCGCCGTCCACGTAGATTTCGAGTGAATCTTTTTCCTCAATGTCCAGCGTCCGCCGAAGTTCGATGGGGATCACCACGCGCCCGAGCTCGTCTACTTTCCGCACGATCCCGGTGGACTTCATCATGAGATGTCACCTCTTTTCTACACGTTTCGACAACCTGACAAGAACATACCAGAAAACCCAATAACAGTCAACCAGATTGGCAGAAAATCTTGGAAAAACCGTTCGACAAATGGAGGGGCTTGTTCCGCCTGGTGGGACTCACCTGCTCAGCTTGACATCGCCAGTCGCGTTCGCTATATTCAGCATTAACTGGATTACTTCCAGCGATGAGGGGGAAGAGTAGGTCGCGAGCCACGCGGTAGAGAGCCGGATCAGGTGAAAGCCGGCGCGAGGGCGGACGGCCGAACATGGCCCCCGAGCTCCAACCTTAAAAGCGCCGGCGGCGCGCAGTAGGGTCGGACGGACGGCAGCCGTTAGAATGCCGGGGTGCCGGCGGGCACTCGCCGAGGCGGCGGTAGCGATACCGGCGCGAACAAGGGTGGTACCACGAGATCCCTCGTCCCTGTAGGACGGGGGCATTTCTTTTGAGGGGGAAATACTCATGAGTCCGGCAGGTAAGAACAAACCGTCGTTCTTCATCACAACTCCGATTTACTACCCGAGCGACAGGCTGCACATCGGCCACGCGTACACGACTGTCGCGGCCGACGCGATCGCGAGGTTCAAACGGCTCCAGGGGTATGATGTGTTCTTTTTGACCGGGACTGACGAACACGGCCAGAAAATCCAGAGGCGCGCGCAGGCGGCCGGGAAGACGCCCCAGGAATTCGTCGACAACATCGTGGCCGGCATCAGGGAGCTGTGGTCGACCCTGAAGATAAGCTACGACGATTTCATCAGGACGACCGAGAAGCGCCACGAACTCGCCGTTCAGGAAGTATTCAGGCGAATCGAAGCGAAGGGGGACATATACAAGTCGCAGTACGAGGGCTGGTATTGCGCCGACTGCGAGGCCTACTACACCGAAGCCCAGTACAAAGGGTCTGAGGGCGGCAAGTGCCCCGACCACGACAAGCCTCTCGAAAGGCTCCGCGAGGAAAGCTACTTCTTCCGCATGTCCAAGTACGCGGGGCGCCTGCTGAAGTACATCGAGGACAACCCCGATTTCATCCAGCCGGCTTCCCGCCGGAACGAAATGGTGAGCTTCATCAAGAGCGGGCTCGAGGACCTGTGTGTGAGCAGGACCACGTTCGACTGGGGCATACTGCTCCCGGACGACCCCAGGCACGTGGTCTACGTCTGGTTCGACGCGCTCACGAACTACATCACGGCGGCGGGATTCCCCGCCAGCCCTGAGAGGTTCGCGAAGTACTGGCCCGCCGACGTGCACCTGGTCGGCAAGGAGATAGTAAGGTTTCACACTATAATCTGGCCCATCATGCTGATGGCCCTGGACCTGCCGCTCCCGAAGAAGGTGTTCGGTCACGGCTGGCTCGTGCTCGAGGGAGGCAAGATGTCGAAGTCCAGGGGCAACGTCATCGACCCCGTGACCCTCGTAAACAAGTACGGCCTGGACGCGATAAGGCATTTCCTCCTGAGGGAGATACCGTTCGGCGCCGACGGCGTGTACTCCGAGGACGCGCTGGTCGCCAGGATAAACTCCGACCTCGCCAACGATCTGGGCAACCTTCTTTACAGGACCCTGGTCATGGCGGAGAAGTTCTTCGGGGGGAAGTTCCCCGGGCCAGGTGAGGAGACGCCGCTGGACGCCGAGCTCCGGACGCTCGCGGGCAGCGTCGTGCGGGATATGGAGCAATCAATGGAGCGGCTCGAGATCTCGGGAGCGATAGCAAACCTGTGGCGACTGGTATCCCGCGCAAACAAGTACATCGACGAGGTGGCGCCGTGGGCCTTGATGAGACAGGGCCAGACCGGCAGGGCTGCCACGGCCATTTACTACCTCGGCGAATGCCTGCGGATACTGGGCGTGGCGCTGACCCCGTATCTCGTCGACACGCCGGAGAGGATATGGACCCAGCTGGGAGTGGAGGGCTCGCCGAGGGAGGGCCTGTTCCGTGAGCTCACCGAGTGGGGAGGTCTCAAGCCAGGCACCGTGACGCGCCGGGGCAGCCCGCTATTCCCGAGGATCGACCCCGAGACCAGGGCGCCTGTAGACGCTACGAAGAAGAGCGCGGCCTCCATCACCTCCGCCGGTGGGAACGCCCCCGCGCAAGCGGCGGCGACAGGCTTCTCACCGCAGGCGGGCTCCGCCGGAGCCGCCAGCGCGGAGGAAGTCACTATTGACGCGTTCAAGAGGATGGACTTCCGGGTCGCGAGGGTGGTATCCGCCGAAAAGGTGCCCGGAGCCGACAAGCTCCTGAGGCTCTCGATAGACCTGGGCGATGCCACGCGGGAAATAGTATCCGGCATAGCCGCCCAGTACCGGCCCGAAGACCTGATAGGCAAACAAATAATTGTACTGGCGAACCTGAAACCGGCCAGGATAAGGGGTATCGAGTCGAAGGGGATGCTCCTGGCGGCCTCCAGCGACGAGGACCTCGTGCTGCTTACGACCGACTCAGACATTCCGCCCGGTAGCAGGATATCCTGACAGGAGAGGGGCCGGTGGTGTACCAGTGCTCATAGACTCGCACGCTCATCTCGATATGCCCGACTTCGACCGTGACAGGGATGAGGTCGTGGAACGCGCGGCTGCCGCGGGTGTGGCCATCATAGTGAACGTCGGGTTCAACAGGGCCTCGTCCCAGCGCGCCATGGACCTGGCGGGGCGGTACCCGGGCGTCTACTTCGCGGCGGGGGTACACCCGCACGATGCGAAGGAGTTCGTCCCGGCCGACCTGGCAAGATACCGCTCGATGCTCTCGGACCCGAAGGCGGTCGCAGTGGGGGAAATCGGCCTCGACTTCTACAGGGACCTGTCGCCACGGCCGGTACAGCGCGAGGTGTTCCGCGTATTTCTCCGGCTCGCGATAGATTTGGGAAAACCAATCATCGTCCACGACCGCGACGCGCACGACGAAGTGGTGGCCATCCTGAAGGAGGAGGGCGCGGCCAGGGTGGGTGGCGTGATGCACTGCTTCTCCGGAGACTGGCCTATGGCGAGAGAGTGCCTGAAGATGGGGTTCCTGGTATCATTCGCCGGACCTGTTACGTATCCTAACGCAAGACGGCTCGGCGAGGTGGCGAGGCTGGCCCCGAAGGACACGATCATGGTTGAGACGGACTGCCCCTACCTGACGCCCCAGGCGTTCAGGGGGAAGAGGAACGAGCCTTCGTTCGTGGTCAAGGTGGCCGAGGAACTCGGGAGACTCAGGGGCATTCCGTTCAATAGAATCGCGGAACTCACCTCATCGAATACGCGAAGGGTGTTCGGCATCCCCCCGTCGTGAATAGGCCGGCGACTGCTGGGTATAATAGCTGGCAAAAGCTGCATCTTTCCTCAGCAGGTGCCTGTGAAGGAAGGTGAAGCCGGCCTGTCGAATTCTCTCATCCCATACCTGGGGGGTGCTAATCTGTCTAAGGCTGGTATCAGGGTGAGGACGCTGGTTAAAAACATGGCTGACAAGAGAATCGGCGCCGCGATAGCGGCCGCCGCCGTTGTAGCGCTCATTTCGGGTGTCGCGCTGAATTCGCTGAACGCAGGCGCTTCCGTGACCGTTGTGGCCGACGGGCGCGCTGTGCAGGTCAACCGGCGCGGAGTGCCGGTCGCCGGGATACTTTCGGATGCTGGTGTCCGGCTCGAGCCGGGCGATGTGGTGTCGCCCGACCTCTCGTCCCTGGCGAGGCCAGGCTCGGTCATCATCGTGAACCGTTCGTTACCGGTGAAGGTGATGGTCGACGGGAATTCTGTTGACGTGCGCGTGGCGGGGACGCTGGTGAGGGATGCCCTCGCGGAATCCGGTGTTGAGTTGTCCCTCGGGGATCTCGTGAACCCGCCGCCCGACACCGAAGTGGTCTCCGGGATGACGATATCCGTGACGCGTCTGACCGAGGAGATCGTGACGAAGAAAGTAGCGATACCGTTCCAGACGGAGCGCCACGAGGACTCGAGCCTCGAAATAGGCATATCGAAAGTGGTTCAGCAGGGCCGCAACGGCCTGAAGGAGGTAGTCGTGCGGCTCCTGAAGCGGGGCGGCAAGGTGGTAAGTACGGCCACGATCAGCGAGAAGATGGTCCAGCGACCGGTCCCCCAGGTGATCGCCATGGGGTCGAGCGGCGTAGTCTCGCGCGGTGGCCACAGCATAAGGTTCAAGAAGGCGCTCGAGGTCGTGGCGACCGCGTACACACCGGGCCCCGAGAGCACCGGCGCCTCGGCGGACGGGTACACGTCCACCGGCCTGCGCGCCGGCTTCGGGATAGTGGCGGTCGACCCCCGCGTGATACCGCTCGGGTCGAGGCTTTACGTCGACGGCTACGGGTTCGCCGTGGCGGGCGACGTGGGAGGGGCAATCAAGGGTTCGAGGATCGATGTCTGCTTCGAATCGAAGATGGAAGCCCTGCGCTGGGGCAGGAAAAGAACCAAGGTCTACGTCCTCTGAGGACCGCAGTGTGAACTCGTCTCCGGCGACCGGCACGGGCGGGGGGGTTAATCCACCGCCCGTTTTGCTTTCCGGTGGGCCATCCGCCGGCGGAAGCCCGGTGAAGCTCACGTCACCGTCGGTCGTCGCGGAGGTGCTAAGGCGACACGGTCTCTCGCTCAAGCGTTCTCTCGGTCAGAACTTCCTGGTGGACGAGAACATCCTCGCAAAGGTCATCTCGGCCGTCGACCCTCGCGAGTCCGACTGTGTCGTCGAGTTCGGACCCGGGATAGGGACCCTCACTGTGGCGCTCGCCCCACTGTGCCGCCGCGTCGTCGCCATCGAGCTGGACAGGAGCCTCATACCCGTGGCCGAGGCGCACACGGCACACTTCGGCAACGTGACCGTGTTCCGCGCCGACGCCGCGAAGATCGACCTCAAGGCGGCCATGGAACGAGTTGAACCGGCCACGACTGCCGCCGCAGGCGGGGGCGCGGCCCGCCCGTGGAAGGTCGTCTCAAACCTGCCCTACTATGCCACGTCCCCGATAATCGTGAACGTCCTGTTCTCCGGGGCGCCGGTCAACCGCCTCGTGTTCATGGTCCAGAAGGAAGTCGCGAGGCGGATCGTCGCAGGGCCCGGCGACGAAGCGTACGGCGCGTTCTCGGTGGCCTGCCAGTACTGGACGACGCCCCGCGTGTACTCGAGCGTCCCGCGGGCCGCGTTCATGCCCGCCCCTGAGGTCGACTCGGCCATAGTGGTCATGGACGTGCGCGAGGAACCGCCCGCCGGCGTGGCCGACCAGGCATTTTTCTTCAAGGTGGTCAGAGCGTCGTTCGGCCAGCGTCGTAAGACGCTTGCCGCGGCGCTGCGCGGCCTGTTCGGGCGCGATTCCGTGCGGGGGGCACTGGAGAGCGCGGGGATCGAACCGGCGCGCAGGGCGGAGACGCTCTCGATTCCGGAGTTCGCCGAACTCGCACGGGCGCTGGGCGCGGAGTTTGCAAAAGGAAAAACACAGTGCTAGACTTGTTTAAGGTCAGATGTGGTCAAAAGGGGGTGAGGTCTCGATGATGTTCGTCAGTCCTACCAAGGGGAGCATGAGTTTCGACGCGATGTTCAAGGACATCGTCGGCTACGTGTCCGAGTCGCCGAAGGACAACTACAAGCTGATAATCGGGACCGACTCCCACAGCCGCGACGAGGTGTGTTTCGTCACTGCGGTAATAATCCACCGCATCGGCAAGGGCGGCCGTTACTACTACCACCGGTCCAAGGACCGGAAGATGGCATCGCTCAGGCAGCGCATATTCTACGAGGCCGCACTCAGCCTGGGCGTGGCGAGCCGGCTGTACGAGAAGATGGCGCAGAACGGCCACTCCAACCTGAATATCGAGATTCACCTCGACATAGGCAAGAACGGCGAGACCAAGGACCTGATCCGCGAGATCGTCGGCATGGTCGCGGGAAGCGGTTTCGACGCCAAGATCAAGCCGAACTCGTACGGGGCCTCGAAGGTAGCGGACAAGTACAGCAAGTAAGTCAAAATTCAGCCAATTGCCAAAAGTCCCCCGGCGTGGTATAATAGTTGACATAAGGGGGGCGTCTTTTTTGTCCCCTGAAAGGGCGTGAGCGTATGGCTTCAAAGGGTGTGCTGGGCGACATACGCAGTGGGCTCGAGGGCCACGTAGGCAAGCGCATCACTGTGAAGACGATGAAGAGCCGCCGCAGGGTCCAGATGGATGAGGGGATCCTGGAGCGCACGTACCCGAACATATTCGTCGTTAAGGTTAACGCTTCACCCGTCCCGAGGCGAGTGTCGTATACGTATTCGGACGTCCTCACGAGGACGGTCAGGATTCAGGTTGAAGGCGAGAATAACGAGTTCAGCGTTTCTGCCCTGAGCAAGACGGCATAAGGCTCCAAACCCGCGCCCCTCTCGCACAGCGAGGGGGCTTTTCTTTTTCCCGCTCCTTGCGGCGCAACGGCACTCCGGTTTGCATAACATGTTACCGGAGAAGTAGGGGAAGGGAGGAGAAGGCGGGTGCAGAGGCTGATGAGCGTACTGAAAAGCCGCAAATACGGTCTCCTCCATCTGGACAACGTGGTCGGCGTGGGAATCGGCAACAAGGAAGTCCGCGGGAACTCCACCGGAGAGACCTCTGTCACGGTCCTGGTCAAGAAGAAACTCCCCAGTTCGAATGTACCGGTGGCTCACTGCATCCCGAAGCAGATCAACAGGGTGGCGACGGACGTCATTGAGGTAGGTGAGATAATGCTGCTCGACCGGACCGAGAAGGTGCGGCCGGCCGTGCCGGGCAGCAGCATCGGCCACCCTAAGGTAACGGCGGGCACGTTCGGAGCCGTCGTCAGGGATAGAAAGACGGGAAAGCCCCTCATCCTGTCAAACAACCACGTGCTGGCCAACATCACGGACGGCAGGGACGGTCGCGCGCGCGTTGGAGACCCCATACTCCAGCCCGGGCGGTATGACGGCGGCCAGGCAGAGGATGTAGTCGCTTACCTCGAGAGATTCGTGCCGATATGCAGGGTCTCGAGCAGGGCAACGTGCCCTCTGGCGCTGGCGGCGGAGGGTGTCGCAAACATGATGCTTCGCGCGGTCCAACCGTCGTACGAGATGCAATTCGTCCGGAAGTCCAGCAGGGAGAACCTTGTTGACGCGGCAGTTGCCCGCCCGGTCTCCGAGGACATGATCAAGGCGGACATAATGGAAGTGGGGGCGGTCAGCGCATATCGTGACGTCGAGATCGGCATGAAGGTGAAGAAAAGCGGCCGGACCACCGGATTGACCACGGGGGTCGTCAAGGTCATAAGTACGACGCTCAAAATCTCCCTTGGAGAGGTTGGCGAGGCTTACTTCGTGGATCAGATAGTCACCTCGGCCATGGGGCAACCCGGCGACAGCGGCTCGCTGGTAGTCACCGAGGACGGCGCGGCGGTGGGCCTCCTGGGGGCCGGTTCAGACCGCGCGACGATCTGCAGCCGCATAACGAACGTCATGGAGCTGCTCGACATCGTGATTTAGCCAGGCATATCGCGGACCTCACGCCACACGTGGCTGGAAGCGGGCTGTCGCTTCCAGTTTGCTTTTCCGCACGTCGGGGACACTCATTGAAGGCCGATATGTGGAGGGAGTTATGGGTCGTAAGGTCCGGGGGAATCTGGTGATCATCGGTGGTGCGGAGGACAAGGACGACGATATGGAGATACTGCGTCTCGTGGTGCGGCTGGCGGGAGGAAACGAGGCAAGGATGGCGATCATGACTGTCGCGTCCGTGGATCAGGAGGCCACCGGCCGGGAGTATCGGGAGATATTCCTCAGGCTGGGGGTAAAGTCAGTCGAAGTCCTGCACGTAGAGACGCGGAGCGATGCGGCGAGGCCGGGGAACGCCGCCACGCTGGCGGAATCGACGGGCGTGTTTTTTACCGGGGGCGACCAGCTGCGGATAACGAGCCTTCTCGGCGGGACCCGAGTGTATGAAGCATTGCAGCGCGCGTACGAGCAGGGCGTAGTCATAGCGGGGACGAGCGCTGGCGCGTCCGCCATGAGTGACACCATGATAATCGAGGGCGAGGGCGATGAAACCCCACTGAACTTCGCCGTACGCATGGCCCCGGGCATGGGCCTCCTGGAAGAGGTTGTCGTGGACCAGCATTTCGCCCAGCGCGGCCGCACAGGCAGGCTCATGCTCGCGGTGGCGCAGAACCCGTACATACTTGGCGTCGGGATAGACGAGGACACGGCTATCATCGTCGACCCCGAAGCCAGGTTCAGGGTTGCCGGGTCAGGCACCGTAACCGTAATCGACGGGAAGCGCCTGGCCCACTCCAGTGTGTCCGAGCAAGACCTGTATAAACCGGTGGCAGTGCTGGGCGCCGTGGTACACACCCTGGCGCCCGGATACGGATTCGACCTTTCGCGTCGCGAGCCGCTTTTCCCCCGCGAGGTCGAGGAAACGCCTTCCAGTGACGGGGGCGTTCGATGAATACGGACGGCCGGGTTTGCACAGCCTAGTCTTCGATTGTGGGGGATTGTCGATGAGGTTGGTGGACATCAGGGTCGTGGAAGGGCCCAACGTCCACAGCAGGAGCCCCGTGGTCGAGATGCTGATAGACCTCGGGAAGTTCGACGACGTTCTGACGAGCGAGATTCTGGAGTTCACCGCCAGGATCCTCAGACTGGTCCCAGGCCTTGCGGAGCACTACTGTTCGGTGGGACGCCCGGGCGGTTTCGTCGAGAGGCTTAGAGAGGGCACTTTACTGGGCCACGTGATCGAGCATGTGGCCCTCGAACTTCAAGCGCTTGCGGGTGCGTCCGTGTTCTACGGGAAAACCCGGGCGACCTCTCGCAAGGGCGTCTACAGGATAGTGTTCGAGTCAAGCGAGGCCGGCGCCGCAATCCAGGCGGGGCGGGCTGCTGTCAGGCTGGTACAGTGCGTGGCGTCCGGCGCCCCTTGCGACGCGTCACGGACGGTCGAAAGGATAAGGCGCCTCATACTCTCGGGGGGTCTCGGGCCGAGCACCCGCGCGATAGCCGACGCCGCCAGGCGCAGCGGCATCCCCGTCATGAGGCTCGACAACTCCAGCCTGGTGCAGCTCGGCTACGGAGTGCACCAGAGGCGCGTCGAGGCCACCGTCACGGACCTCACGTCCTGCGTCGCCGTGGACGTTGCCAAGGACAAGAACCTCGCCAACAGCATCCTCCGTTCCAGCGGAATTCCGGTGCCTGCGGGGGATGTGGCGGTCACCGAGGCGGAGGCGCGAAGGCTTGCGTCCGATCTCGGCTACCCGGTCGTCGTCAAACCGGTCGACGGCAATCAGGGCAAGGGGGTATCGCTGAATCTTACGAGCGAGCGCGAGCTGCTCGACGCGTACCGGTTTGCGAAGAAGTACAGCAAGAGGGTGCTGATCGAGAAGTTCGTGACGGGGCGGCACTACCGTGTTCTCGTGGTGGGCGGCAGGGTGGTCGCCGCGTCGGAGAGGATACCCGCGCACGTCGTGGGGGACGGGATTCACAGTGTCCGCCGGCTCGTCGAGATCGCCAACTCCGACCCCCGCAGGGGCGAGTCACACGAGAAACCCCTGACCAAGATCAGGGTCGATCGCATAGTGGTGAACACGCTGGCCCGCCGGGGGCTGAGCCTCGAGCACGTCCCCGAGCCGGGGGAGATAGTATACCTCCGCGACAACTCCAATCTCAGCACGGGCGGGATAGCCATCGACGTCACCGACGAGGTCCACCCCGACACCGCGAGGACCGTCGCCCGCGCGGCCGCCATAATCGGCCTGGACGTGGCCGGCATCGACGTGGTCATGAACTCGATCTACGAGCCCCTGGGCCACGAAAACGGGGCGGTCATCGAGGTCAACGCGGGGCCCGGTATCCGGATGCACCACTACCCCTCGCATGGGCGCGCGCGTGACGCCGGCGAGGCGATCGTGCGCCACCTCTTCCCGCCCGGCAGCAGGTCCCGCATCCCGCTGGCGGCAGTCACCGGCACGAACGGTAAGACCACGGTGACGCGGATGATATCGCACGTCCTGACGCAGCACGGCCTGGTCACCGGCATGACGACGACGGACGGCGTGTTCATCGCCGGGTATAAGGTCCTGGGAGGCGATACGGCCGGACCGCGGAGCGCGCGGGCAGTGCTGATGGACCCGCGCGTCGAGGCGGCCGTGTTCGAGACCGCGCGGGGTGGGATCCTGAAGTGGGGGCTCGGCTTCGACCAGTGCGACGTGGCCGTAGTGACCAACGTCACGGACGATCACCTTGGACAGGGCGGGATCGACAACCTTGAGGATCTGAGCCGCGTGAAGTCGGTGGTGCTGGACGCGGTGAAGCCGGATGGCTTCGCCGTGCTGAACGCGGACGATCCCGTCGTGCTGAACATGATCGAGCGCTGCAGGCGGAGGATCATATTTTTCACCCTCTCCAACGACAACCTGCTTGTAAAGAGGCACCTGTCCGCCGGGGGAAGCGCGGTAATACTGAAACGCGGGATGATATGCGTAGTCACCGGCGATTCGGAGCGGAAGGTCGTCCAGGCACGGTGCGTGCCCGTGTGTCTCCGCGGTAGAGCCAGGCACAACATAGAGAACACCCTGGCCGCGACCGCCGCCTGTGTGGCGCTGGGGGTCCCCCTCGCAACCATACGCGATGCCCTCAAGTACTTCGGGAGCGACTCCGAGAACCCGGGGCGCCTCGACTTCTTCAGCGTCGGCGACGTCAGGGTGCTGGTCGATTACGGCCACAACGCGGCGGCGCTTCAGCGGACGATCGAGACCCTGAAGGCGATAAGGCAGCGGGGCAGATTGATCGGCGTGGTGACTTCGCCCGGCGACAGGCGGGATGAGGCCGTAATCAACCTCGGCCGGGTGGCCGCGAGGGGATTCGATTTCATCGTCCTGAAAGAGGACTCCGACCTGCGGGGCCGGAAGCCCGGGGAGATCGCGTCGCTCCTCGGGAGGGGTATCGTCGAAGCAGGGCGGAACCTCGATGATGTGGAAATCGTCCTGGACGAGGGGGAGGCGGTACGGCACGCGATCAGAATGGCCCGCCCGGGGGATCTTGTCGCGGTCTTCTACGAGAAGTACAATGTTGTACTGGGCGCCCTCGAAGACTTGCGCGCTGAAGCGATATCCATTCAGGGAGTAGAGGGCCAGGCCCTGCCCACCGGAACCGTGCCTGAGCAGGTATAGGGAGGTGTTGGTGGGGCCGCGTGGAATAGTCCCCCAGGGGTGCCGCAGTGGATCAGATAACCGTCAAGGGGCACGCTAAAATCAATTTGACTCTCAGGATTCTCTCCCTGAGAGGTGACGGCTACCACGAGGTTCGAAGCATCATGCAAAAGATCGACCTCTGCGACGATGTCGTCCTCACAGACCGCCTGGACGGTCTGATCACCGTCACCTGCGACAACCCCGACATCCCCCAGAACCCCAAGAACGGTTCCTACAACATCGCCGCAAGGGCGGCGGAACTCCTCAAGCAACGGTTCGCCCCGGACAGGGGCGCGGACATCTTCATCAGGAAGCGCATCCCCGTGGCCGCGGGACTCGGCGGGGGTAGCTCGGACGCGGCGGCGTGCATCACCGGCCTCGCGAGGTTGTGGGGCCTCGACATTACGACGGAGGAAATGCTCCAGGTAGGGGCCGAGATCGGCTCGGATGTCCCATTCGCGCTTTCGCCCCAGACGGCATTCGTGCACGGAAGGGGCGAGAAGGTCCGCGTGATCACACCCGCGCCGCCGTTCTGGATGACGCTCGTCAAGCCGGCGCCGTCCCTCCTTGCCGCCGAGGCGTACGCGGAGTTCGACAACGGCGGCGGCAGTGACGGCGGCGACGAGCGGCTGGTGCTCGACGGTATCATAAGCCAGGACGTGGAGAGGATGGCCTTCGGAATGGGCAATGCCCTGCAGGGGCCGGTCGAACGGCTGGTGCCTGAGGTCGGGAGCATCATCGACAGGCTGAAGAGGTTTTCGCCGCTATGCGCTATCGTTTCGGGGAGCGGGCCCACGGTTGTTGCCATTACCAGGGACAGGGAGCACGCTGCCGAGATGCTCTCGGGATTCGAGGGCGAGCGCGGCATAGAACATACGATGGTCGTCCGGTCGCTTCACGGGGGGGCGAGCATATGAGCCTCGACGCGGTGGTACTCGCCGGCAGGGTAAACGAGGGGAGGCTGAAAGGCGCGTCTGCCGAAGAGTGGGAGGCGCTCATTGACATCGCCGGGGAGCCGATGTTGCAGTACGTGATCGACGCCCTCGAGGGGGCCTCTTCTGTCAGCGGCATCGTGGTCGTCGGTCCCGGGGACGTCCTCGGCAAGCGGATTCGCAGCAGCCGAACACGGTATGTGCAGCAGGGCGGGGGTATGCTCGACAACCTGTCGAGGGGCTTTGAAGCCCTTCCCGGCCGGGACAAGGCGCTTGTGTGCACGTGCGACATCCCGCTAATCACCCCGCAAGTCGTCGACGGCTTCATTTCCGAGTGCTCGGTGGAGGACGCCGACTTCTACTACCCGATTGTGAGCCAGGAGGTGGCCGAGGAGCGATTCCCGGGCGTCAAGCGCACGTACGCGGCCACGGCGGATGGGACGTTCACCGGGGGCAACATGTTCGTAGCCAGGCTCGGCTCCGCCGGGAAACTCAGGAACACCCTCGAGTTCCTTGTCGAGAACAGGAAGAAGCCGCTCAGGATGGCCGCCGTTCTCGGCGTCTCGTTCACAATTAAGCTCCTGTTCAAGAGGCTTACCGTCCGCGAGGCCGAGGACAAGGTGCTGAAGCTGTACGGCATAAGGGCAAAGGCCGTGTTCACGGCTTTCCCGGAAATCGGGATCGACGTGGACAAGCCGTCGGATCTGGAACTGGCGCGGTCTATGCTGGGAGGCCGGGGATGACGCCTGGAGTCAGCCCTGTTAACCGGGGACCGGTGCACTGAGAGCAGGTGAATTGAGGGCATGACGAATCGAGCGGCGGGGAAAAACCCCGCCGCCTCTAGATTCGTGGGACAGTGACTGTGATTGTGGCGTATGACGCCCCGAGGTATGACTTGGCCCGAATGGTGTAGTCACCCGCCGGAAGATCGATGCTGCGCTCGCCCCCGCCCCTGTATAGCCCAGCGAACCCCCCAGGCGACTCCACCGTGAAGTAGAGCCCCTCCTGATGGTACTGCCTGTTCACAGTCTCCAGCGAGTTGTACGACACCGTTATGGTCGTGGGCTTTGAGATGGAGAACTCGATCGTGTTTGGGTCCAGCGACCCCCACCCGAAGCGTCCTGTCAGCGTGTATACATCAGGTTGAGGCGCAATGGGCGGCGGATCAGGCTGCGGATCTGGCTGCGGGGCGGGGTCGCCCGGCCCGCCCGGATCTGGCTGTGGGTCTGTTCCCGGCGGCGGTTCCGGCCGGGGGTCCTGGTCGACCGGGCCCGTCGTAAAGGAAGTCCTCCAAAGCGGGGCCTTCCTGAAGCGCACCGTTATTGAGTGAACTGCGGATGGCTTCCAGCCGCTACGGGGAAGGTAACTGATCTCAACACGTTGGTCCGTGGGGCGACTACGGCGGCCGGCGCTCCGCGGCGCGGCGGCGACTGAAGGCGGGACCACCTGCGTTTTTCCGTCGCAGGCGTCCTCGAGCGTTATGGCGCCGTTTTTGACGAGATGTACGAGGGCGTTCGCGCCGTGAGACGGGACGGTTAGCGCCAGCACGAGGGGGCGGTCCGGTTTCACGCCGTTTTCCCCCGCACGGATGCTGGCCTCGAAGGCCAGGCGCGGAATGGGGATGCTGTGGCGCAGTGAGTTTTCGCGCGATGGGTGACGCGGGATGCACGGGGACACGTTCGCGATGAGCGTACACGCGAGTAACGGAACCAGCAGGACGCTCGGCAAGGCTGACCACTCTCCTGTGAGTAGCCCCGGCCCAATCGACCCCCCGTACGGATCATTCTACTGGAAGCGAACTGGCAACTCAAGTGACCCGGGCCTCAACTTTTCGACATTCATTCGCCGCGCGGGGCCGGGCGACCAGGGGCAGACCGGTTAATCGTTGAAGGTTTCGCGTCCGCGGTGTGGAAACAATTCCTGAAAAGGTGAATGAAGCAATTAGCCACAACGGCGAACGTTCGGGATCCCAACCGGGGGAGTGAGGTTAATGGCCAGGGCCCACAGGGGTGAGAGGATAGCCTTCATCGTGAAATCCCTGATCGAGCGGCCTTCCGCCGTGCTGTCGCTGTCCACCTTCGCGGACCGCTTCGGGGCAGCCAAGTCGACGATAAGCGAAGACCTCGCGATTGTCAGGCGGGGCATTGAAGACGCCGGCGCCGGAAGGATAGTCACCATGGCCGGCGCCGCGGGAGGCGTCAAGTACGTCCCCAGCAGGCCGGTGGCGGACATCCGGCGCATCGCTCTCTCCGTGTGCGGAATGTTGTCTTCGCCCGATAGAATACTACCCGGTGGATTCCTGTACATGACCGACCTCATCAACTCTCCCGTACTGGCCTGGGAGATCGGCGAGGTGTTCGCCACGAAGTTCGCCGGCGAGGGTATCGACTACGTGGTGACCATGGAGACCCGCGGCATCCCGATCGCGCTCATGACCGCGCGGGCGATGGACCTCCCGCTGGTCGTATGCCGCAGGGACAGTGGAGTCACCGAAGGGTCGTCCGTGGGCATCAACTACGTGTCGGGGTCGACCAGGAGTATCCAGACCATGTCGCTGCCCAAAAGGGCGCTTCAGCCGGGCTCGAAGGCGCTCGTGATTGACGACTTTATGAAGGCGGGCGGGACGGCGAAGGGCATTGCCGACCTCCTGGGTGAATTCGACGTCACCGTAGCCGGTACGTGCGTGGTCGTGGCCACGTCGGAGCCCGGTAAGAAGCTGGTGGATGAGTTCCTGGCGCTCGCCGTGCTGGAAGCGGTGGACGAGACGGAGAGGCGCGTCAAAATCGGCCCCGCCGGCTGGGTGCCGGAGGAGGGTCGCTAGAATGGCCAGGATTACCGGACTTCCCAGGGCTTCTCGTTACAGGAAATCGATCCGCCCTGTGGTATAATACCAACGGAGGTGCGCCATTAATGCGCGAGGTTGCCGCGATCATACTCGCGGCGGGCCTGGGGACCAGGATGAAGTCCTCCCTGGTGAAGACCATGCACCCGCTCAGGGGCAGGCCCATGATAACTTACGCAGTCGACGCCGCGAAGGACATAGATCCGGCGCGGCTTGTCGTTGTAGTGGGGCACCAGGCCGACAGGGTCAAGAGGGCGCTGGGGGACGGAATCGAGTACGCGCTCCAGGCGGAGCAGCGGGGCACGGGCCACGCCGTGATGCAGGCCGCCCCAATTCTCCAGGGTTTCGACGGTGACGTCGTCGTCCTTTACGGGGACATGCCCTTGCTCCCCCCGGCTCTGGTAGCAAGGCTCGCGGACGCTCACGACGACGCCGGTAACGGCGCGACAGTGCTCACAGCGGTCTTCGGCGACCCCTCCGGTTACGGCCGCATCATCCGCGACGAGAACGGCGGCTTCCTGAGGATCGTCGAACACCGCGAGTGCACTCCGGACGAGCTGCGGATCTGCGAGATCAACACCGGCGTATACTGCTTCAAGGCCGGGCCGCTGTTCGAGGCGCTCGGGCGCATACGCCCCGACAACTCGCAGGGGGAGTATTACCTGACAGACGTCCTGGAGATTATCGTCGCGGCGGGCTTCCGGGTCGGCACGGTGCAAGCGGACGACCCCCTCGAGGTAATGGGGATCAACGACCGCAAGCAGTTGGCGCTGGCCGAGGCCGTACTCAAGGAGAGGCGGCTCGACGCGCTCATGCTCTCGGGTGTCACCATCCAGGACCCCGCCTCGGTGTTCATCGACGACTACGCCCGGATCGGCCCGGACACCGTCATCAAGCCGTTCACCTTCGTGGAGGGGCGAACGGCGATAGGTTGTGGGTGCACGATCGGGCCCTCGGCGAGGCTTGTCGATACCTCGGTAGGGGACGGGTGCGTCATCGAGTTCTCGGTGGTGGAGGGGAGCACGCTTGAGGACGAAGTCAGGGTTGGGCCGTTCAGCCACGTAAGACCGGGCACTACGCTGAAGTTGGGGGCCAGGGTCGGAAACTTCGCCGAGGTCAAGAACTCCGTCATCGGCAGTGGCTCCAAGGTCCCGCATCATAGCTACGTGGGCGACGCGGACATCGGCTCGGGGGTCAACATGGGGGCCGGCTGCGTGACCGTCAACTACGACGGTAAACGCAAGCACAGGACCGTGATAGAGGACGGCGCCTTCATCGGGTGCAACGCCAACCTCGTGGCTCCGGTGAAGGTGGGAAGCAATGCGTACGTCGCCGCCGGATCCACCGTCAACCAGGAGGTCCCGGAGGGGGCCCTGGCGATCGCCCGCGCGCGTCAGGAGAACAAGCGGGACTGGGCCAGGCGTAAGGCGGGAAAAGCGTAAAGGGAGGAAGAGCGCGCATGAGTGAAGGGAACGGCAACAAGCTGAAGATAATCGCAGGCAGCAGCGCGCCTGATCTCGCCGCCGAAATCGCGCGGCATCTCGACCTTCCGCTCGGTAAGATAGAGCTTGGCAGGTTCGCCAATGGGGAAACACGCGTCATCATCAACGAGAACGTCCGGGGTTGCGACATTTTCGTCATCCAGTCCACGTGCTCGCCCGTGAACGACAACCTCATGCAGCTCCTCATCATAATGGACGCCCTGCTCAGGGCTTCGGCCAGGCGCATCACCGCCGTGATTCCTTTTTATGGATACGCGCGGCAGGACCGCAAGACGAGGGGCCGCGAACCGATTACCGCAAAGCTGGTCGCCAACCTCATAACCACCGCGGGTGCCGGAAGAGTCCTCACAATGGACCTTCACTCGGGCCAGATACAGGGGTTCTTCGATATCCCCGTCGACCACCTGTCGGCGATCCCCATACTCTCGGAGTACTTCTCCAACAGGGGACTTGAGGACATCGTCATCGTCTCGCCGGACGTGGGGAGCATGTCGCGCGCGAGGGACATGGCGCATAAACTGCGGGCGCCTATCGCGATCGTGGACAAGCGCAGGCCGGAGCCGAACGTGGCCGAGGTTATGAACATAATTGGAAAGGTAAAGGGAAAGACTGCCATCATCATAGACGACATGATAGACACCGCCGGAAGCATCGTCCAGGCCGCGGAAGCCATACTGGGGAAGAGCGCCCGCGAGGTGTACGCGTGCTGTACCCACCCCGTGCTGTCCCACCCAGCAATCGAGCGGATAGAGAAGAGCCCGATCAAGGAAGTCATCGTGACCAACACGATCCCGCTCGGGAAGGGCGACGCCGGCGGGAAAATCAAGGTCCTGTCCGTAGCGAGGCTCCTCGGGGAGGCGATCTCGAGGATACACGATGACCTGTCTGTATCGGAGTTGTTCGACTAACCGTGTGTCCCGGGAAGCCGCCATGTTCGAGTACGGCCCGGTGCTGGAAAGCGACCTCCCGCAGGTCGCGGATGTTTTCGCCGAGTCTTTCCGCGACAGCGTCACCCACATGTTCGGGGACGTTGTCCCTCTCAAGGCTATAGAGGACCTATTCCGCGCCTGCCTCGATTCCGAACCGGGCTGTTTCCACGTGGCCAGGGACGAGAGCAGGGTAGCGGGTTATATATTCGCCCCATCGAGTACTTTAAGACTGTGGAAGATAGCGCTCCTGCGCGGGCACGTGCTAAGATGGATCGGCCGGTGGATCCGTGGGGAGTATGGTTTCAGGATGAGGCCGGTCGGGGCGCTGATGGCTGACAAGGTTGGATTCATGTCGTCCGCGCTCACGGGCGGCCCGTACGTGGATGCGCGCATACTCTCGGTAGCAGTGAGTCCGCAGTATCGCGGGAGGGGACTCGGGAGCGCTCTCGTGCAGGCCGGGCTGGATTACCTGGAAAGGCGCGGGGTCTTCAGGGTGAGGCTCGAGGTCAGGCCGGCAAACACGCCCGCGGTGGCGATGTACACGTCGTTCGGTTTCGTCGAGGCGGGCTTTACCAGCGATAGTCAGGGGAAATGGATGATCATGATCAGGGAATCACGGCGTCCGAGGAGGATCGAATATGGAACAGGTGGAGATCAGCGCGGTATTGAGGGGTAGCGGAAAGGGCGTGGCCAGGAGGCTCAGGGCTCAGGGGAAGCTTCCGGCGGTAATCTACGGAAAGAGCACCGAAAGCACACCGCTGGTGTTTGACAGGAAGACGTTCGAGAAAGCGGCGCGCGGGGACAGGAACGTCCTTTTGAAGGTGCGTATTGAGGGGCCCGGCGGCGTCGTCACGAAGAACGCCATGATCCAGGAGATCCAGGAGGACCCCGTGAAGTACACGCCTCTTCACGTCGACCTCCGCGAGGTCAACCTGGAGGAGAAGATCAAGCTCAGGGTATCCATCCACCTGGTGGGCGAGGAAGAGCTGCAGGCGAAGGGCGCCATTCTGCAGCACCAGATGCGCGAGGTCGAGGTGGAGTGCCTCCCGGCCGCGGTGCCCGACCGCATCACCGTGCACGTCGGCGACCTCAATCCCGGCGACCACGTGACGGCGGGTGACCTCAAGATCCCGGAGAACGTGAAGCTCCTCGAAGAGCCGGACGAGCTCGTGATATCGGTGCTCGCGCCGAGGGCCGAGGAGGAAGTCGAGGCTCCGGAGGCCGCGCCTGAAGGAGCCGAGCCCGAGGTAATCAAGAAGGGCAAGGACGAGGAAGCGAAAGAGGAGTAGGGTCGAGTATGCTCATCACCGGCCTTGGCAACCCGGGACCGGCTTACCGGTTTACCAGACACAACCTGGGTTTCCGCGTGGCCGACCTGATAGCGGAAAGGCTTTCGATTTCGTTGAACCGGACATGCTGGCAGGGCGTGTCCGGTTCTGGAATGATCCGGGGACAGCGCATTACCATATTGAAACCCCTGACTTACATGAACCTGAGCGGGCAGAGTGTCCGGAGGGCACTGGAGGCCATGGGGGAAGGGCCGGCCGACCTTCTCGTGCTCCACGACGACATGGATCTCGAGTTTGGGCGCCTGAGGATCAGGCTGAGGGGTTCATCCGGGGGCCACAGGGGCGTGCAATCGATCATCGACTCCCTGGGCACGGAGGAGTTCCCGCGGCTCAAGCTGGGCGTCGGGAGGCCGCCGGAGGGTATCGATCCCGTAGACTACGTACTTACGCCATTCAGTGTGGCGGAGGAGGAGGCGATGGCGGCCTTGCTGGACGCGGCCGTCGGCGCTGTGGCCGCCATCATTGACCTGGGTTACGAGGCGGCGATATCGAGGCACAATTCGTAGCGCGGTTGAACGGCGTTCCCGTCGACGGCATACGGGTCTCCCGTCGCTCGAATAATAGCCTCATGCAGGCAGGTATGTATTCCAGCACGCAAGCGGGCGCCCTGCTGGGCGCCCTGCGCAGCCTCCTCCCCGCGGTCGCCGTTTCCGTCGCTCTTGCGTTTTCGGTCAATCGCGCTTTGTCGAAGTCCGTGGGTGAGGCGCGGGCAGCGCTCGCAGCGCCGTTTACCGAGGAGATTGTCAAAACGGTCCCCGCGGTACTACTGGGTTCCCCGGTCGTCCCGGCGCACATCCTGTTCGGACTTGCAGAGTCGGTCTACGATTTATGGCGCTCCCCCCGTCGCGGAGGGGCTGCGGCCCTGGCGAGCGTGCTTGGACACGCCGCGTTCGGTGGGGCGACCGCTTTCGCCTGGAGGACGGCGGGGTCGCTTCCGGCTGGGATCGGAGCGGGAATCGCCCTCCACTTTCTTTGGAACTTGCTGGTTACCGGAGGAATGGGTAGTGCCCCTGAGGGGAATCGTTAGGACGCTGCGGGACCACGAGGGATTCGCCTCCCTGATCAGCGGCCTGGAGGAGGGCTGGAATCTCCAGTCTATCACGGGAGTATCCGGCTCGAGCAGGTCACTGGTGCCCGCGGCAATCCGCGAACTCACAAAACGCCCCGTCTTCGTGGTTACGTCCAACATAGTCGAGGCCGAGAGATTCGTCGAGGAATGCGAATCCTGGCTCGGCGCGGGTGAGGCCTGCCTGTTCCCTCCGCTCGAGGCGCTCCCGTTCGAGATAGTGGCGCGCAGCGGTGAGATGGAAGCCGGGAGGGTCTCCGTCCTGGAGCGGCTCGCCACGGGTGGGCGGCCCATAATTGTCGCGCCCATCACCGCCCTGCACAGGCTGGTCGTCCCGCCCGGGGTGATACGCGACGCCTGTCTTACGGTAAGGGCCGGCGACGAAGCCGGGCTGGAAACGATCTCGGCGGCTCTCGCCCGCGCGGGTTACGAGAGACTTAACATAGTCGAGGGCCGCGGCCAGTACGCGGTCCGCGGCGGGATCGTCGACGTGTTCCCTCCGTCGCGGGAATCCCCCGTGAGGCTGGAGTTCTTTGGGGACGAATTGCAGTCCATCCGCGAATTTGACCCAATATCCCAGAAGTCGTCCCACGCGATTACCTCGCTCATCATCGGGCCGGCGCGGGAATTCCTCGTCGGCGAAGACAGGATCGGGGAAGGGCTGGCGCGGATACGGGCCGAGCTCGAGTCGTCGGTAAAGAAGCTCGAGGCGGCCGGGCACAGGTCGTCCGCGAACAGGCTCAAGACAAAGGTGCGGTTCCACCTCGAATGCATTTCCGAGGCTCGCTTTTTCGAGGGCGTCGAGAACTACCTCCCGTACTTCTACCCGGAGACGGCCAGCCTTCTCGACCACGTCCCGCGAGACTCCGTCGTGATCCTCGACGATTATCCGAGGCTCCGCGAATCGTCCGAGCAGACGGAGAAGGATGCCCGCGACGCGTATTCCTCGAGGTTGTCGCAGGGGGCGCTGCTTCCCGCCGAGGCCCTCGCCTATGAATCCTTCGAGCGAGTGATGGAGCGAGTATTCAGTTTCCAGGTGGTACACTTGTCGGTGCTCCCAAGATTGATAGAGGGCAGAGATGCCCGTAACCTGGCGCAGTTCGGCGCCCGGCCCGCCCCATCGTTCCACGGGCAATGGAATTCTCTCATTCAGGAGTTGAAGGGCCGGAAAACCGCCGGGGCGGCGGTCGCGTGCGTGGTAGCGAACGCGGACCGCGTCCGCGCGCTGTCGGCGACGCTGAAGGTGGAGGGCGTCGAGGTCGTCACCGCAGAGTCACTCGACCGCGAACCGCGCGAGGGACAGGTAATCGTGACGACCGGCGCTGTGTCGGAGGGAATGGAGATACCCGCGTTGAGGCTGACGGTTCTCGGCGACGGGGAGATATACGGGAAGACGAAGCGGAAGCGGACGAGCGCGCAGCCCAGGGAGAGGCTTACGGGCATATTCGAGGACCTGAAGGTCGGGGATTACGTGGTTCACGTCAACCACGGGATCGGCAGGTATCTCGGGGTCAAGACCCTCGAAATCGAGGGGGCGCAGAAGGACTACTTCTTCATCAAGTACGCTGGAGCGGATGCGCTCTACGTCCCCACGGACCAGTCCGATCTGATCCACAAGTACATCGGGGGCGAAGGACAGGAACCCAGACTTAACAAGCTCGGCGGCACGGAGTGGTCGCGCGTCAAGAACCGTGTCAGGGAGTCCGTGCGGGAACTGGCCAGAGACCTCCTGCACCTTTACGCAATCAGACAGGCGTCGAAGGGATTCCAGTTCTCCCCCGACACATCGTGGCAGCGCGAGTTCGAGGACGCCTTCAAATACGAGGAGACCCCCGATCAGAGGCAGGCCACGGAGGAAATCAAGGGGGACATGGAAGGGCCACGGGCGATGGACCGCCTCCTCGTGGGCGACGTGGGGTACGGCAAGACCGAGGTCGCTATGCGGGCGGCCTTCAAGGCGGTCAACGACTCCAAACAGGTAGCGGTGCTCGTGCCGACGACCATCCTGGCCCAACAGCACTTCAACACGTTCCGCGAAAGGTTCGAGGACTACCCGATCCGCGTGGAGGTTCTCAGCAGGTTCAGGTCGCCGAAGGAACAGGACCAGGTGGTCAAGGACCTGCGGCTCGGTACCGTGGACATCGTCATCGGCACGCACCGGCTTCTGCAGGACGACATAGCATTCAACAACCTGGGCCTCCTCGTGGTAGACGAGGAACACCGGTTCGGGGTTGCACACAAGGAGAAGATAAAGAGGCTGAAGCAAACGGTAGACGTCCTCACGCTCACCGCCACCCCGATACCCCGGACTCTGCACATGGCGCTCACCGGGTTCCGCGACATGAGCGTGATCGAGACACCGCCCGAGGACCGGTTCCCGGTGCAGACGTTCGTGGTCGAGCAGAGCGATGACCTCGTCAGGGCGGCTGTCGCGCGCGAGCTGCACAGGGGAGGCCAGGTGTACTACGTGCACAACCGCGTCCAGACCATCGAGCGCGTGGCGTCGCGGCTGAGGGCGCTCGTACCGGACGCGAGGATAGCCGTCGCACACGGGCAGATACGAGAGGACCGGCTCGAAAAGACGATGCTCGCGTTCCTCGACGGCGAGTACGACATCCTGCTATGCACGACCATCATCGAGTCCGGGCTCGACATCGCCAACGTCAACACCCTGATAGTCGAGGACGCCGACCACCTCGGGCTGGCGCAGCTCTACCAGCTCCGGGGCAGGGTCGGGCGGTCGAACAGGCTCGCGTACGCGTATTTCATGTATCGCAGGGACAAAGTGCTCCAGGAGCAGGCCGAAAAGAGGCTGGAGGCGATACGCGAGTTCACCGAGTTCGGCTCCGGCTTCAAGATCGCGATGAGGGACCTCGAGATCCGCGGGGCCGGCAACATTCTCGGCGCTGAGCAGCACGGATTCATCGCCTCGGTGGGATTCGACATGTACTGCAGGCTGCTCGAGCAGGCCGTGCGCGAGCTGAAGGGCGAGGAGCTCAGGGAGCCGCCGGCTGTAAGCATCGAGGTGCTCGCCGACGCGTACCTACCCGATTCGTATGTTCCCGACTCGCGGCAGAAGGTGGACCTGTACAAGAAGATCGCCGCGATAAGGGAGACCGGGGACGCCGAGGTCGTGGCTGAAGAGATGAAGGACAGATTCGGCCCCATCCCGCCGCCGGCGGCGAACCTCCTGACCGTCGCACGCGTGAAGATCCTGGCGGCACGCGCGGGCATAACCGCGATCTCCCAGGGCAAGGACAGGATCGAGTTCAGGATCGGCAACCCGGGCCTCTTTCCCGCCGACAGGGCGCACGCCCTGGTCAGGCAATACCGCGGAAGGATGATGATGCCAGGGCGCGGGTTGATATCCATGAAGGTGGACGGCGCGGGCAGGACGGCGCTTCTCCTGGCGACGGAGTCATTCCTCGAGGCGCTCGCCCCGGTGGCATCCGGCGCAGATCAGTAGCGCGTCGCCGGACCGTGGTCCGGCGCGAGCGCCGTGGACCGCGGCTCGCGACGCCGCGTCACCGTCGTTTCGATTATGTCCAGACCAGCAACCGTGGGAGCCGCAGTCTGCCTGAGGTGAGATGGGCAGACGCGGCATTTCTATCCAATTGGCAAAAATGAATAAAAGTAGTAACCCTCTTATATACTATGATTGAACAAGCAGCCGTTTAGCCGCCTGTCGAAGGAGGGGTGATAATGAAAGCAACCGGGATTGTCCGGAGGATCGACGACCTCGGCCGCGTGGTCATTCCCAAGGAAATAAGGCGGACTCTCCGGATCAGGGAAGGGGATCCGCTGGAGATATTCGTGGACAGGGACGGAGAAGTAATCCTCAAGAAATACTCGCCGATAGGTGAACTCGGCGATTTCGCGAAGGAGTACGCCGACTCCCTCTACGAGGCGACGGGCCATATCGCCATGATCGCCGATCGCGATAACATAATCGCAGTCTCTGGCGCTCCGAAGAAGGAGTTTCTTAACAAGGCAATCGGCCCGGCAGTTGAACGGGTCATGGAAGAGCGCAAGGCCGTGATGATTACCAAGCCCGGGGACCACAAGTACTGCAGCGAGTGCCTGACGGCCGACGAAGAGACCGGGTGTAAATTCACAGCCGAGGTCATAGCCCCCATCATCGCGGAGGGGGACCCTATAGGCGCAGTCGTCATCTGTTCGCGCGAACCTGACGTCCAGATGAGCGACCTCGAACTGAAACTCGCGGAGACCGCGGCGGGATTCCTTGCCAAGCAGATGGAGCAGTAGAACCGTCGACAGGCCCGGCTGGCAGCGATAGACGCAACGAGGTGGCGAACGAGAGCGTTCGCTGCCTTTTCATTTCGGGGCCGCCGCGGCGCTCGCGACGGGTTCCGGTCTCGCGGTGTATAATATAGGCTGAATTGGCCGGAAAGGGGAGACCGGTGGGTTGAGGCGGGAGACGTTCTTGGGAGGCGCCTTCATGCTTGCGCTGGCGGGGGTCGTCAGCAAGCTACTCGGGGCGCTGTACAGGATCCCCCTGTATCCCCTGCTCGGCGCGGAGGGCATGGGCCTGTTCCAGATGGCGTACCCCATCTATGCCCTCATCCTCGTCCTCTCGACAACCGGTATCAACATCGCGGTCTCCAAGCTGGTGGCCGAACGCGTTGCGCGCGGCGACGGCCGCGGGGTGTGGAGTGTATTCAGGACGTCCCTGATACTGCTTGCCGCGCTCGGCCTGTTTTTCTCTGCGGCCCTGTTCACCGGCGCCGGTTACATCGCGACCACCGTCACGCGCGACCCGCGCGCGTACCTCTCAATAGCGGCGATCGCGCCCGCCATATTATTCGTGGCCGTCATGTCCGCATACAGGGGACTTTTCCAGGGGATGCAGATGATGACGCCGACGGCCGTGTCCCAGATAGTCGAGCAGATCGTCCGGGTGGGAACGATGATGGCGCTCGCCTACGTGCTCCTCCCCGGCGGCGTCGAGTACGCGGCCGCCGGCGCCAGCTTCGGCGCCGTGACGGGGGCCGTCGCGGGACTGATCTACCTGTTATTCGTGTTCAACAGGGGCCGGCGCGAGGTATTTTCTCTCCCCACGGTCTCGGGGCTGGGATACGACGCGTTTGAGACAGCCAGGCAGATCATTGCGATGGCAATCCCCGTGTCCATCGCAAGCGGCGTCCTCGGCATAATCCAGCTCGTGGACATGGCTGTGGTCCCCGCGAGGCTGCAGGCGAGCGGCATCGCCCCGGAGCTGGCCACGTCGCTCTACGGACAGCTCTCGGGTGGGGCACTTCCGCTGATGAACTTGCCAACGATATTCACGGCCGCGCTGCAGGTGAGCCTCGTGCCCAGCGTGTCCGAGGCAGCCGCGATAGGCGACGGGCTGCTGATCACAACAAGGTCGCGCACCGCCCTCCGGATGACGTTCATCCTGATGCTCCCCGCCATGGCCGGCCTATATCTCCTGGCGAGGCCCATTCCGGCGCTTTTATACGGGGACCCCGAGGTCGGGACGTCTCTGTCCGCGCTGGCATCCGGAGTGCTGTTTCTCGCAGTCCAGCAGGTGACATCCGGCATCCTCCAGGGCATGGGGCTGATGTCGGTGCCGGTGCGCAACCTCCTCTGGGGGGCCGCCGTCAAGTTTGGGCTGACGTGGGCGCTGACCAGCATACCGGCTCTCGGGATAAAGGGGGCCGCATACGGCACGTCCGCGGGGTTCCTGGTGGCGGCCGTGCTGAACATGTTCACGCTCGTCTCCATCCTGGGACACGACATCGTCGATGTCCCGGGGATGTTCGTCAAGCCCGGGATATCCACGGCGGTCATGGGCGTAACCGTGGTGGCGCTACACCGCTGGCTGGCGATACTTTCCGGTCGAGAATCGGTCGCCACCCTCCTCGCCATCTTTGCGGGGATTACCACGTATATCGTTACGCTGATACTCACAGGCGGTATGACCTCGCGGGATTTCGAGATAATCCCCCGTGTGGGATCATCCATGGCGGAGTTCCTCGTTCGATTGGGGCTGATTGGCAAGTGAACTGTCTCAGACTGGTCGGGCTCGGGCCGGGCGCCGAGTGGCAGCTACCCGGGCGAAACCTTGAAGCACTGCAGGGTTCGAGGAGGGTTTTTCTTCGCACCTCCGTACACCCTTCGGTTGTGACGCTCGATCGCCGTGGCATACGCTATACAACCTTCGACCGGCTTTACGAGGAGAGCGCGACGTTCGACGAGGTGTATTCGAGTATAACGCAGGTCGTCCTGGATGAGGCAGCCTCGGGGGGCGTCGTGGCGTACGCTGTGCCCGGTCACCCGTTCTTCGGGGAGGCCACGGTAGCCCGCATCGTCCGCAGCGCAAAGGAACGGGGTATCCGCTACGAAGTATACCCCGCCATGAGTTTCCTCGACGTGGTCTGTGCCACGCTGGAAATCGATCCCCTGTCGGGCCTCGAGATCGTCGACGGCTGCGCAATCGACGACAACCCGCCGAGCGGCGTGAGGGACGTCGTGGTTTCACAGATCTACAACAGGAAAACGGCCTCGGACGTCAAGCTCGCCCTCATGACCAGGTACCCCGACGAGCACGAGGTGGCTTTGGTCTACTCTGCCGGCGTGGCGGGCGAGGAGAGGGTTTCGCGGATACCGCTCTACGATCTCGACAGGATCGCGTCGGACCACCTTACGACTCTGTATGTTCCGCGGCTGTCGTCGGAGAAGGCGAGCAACGACCCCGCTGAAAGGGTCTCACGCTGGCCTCTTGACCCCATCGTCGGCGTGATCGCGCGCCTTCGTGGGCCGGATGGGTGCCCCTGGGACAGGGAACAGACGCACGAGAGCCTCCGGCAGTACGTAATCGAAGAGGCGTACGAGGTCGTGGACGCCGTCAATCAGGGCGATACGAATAAACTCTGTGAGGAATTGGGAGACTTACTGCTGCAAGTCGTGCTGCACTCCCGCATCGCCGAAGAGGGCGGGGCATTCGACGTCAACCGCGTTGTGGATGTGGTTACCAGGAAAATGATCAGGCGCCACGCCCACGTGTTCGGCGGTAAGAAGGCCGCTTCCAGCGATGAGGTCGTGGACCGGTGGGACGCCATTAAGCGAAGCGAGCGCGGCGAGCGTGAGGAGCGCGGCGAGCCCGTCGAAGGCGGGCAAATAGCGCCGCCCAAGGGGCAGCCGGCCCTGATGAGAGCGTACGAGGTCCAGAGAGCGGCGGCCAGGGTCGGGTTTGACTGGGAGAGGGTCGAGGATGTACTCGGAAAAGTGCAGGAGGAGGTCGGTGAACTGATCTCTGCGGTCGAATCGCGGGTCTCCGACCGGGTAGAGGATGAAATCGGCGACGTCCTGTTCAGTGTGGTTAATGCATGCCGGTTCCTTGGGATAAACCCCGAGGTTGCGCTGTCGGGTACTGTGAAGAAGTTCATCAACAGGTTCGGGTACATCGAGGCCGCTGCAGCCCGGATGGGGAAGGACCTGATCGAGATGACGCTTAAGGAGATGGACGCCCTCTGGGAGGAATCCAAGAGCCGGGCAGGCTCTTGAGGAGGAAAAACCTACCGGAACGACGAACTACGGGCCACTGTGTGTGTTTTCAGGTATGACGGGGAGGGATTTGATTGAACAAGGCGGAACTCGTATCAGCCGTTGCCGAGAAAACCGGGATCACCAAGAAAGACACCGAGAAGGTAATCAATTCGACCGTCGACGCAATCCAGGAGGCCCTGTCCAAGAACGACAAGGTTTCTCTGGTGGGGTTCGGAACTTTTGAAGTGAGGCAGCGGGCGGCCCGCAAGGGGCGCAACCCCAAGACCGGCGAAGAGATCAGCATTGAGGCTACCAAAGTCCCGGTTTTCAGGGCGGGCAAGGCGCTTAAGGATACGATAAAGTAGCGAAGTATTGAGGAATCAGGTTCGCGAAGACTCGCTGAGACGGACCTGATTCTGCTTTTGGGAAGAGATTTACGCTTCGGCCGGTGAGCCGCACGTGGGAGAGAGCGGAGCCGTGAGGGTAGACAAGTATCTCAAGGTCAGCAGGTTGATAAAGCGCAGGACAGTCGCCCAGGAAGCCTGCTCGGCGGGGCGCGTGCTGGTCAACGGGCGTCAGGCCAAACCAGGCACGGAGGTTGAGCCCGGGGATTCGATCACCGTCGAGTTCGGCAACAGGACGCTGGAAGTGGAGGTGCTCGACGCAAGGGAGACTGCCTGTGTCAGCCAGGCGGGCCAGATGTACCGCGTGAAGGGAGAGACAAGGCACGGCATATCCTCCTCAGACGAGCATACGTATTAGGCGAGGGGGAATCGCCGATGGACGACAGGGATTTCGACCTTGCCAAGGACCACGAGATACACGTCGTCAACCGAGAGAAGATCACCATACGAGGTGTGCTCCGCGTTGAGAGCTTCGACGACCAGGAAATAGTCATGGACACGGACTACGGCGCGCTTACGGTGCGCGGCGAGGAGCTCACGATCAAGCAACTCGACGTGGACGACGGGAGTTTCTCGGTGGATGGGCTGGTGCACGGATTCCAGTATTCGCCGGACGTCGGGTCGCGGAGCAAGCGGAAAGGGAAAGGGATTCTGGAGCGGCTTTTCAGATAGGCGCGGGGTCGCGACGTGGAATCCCTCGACATCGAGATCTACAGGATGTCCGTGATGCTCCTGGCCGGCGTGGCGGCCGGGCTGCTCTTCGACATATACCGCATCTTCAGGTGGGTAACCTCACCGCGGGGCATCGTCGTGTATCTCGAGGACGCTATCTTCTGGCTAGTCCTGACCCCACTCCTCGTGTTCGCCCTCATCGTCTCCAACTGGGTTAACCTCAGGCTCTACGCCTTCGTGGGATTCGCCCTCGGTTTCGCGGTGTACCTGGTTTTCGGAAGCCCCGCCGTCGTGCTTGCACTCAAGTTCGTCGCGACCTGCCTTATCCAGTTGGTGCGCGCCGTGCGGCAGGCTGCCCGCCGGGCGTGCGCGGCCTGCCGGTCGTTCGCCAGGCGCGTGGCGCGACGGCTGAAGGGCCTGCGCAAGCCGGCGGCTCGCGCGGCGCGGAAGGCGGTAGGCCGGCTGCGGCCGGTCGGCAGAAGACTTCGAGGGGCGGCACTTCGTCTGCTGCGGCTCGGAAAGAAGTGATTGTGGCGAAATGCCGGCTCCAGACTACTCCTTTTTTTGCGCTTCGATATAATGCACGACTGCTTCTACGAAGCCCCTGATGTCTGAGATACGATTAAGAGACTCATGCATTCTGCGCGGGTCCAGTGTTAGATAGCCGTGTACAAGGACGTTCCGGAACCCAGCCATCCTGGCGAGGCTCTCGGAGAGGGTGTCGTCGATAACCCCAAGGCTGCCCAGGGAGACAAACACATCCCTGTAGCTTTCGGGCGAGGGGCCTCCCATTGAGGCCAGGAGGTGGGTTCCCAGGTCTATACAGCACTGGATGGCAACCTCAAGGTTCCTTTCAACCTGGTCCCTGATGGAGGCATCTTCCACCAGCGTTTTGACGCTGGTGTTTGAAAGAGAGTATAGCCTTTCAAGTCGTCTCTCGAGCTCCTGGAGCAAGCTGAGAACGGTCTTCTCGTCTACCACCAAAGGAGCCCTCCTTAACCCGCTTAGCAGTGTAGCGCCAGAAAAGGTCTCGCATGAATCCTCTATCCAAGTAGTCCAGGACGATCCGGACCCAAAAACGTTGTCGCTGCAGTTCGTCCCTGCAGAACAGGAGTTTGCCGTCGCGAATCACCGAATACGCGAGCTCGGGCGAGGCATCATTCAAGGGCACAACGTCAACGTTGGAGGTTCGCAGAATGGATGACAGCCTGGCCGCAATGTCAAGGGCCCTGTAAAACCGCTGATCAGCAGGAACCCGGGGGTCCAGGTAAACCGCAAAATCCAGGTCGCTCAGGGATCCTGCGGTGCCCCTGGCGACAGAGCCGAAAAGGTAGCAGAATAGTATGTCATCGTCGCGACCGAGCATTTCGACGATTGCAGGAACTTTGTTGAGCACCCTTTGGACGGGACTGGCGGACTGCTCTCTGGTCGTCGCATTCGACCTCCGGCGCGCAAATTGGATGTGCTGTCCTGCTGAACCAATTCTATTGTGGTTGAGCGAATTCCACAATATGCGCGTGCGGTGCCCTGCAGGGTTCCTACGCCGCTACTCTGATGAGAAGCGACCTCACCGCGCCCCCAACTCTCCCGACAATCAGACATCGATATAGGGAAATTCTTCCGGCCCCCTGATGTGAGCAAGGCCGTCAGGCCCTTTCTTCCTTGTCCTAGTACTACTGCGTTACGTTCTGCGTGGGAGTGGGCCAAGGAAATCACGAAGTCTGAGGCGATGCAGTTCGTTAAGCCGATCATTGCGAGCGTTGACTCGACGTTCGGCATCGATTACAATACGTGACAGAGACAACCTCATAGAGGGCACGGAATGACTATCCGAGTCAAAGCCCCTACAGCGCCGGTGTGCTCTTGGCCGGCGCCAGGGGGCGCGACTGACAGGGCGCCGCCGGAAACGGTGTCGCCTCCCGCGTTTGGAAAGGAAGTCAGCATGGATTGACGGGCTGAGGCCACCATGGCGGGAAGGATGGTGGCCTTTGTGTTGTACGCGGGGTCGCGCGGGCCGCCTGCACCGGGGAGTCCGGCCTGCCCTAATAAAGGAGTGGGACGAACGATGAGGTCGCGTACGAGTGCCGTGATCACCTTTGCCCTCCTGGGTACCATTCTGACGGTAGCGGGCTGCGGCAAACCAGTCGAGAGAAAGCCGCTTGTGCTCGCCACCACCACCAGCACCGCAGACACAGGCCTTCTGGATGTGCTCAACCCCGCCTTTGAGAAGAAGTTCCCTTACACGGTCAAGACCATCGCCGTGGGCACCGGGGAAGCGCTCAAGCTCGGCGAGAAGAAAGAGGCCGATGTCCTCCTGGTTCACGCCCGCAAGAGCGAGGACAAGTTCATGGCGGACGGGTTCGGGACGAGGCGCCTCGACGTGATGTACAACGACTTCGTCCTGGTCGGGTCGAAAGACGACCCCGCGAAGATAAGGGGCCTCAAGGAAGCCAAAGCGGCACTCGCCGCCATCGCCGGCTCGAATAGCACGTTCATCACGCGCGGCGACAATTCGGGAACACATCAGAAAGAGAAGCAGCTCTGGGAGGCGGCGGGGATCAAGCCCGAGGGCGCCTGGTACGTTTCGACGGGCCAGGGAATGGGCGCCAGCCTGAAGATAGCCAGCGAAAAGAAGGGCTATACCCTTTCCGACCGTGGCACCTACCTCGCGACGAAAGGCCTGGACCTGGAGATCCTGGTCGAGAAGGATCCGGCGCTCCTCAACCCGTATGGTGTAATCGAGGTGAAGGGCGCGAAGAACACCGATGGCGCCAAGGCCTACGCCGGCTTCATCACCTCGGCCGAGGGTCAGAAGATAATCGCGGATTACGGAAAGGATAAGTTCGGGCAGCCGTTGTTCTTCCCGTCGGCTTCCCAGGGCAAGTAGCAGCGAGAATGACGAGCGCCGGGCCGGCGGCTGCGGGGCAACCGCCCCGGAGGCCGCCGGCCCCACCGGTGTGGGCCGGGAGGTCATTAGTTGGCATCCATCCTGGAATCAATCGTCGAGGCAATCAGGCTGCTCATTAGCCTCGACCCCGAGGTCGTGGGGATTGCGTGGCTGTCCCTCAGGGTTTCGGGGGCGGCTACCTGCGTTTCCATCCTGCTCGGAGTCCCGGCGGGCGTGCTCCTGGCCCTCAACGATTTCCCGGGGAGGCGGCTCGTGATCGGCCTCGTGAACACGGGGATGGGGTTGCCCCCGGTTGTCGTGGGTCTCATCGTCTCGATGCTGTTCTGGCGCAGCGGCCCGTTCGGGCAATTCGAGATGATGTACACGCCCGGCGTTATGATCATAGCCCAGGTGTGCATTGCGCTGCCCATCGTTACGGGGCTCTCGCTCGCCGCCATACAACAGCTCAATCCAAGGCTCAGGCTGCAATCCCTCGCGCTCGGCGCGAGCAAGATCCAATCGATGATGCTGCTCGTCAGGGAGTCCAGGCTTCCGATGCTCGCAGCGATCATGGCCGGCTTCGGCGGCGTGATATCCGAGGTCGGCGCTGTGATGATGGTGGGCGGGAATATCAAGGGGCAAACCCGGGTGCTCACCACCGCCATGGTGCTGGAGAGCAGGATGGGGCATTTCGAAATGGCTCTCGCGCTGGGCATCCTTCTTCTCGGACTGTCTTTCGGAGTAAACGCCGTACTGACAAATCTCCAGCAGAAAGGGGCGAGGAGATGGACCGGCCGCTCATAGAGACGGTGGACCTCGCCCGCGACTACGACGGGCGTACCGTGGTAGACGTCGACCACCTTGGGATTGCGGAAGGCGACGTGTTGGGGCTGCTCGGCAGGAACGGCTCGGGCAAGAGCACGCTTCTGCGGCTGCTTTGCCTCCTGGAAGAGCCGTCCCGCGGGGATGTGCTGTTCGCAGGCCGCCGTCTTGACACAGAGGCCGAAAGGCTCTCTCAGCGGCGAAAGATGGCCATGGTGTTTCAGGAGCCGCTGCTCTTCAGCGGGACGGTCCGGTTCAACATCTCCTATGGGCTGAGTGTGAGGGGGGCCGGAGCGGCGGAGGTTCGCTCGCGGTGCGAACGAACGCTCGAGATCCTGGGGATAACCCATCTCGCCGGCCGCAACGTCGACACCCTGTCAGGGGGCGAGGCGCAGAGGGTCAGCCTCGCGCGGGCCCTCGTCACCGGCCCCGAGGTGCTCTTCCTGGATGAACCCATGGCAAATCTCGATGCCCCAACCAGGCAATCGTTCAAGCGCGATCTCGCCAGGGTGCTGTCGGACCTCGGCGTGACGGCCGTCTACGTGACGCACGACATCAGCGAGGCGCTGTACCTGTGCAACAGGGTCGCGGTGATGAGTTCCGGGCGCATAGTCCAGGACTCTACCCCCACGGAAGTGTGGAACCGTCCCGCCACAGCCGAGGCCGCCTCGCTCGTCGGCATCGAGACCCTCATCCCCGGGTTCGTAATTGGACGCAACGGCAGCGGCAGTCTCGTTTCGGTAAGCGAGACGGCGAATAGGGCTACCCTGATCTCGGACAGGCCCGCTCCCGAGGGCGCAAGAGTCTGCGTGTGCATAAGGCCCGAGAACGTGGTCTGTTCGCGGGAACCGGTGGAGGGCGCCGCCAACCGGTTCTCAGCCGGGATCACGGACATCGAACCGCTTGCGACCGGCGCCAGGCTGACCCTCGATTGTGGTTTCATCCTCGTGGCGCACGTTGGACCGCGCGCCGTCCAGTCACTGGCACTCCATCGCGGCGGCCGCGTGCACGTAGGCTTCTCCGCGTCCGACGCCCACCTGATCGTCTAGGCCACGCCCACCTCTCTCCTCAGCCACTCTGCGGGTGCAGTACCCGCCTGCGGCGCCATCGCGTGCCTGTCTTCCTCCATTTGCCCCGGTTTCGGGGACCCTCCGTTGACAAAAAGGAGGAAAACTCACCCGCGCCACGAAACATATAGATCCCGTACGAAAATTGTCCACATACTGTGTAAAACTTGTGGATAACATCGTGTGGAATCGGGCACGGAGACCGGTGGTTTCCCTTGCAGGTTGAGATCAGGGGCGCTGAAAGGCTGAGTTTCAGAGAACGGCAGGTCGTTGTCCTTAAGGAGATGGGGTACTCTTCGGAGGAGATCTCCGCTCGCCTCGGCATTGCGGCTGGGACCGTGGCGACCCTGTACAACCGCGCGAAGACGAAGGGGTACCAACTCGTGATAGTTATCTCAGGCGACCCGCTGGCGCTGTTCGGCGACGAGGCCGGGCTCGACGAGAGGCCGGGAGCGAAGGAGGGCTGAGGACGGGTTGTACGCTTCAAGAGACCTGAGGGACCTCATGACCTCAACGGCGAAACTCGAGCGTAAGAGACCCAGGCGAAAGCGGACTAACAAGCTGGTCGTTATCGCCGTAGTACTCGCGCTGCTCTATGCCTTTGCCAACCAGGAACTGCGCCTCTGGTCCGTCAGGGCGCAGGAAAGGCGCATCGAGGACGAGATCCGCGCTCAGGAGATAAAGAGCCAGATCCTCAAGGAACAGATCAAGGCGCTTCAGACCGACGAGTATATCGAGAAGGTAGCGCGGGAGCAGCTGGGGTGGATAAAGAAGGGGGAGATCCAGTACCTCCCCGAGCAGCGCCACTAGAGGGCTCGTCGACGAGCCCGCCGCCTGGCCCGTCGCCCTGCCTTTCGCCCTGCGAACCACCCCGGCTCAAGGCCACCATCCTGTCCACCACGGCGATGTACATCGCCGATTCGAGGCAATACCATGGCTGCGGGCCGCCGTTCTCAACGAACTGGCTCGTCGAACTGCGGATGAACTCCAGCGCCCTGCCGTAATCCCCCATGACCGTCGCCGCCCAGGCGACCATTCCCCAGGGAAAGCCGGGCCTCCTCTCGACGTCCGGCCAGTAGGGGAAACTCCGGTTGAACTTCTCGTACAGCATCCTCGCCCTCGCGGATGATGGCGAGATGAGCCCGTTGACGACCGGGTAAAGCTGCGACACCGCGTCAGGATACCATTTGCGCCACGCCGGCATGGAAGCGTGGTCCACGCGGTCTATCCTCCAGGCGTATGCCCCGGTTTTCTCGTCCCACATGCGGTATTCGACGGCGGCGGCGACCCGCGCTGCCCTGTCGTGGTACCAGCCGGCCGCTTCCTTCTCGCCGATGGAATCGAGAACGACGGCCCAGTCCTCCAGCCCCCTGAACGCCTCGGCGTTATCCATCAGGTACTTCGTGGAGTCTCTCGGCTTGACCCGCACCAGCCCGTCCTTGTCCTGCAGGGAGATGATCACCTGGGCGACGACGTCGATCCGGTTCATCCTGCGCCTCGCGAACTCGCTATCACCGGTTGCCTCGACGTACCTCCGGATCAGCGTCAGGAAAGTGGCCGCATAGCTGTCGGCCGAGTCGTAGTTTCGGGTGGAGATGAGGTCCTGCCCGTGCACCCTGTAGTCGTATATCGTCCCGTACATGCCCCACCTGTCCGGCATGTTCAGGCTGGCGAGGTACCAGTCGACGTACATCGCGACGACGGTGGGCACGCGATTCACCAGGGCGAGCATGGAGAGGTTCGAGAAATACGGTATAACCCGCTGCCTGTCGGGCGTGAGGGCGAGCGCCCCGCTCGGGTGGGCGGACAGGAGCAGCCATCGAAGCTCCGTGTTCAACGCGGGAGCCAGTTCCCCAACCCCCTCGAGGCTCACGGAAGGATAGGGCGACAGCCGGGCGGTCGAGATCCTCACTGCCGAGGTCGCGAATAGCGCGACCAGGACAAGGGCGACCAGCCGGATGCTGGCCGGCCGTGTGAGGCGCGGAGCCTGGACAATGGGCGCGGTAGCGCCGGCATCGGAGTATGGGCTGGCAACGTGGCGCAAGAAAGGAAAACCTCCCCGCGAACGCCGGTAGCACAAACCGTATTCGGGGAGGTTCTATATTGGACTACAAAAGACCTGCTCAGAGCACCAAGCCGATTCGTTCTTTGGCAAGGTTCAGCGTACGGCTCGCGATGGCCCTGGCCTTGGCCGCTCCCTCATTCAGGATCCTGTCGATCTCACCGGATTCGGAAACCTGCCTGAAGCGTTCCTGGAACGGCCGCAGGTGCTCGGCGACAACCGCCCCGAGGTCCTTCTTGAGGTCGCTGTACCCTTTGCCGGCATACCTCTCTTCCAGGACCTGCACCGGTTCGGCCGAGCACAGTGAATAAATACTCAGCAGGTTACTTATCGCCGGCTTCTCGGCCGGGTCGTACCTGATCTCTCTCCCCGAGTCGGTGACCGCGCGGGAGACTTTCTTCCGTATCAGGTCCGGCGGGTCCAGGAGGCCGATGTAGCTGTCGGGGTTGGCGTTGCTCTTGCTCATCTTCGATTTCGGGTTGTCCAGGGACATGATCCTGGCGCCTACCTCCGGGATATGCGGCTCGGGCAGGGCGAACGTGGCGCCGAAGCGCTTGTTGAACCGTTCCGCGATATCTCGCGTGAGCTCGACGTGTTGCTTCTGGTCGGCCCCGACCGGCACCACGTCGGTCTGGTAGAGGAGGATATCGGCGGCCATCAGCACGGGGTAGGTGAACAGGCCCGCCGTGACCGATTCCTTCCCTTCGGATTTCTCCTTGAACTGGGTCATCCGCCCCAGCTCGCCGAACGTTGTGACGCACGACAGGAGCCAGCTGAGCTCCGCGTGCTCGTGCACGTGGGACTGCACGAACAGTATCACCCTGGCGGGGTCCAGTCCCACCGCGACGAGTGTGGCAGTGGTGTCGAGTATCCTGCGCCTCAGTTCCTCGGGGTCGATCGGCACCGTCAGGGCGTGAAGGTCGACCACGCAATACACGCAATCGTGAGTATCCTGGAGCCTGGCCCAGTGTTTCATCGCGCCGAGGTAGTTTCCCAGTGTGAGAATACCGCTCGGTTGTATGCCCGAGAACACCCGCTTCTTCTGGTTCATCGCCGACCCCCTCCAACGCCTCAAACCCCGTTACTGGCAGGGTCCTGTTGCCTATTCTACTACCCGGAATCCGTGTCAGTCAAAGTAGAACACCGGAGTGCCCCACCCCGTATTTGTCGCAGGCATCACTACCCATACCTGCGACGCGTGTTGCGCCTCGAAGGGCCCGACCTCAAGGGAAGGCTCCTTGGTTTATAATCATGGGAATTACCTTTACCACGGGTGAGATCAAAGCCGTGTGCAGGAGACTGGGCCTGTCCGCGAAACGCAAAGGAGGCTTTATCTGGGAAGGGGTAGGCCATGACGGCAAGTACAGGCGCACCACGATCCACGAACACAGCGACGGTGAGCCGCCCAGGACCGGGACTGCCGCCGCGATTGCCCGGCAGCTCCTGTTCGATGACCTTGCTGACATGAAGGACTTCTCCCTCAATTAGAAGCGCCCATTCTGACAGGGCAGGAGTTTTCCATCGCGTTGTAGAATGCTTCAAGTGGGCTGCTGGGTTGTCCTGTTGTGATTCTCTTAAACGATTCCAGGCAGGTAGGGTGCGATGCCGTTTTTCAGAGTGGAAAAACAGAGGCTCTACCAGTCGGTCGTCGAACAGCTGGTGGAGTTCGTCAAAAACGGGGGAGTAAGCCCCGGCCAGCGGTTTCCGTCGGAGCGCGAGCTCGAGAAACAGCTTGGAGTCAGCAGGGGGATACTCCGCGAAGCGTTCCGCGTGCTCGAGGTGAGGGGCCTGATCGAGAGCAGGCCCGGAGGCGGCCGGTTCCTTCGAGAGGTGACGCCCCCTGTTCTGTTCCAGGATGGGACCACGCTGTATGCGCTGGAGAAATCCGTGCTCCTCGACATTGCGGAGGCCAGAATGGCGCTGGAGGTCACAGTGGCCCGGCTCGCCGCCCAGCGCGCCACCGAAGAGGACATCGGCAACATGTCCCAGGTCATTGAGTCATTCTACAGCGCCAGCGACCCCGAACCCGGTGAGGACAGGGACCTCGACTTCCACCTTTCAATCGCGCGGGCGACGCACAACTTCGTGCTCCACGAACTCGTCAAGATGCAGATGAACCTCCTCAGGGAGTACCACCAGCAGGCGCATCTCAACCGGCAGAAATGGGAAGCGCTTTGCGCCGAGCACAAGCGAATCCTCCAGGCGATAGCGAGCCGTGACGCGGAGGCGGCGGCCGGGGCGATGGACGAGCACCTGCGCGGGCTCAGGGAAGCGATCGTGCAGGCGGGTGAAAGTAACGGCGAGGGGTGAGAGCTTGAGGATCAAGGACCATCCGATTCTGACGTTTCCGGAACGGAAGAAGGTGACGATCTACTACGAGGGCAAGCCCATCGACGCCTACGAGGGCGAGCCCATAGCCGCCGCGCTCCACGCGGCCGGCGTGAGGGTGCTCCGGCTGAGCGCCGAGATGCACAGGCCCAGGGGATTCTTCTGCGCCATAGGCAACTGCTCGTCGTGTCTTATGGAGGTGGATGGCATACCCAACGTGCGGGTGTGTGTGGAGAAAGTCCGCGACGGGATGCGGGTGACGCAGCAAAAAGGCAAGGGCGTCCTGCCGCCGGTGGGTGGTGTGAAGAAATGAGGCAGACGGAGATTGCGGTGATCGGCGCGGGACCGGCGGGGCTTTGCGCGGCGCTCGCGGCGGCGTCGTGCGGCGCCCAGGTTACGCTCATCGACCGGGAGGACAGGCTCGGCGGGCAGCTCATCAAGCAGACCCACAAGTTTTTCGGGTCGCAGAAGCAGTCCGCGGGCACGAGGGGCATCGTGATCGGGCGTGACCTCGGAGAGAAGGTGATGAGCCACCCGAAGATCGACGTCATGCTCGAGTGCACGGCCCTCGGGTATTATCCAGACAACATCATAACCCTCGAACAGAACGAGAGGTTCCTGAAGCTCAAGACACAACGCCTCGTCGTCGTGACCGGGGCCTCCGAGAAGATGCTGGCGTTTCCGAACAACGACCTGCCCGGCATATACGGGGCCGGCGCTGTTCAAACCCTCATGAACGTGCACGGGATCGAGCCCGGCAAGTGCGTGCTCATGGTCGGGGCCGGCAACATCGGCCTGATCGTGAGCTACCAGCTCATGCAGGCGGGGGTGAAAGTCGCGGCCGTGGTCGAGGCCTTGCCCAGGATAGGCGGGTACGCGGTGCACGCCTCGAAGATCCGCAGGATGGGGGTGCCGATACTCGCCTCCCATTCGGTGAAAGAGGCGCACGGCAAGGAGTTCCTCGAGGGCGCGACCATATGGAAGCTCGGCCCTGACTGGAAGGGCATTGCGGGGACCGAGAGGTACATCGAATGCGACGTGATGTGCCTCGCAGTCGGACTGTCGCCACTCACGGAGCTACTGTGGATGGCGGGCTGCAAGATGAAATACGTTTCCGAACTGGGTGGCCACGTGGCGCTGCACGACGAGAACCTTGAGACCACCGTCAAGGGGATCTTCGTCGCGGGGGATGCGGGAGGGGTCGAGGAGGCGTCGAGCGCGATGGTCGGCGGGCGACTTGCCGGTTACGCGGCTGCCGCCACGCTAGGATACTGCCCTGACTACGAGCAGAAGAAGGCGCAGGCACAGCGCGAACTTGATGAGCTTCGCGCGGGCCCGACGGGTGAGAAGATCAGGAAGGGTTTGTCGGCTCTGAAGGGGGTGGCGTCGTAATGCTCGAGGAAACCGGGGTCCCCACCAGGGTGGACCTCTCAAAGACGTTACCGCCCGAGGAGAGGCGGAAGAAAGGGCCGTACGCGGTGTTCGAGTGCTTCCAGGAGATCCCCTGCGACCCGTGCTATGCCGCGTGCAAGCAGGGAGCCGTCCAGCCGTTCGAGGACATAAACGACCTCCCGATAGTGGACCAGGAGAAATGCAATGGCTGCGGGATATGCGTCGCGTCGTGCCCGGGCCTGGCGGTGTTCGTTGTTGATGAAACATTCTCCACCGACGAAGCGCTGGTGAAGTTGCCGTACGAGTTCGTCCCGCTCCCCAGTCAAGGGGAGACGGTGACGTGTCACGACCGCGAGGGCCGCGAGATCTGCCAGGGGCGGGTTTTGCGCGTCGTGAAAGGCAAGGACAATACGGCCACACCGGTTGTGTGGGTGGCGTTCCCGAAGGCGTTCTGCCACGACGTCAGGCACATAACGCTCGGAAGGGGGGCCGCCTGATGGACGAGGAAAAGGTCATAATCTGCAGGTGTGAGGACGTAACCCTGAAGAAGGTGCGCGAGCTGCTCGACCAGGGCCTTCACACTATGGATGAGATAAAGCGAATATGTCGCTGTGGAATGGGGCCCTGCCAGGGTAAGACGTGCAGGCCGCTCCTGGCCCAGGAGATCGCCAGATACCTCGGCAAGGACGTTGGGTCTGTGGAGTTGCCCACATTCAGGCCGCCCACCAAGCCGGTGAAGCTTGGTGTGATCGCCAGGGGTGAAGACGGTGAGTAGTACTGCCAAGGTAGCGGTCATCGGTGGCGGAGTCATCGGTTGTGCGATCGCGTATAACCTGGCGAAACAGGGCTGTACGGATGTGGTCGTGTTCGACAAGGGCTACCTCGCCGGCGGTTCCACGGGCCGGTGCGGCGCCGGCGTGCGGTGCCAGTGGGGCACCGAGATGAACTGCCGCCTCGCGCTCGAGAGCATCAACATGTTCGAACACCTCAACGAGGAGCTCGGCTACGAGTACGACATCGAATTCAAGCAGAAAGGATATTTAATTCTGGCCCATACCGAAAAGGAATGGGAGCAGTTCAAGAAGAACGTTAAACTGCAGAACAGCCTCGGTATCCCATCGAAGCTGCTTAGCCCCGAAGAGGCGAGGGAGACTGTGCCGCACCTCCGCACGGACGGGATGCTGGGTGCGACGTATTGTACCAAGGACGGCCACTGCAACCCGCACCACACCACGTGGGCATACGCTCGCGCGGCTAAGCGCCTCGGCGTCAAGGTGCGGAGTTTCGTGGAGGTCAAGGACGTCAGGGTGAAGAACGGTAGGGTGACACGGGTCATCACGACCGGCGGGGATTACGACGTCGAGGCGGTGGTCAACGCCGCGGGCGCGTGGGCCAAGCCGGTCGGCGAGATGGTCGGGGTCGACATCCCGGTTTATCCGGAGAGGCACCACATACTCGTCACCGAACCGTGTTCGATGATCCAGGACCCGATGGTCATGTCGTTCTCGAAACACATCTACTGCCAGCAGACCCCTCATGGGAGCTTCGTGATGGGGTACGGCGACCCGAATGAGCGCAAGGACTACGACGTCGGACATACATGGCAGTTCCTCGAGACGATGGTGGACACCGTCCTTCCGGTCCTCCCCATCCTCGGTGAGCTCCGCCTCGTGAGGCAGTGGTCGGGCCTTTACGAGATTAGCCCGGACGCCCAGCCGATTCTCGGCGAGACGCCTCAGGTCGACGGGTTTTACATGGCGGTAGGGTTCTCGGGTCACGGATTCATGCTGGCGCCGGTGGTCGGCAAGCTCCTGGCCGAGACGATCCTCGACAAGCCTACCAGCCTCGACATCAGCATGCTGGACCTGGGCAGGTTCGAGCGGGGCGAGATGATCCGCGAGCCGTCGGTAGTGTAGAAGCGCGTTGTGGAGCTGTTGTAGAGCGAAGGTTGTCCGGCGTGGTTACCCGGCCACGCTTACATTCACCGCCTGCCCGGCGTTAGGCCAGGCAGCCGATTCTCTCACAGTGGAGGTGGAGGGCTTGAAGATCGGCGTCAACAACGACCTGTGTTCGGGGTGCCGCGTCTGCGAACTGGTCTGTGCGCTGAGGAACTTCAATGAAAACAATCCCAAGAAGGGCATGGTGCGGATCAAGGGGCATTTCCCGGCCCCCGGGAAGTACGAGATCCAGTACTGCAATCAGTGTGGCGAATGCTTCAACGTCTGTCCCGTGGGAGCGATCAAGGAGGAGGACGGGCACTACAGGGTGGAACCCGACGAGTGCACCGGATGCCTGCTGTGCGTCGAGACCTGCCCCAGGCACGTGATGTTCACCCATGCCGACTTCCCAGCGCCGTTCAAGTGCGTCCTGTGCGGCGACTGCCTGAGGCATTGTCCCACTAATGCGTTGTTTGACGCGGATGGGGAGGTGCCCAAGAGATGAGTGGCAAGCTTTACGGCTACGGGGGGACAATCCTCCGCGTGAATCTCGGCACCGGCCAGGTCAAGAAGGAGCCGACCCCGGAGAAGATGGCTCGCGAATACCTCGGCGGCAGGGGATTCGTGGCGAAGATCCTCTGGGACGAGGTAAAGCCGGGCGCCGATCCGCTCGGGCCCGATAACAAAGTCGTGATGGCGTCCGGGCCACTGGCGGGCATTTTCCTCCCGTCGTCAGGGAAGCTCGAATTCGGCGCGAAGTCGCCGGCAAGCGGTGGGTACGGCGACAGCAACGTCGGTGGTCACCTGGCCCCCGAGCTCAAGTACGCCGGCTACGACGCCGTCATTATCGAGGGTATCGCCGCGAAACCGTCGATGCTTGTCATAGAGGACGACAAGGTCGAACTGCGCGATGCCTCCAGGTACTGGGGCAAGGGCTGCATCGAGACCGAGACGATGCTGAAGAAGGATCTCGGCGAGGAGTTCCAGATCGCGACGATCGGACCCGCCGCTGAGAAGCTCGTGAAATACGCGATCATCTCGCACGACTTCGGCCGCCAGGCGGGTCGAGCCGGAGTTGGCACGGTGGTTGGGTCCAAGAAGCTCAAGGCCATCGCGGTCAAGGGGACGAAGGGGATACCGCTCGCAGACCCGGTCAAAGTTTTCGAAAAGGGTAAGGCCATGTTCGCGAGCTGCTTCTCGAAACCCGGGTTCAAGGATTGGACCCCGCAGGGAACAGCCGGCGTGACCGACTGGGTTAACGAGGTTGGCTCGTTCCCGACGAAGAACTTCTGGACCGGATACTTCGAGGGTCACAAGAGCATCAACGGGCAGGCAATTCTGGACAATATCCTCATCACTCACAAGGGCTGTTTCAACTGCCCGACTCCTTGCGGGAAATATTCCAAGGCGAAGACCACGAAAGGTGAAGTCTACGTTGAAGGCCCCGAGTACGAGACAATTGGTATGATGGGGGGGAACCTCCTCGTCGGTAAGATCGAGGAGGTTGCACACCTCAACTATGTGGCCGACGAGCTCGGGATCGACACCATCTCCGGCGGCAGTGTCCTGGCGTTCGCGCTGGAGTGCTTCGAGAAAGGGATCATCACGGAGGAGATGGCCGGTCGGAAGCTCGAGTGGGGTGACGTTGACGCCGGAATCTATCTGCTCGAGAAAATCGCGAAACGCGAGGGCATCGGCGACCTCCTCGCAGAGGGCACCAGGGAGGCGGCGAAGAGACTCGGCAAGGGCTCCGAGAAGTTTGCCATCCAGGTGAAGGGACTCGAAGTGAGCGCGTATGAACCGCGGTATGCCCCGGCGATGGCGCTTGCGTTTATGACCGCCGACGTCGGCGCGCACCACAACAGGGCGTGGGCCATCACCTACGACGTGCAGGTCGGCCGCGATAAGCTGGAGGGCAAGGCCAAGAGGGTCATCGAGCTCCAGCATATCAGGCCGCTTTTCGACACCCTCGGGCTGTGCAGGCTGCCTTGGGTGGAGATCGGGTTCGAGCTCGATAACTACGCCCAGATCTTCCCGATCGTGACCGGCATGAACTACACCTGGGAAGAGCTCCTCGGAATAAGCGAGAGGATCTGGAACCTGACCAGGTCGTACAGCATCCGGGAGATCAAAGGATTCGGCAGGGCGTACGACTACCCGCCCCCCAGGTGGTACGAGGAGAAGGTTCCGACCGGCCCCGCTCAGGGTAAGGGCCTGACGCTGGACACGGTAAACTGGCTCCTCGACGACTATTACAGCCTGAGGGGCTGGGACAAGAACGGCATCCCGACCGGAGCGAAGCTGCGGGAGCTGGGCCTGGACTACGTGGCTCAGACTCTGGGGCTGTAGGCTCGCGTTGGGCAGGCTGTTGCCGGCCGCGGACCAACTGAGGGACGGCTGTAGCCGGTGACCCCGGAGGGTGGTTGAGAACATGGGTGTCAAGAAGGTGACCCTGCTGGTGCACGGCCACGGTCGCGAGTTCTTCCCGGGGGGGAAGGAGCGGGTGGAGGTCGAGGTTGATGCCAGCGCGTCGATAAACCAGATACTCGACCAGATCGGAGTGAACCGGAGCCTCGTGATGTACGCGTTCTCCGGCGGAACCCGCCGTGATAGGGATTATGTCCCCGCCGATGGCGAGGAGATGGTTGTGATATCGCCACCGTCCGGGGGATAGTCTAGCACCTCAGGCTGCGGAGTTGTCCCAATGGCCCCCGTGTTTCGGCACGGGGGCTTCGCTTATCGTGACCGATCGCGGCCGCCGGCTGCCGTAATGCCTCCGGTGCTGCTCCTTGACACTAAATAGGGGGTAACTTATAATAGTCGTTGCCAGTCAAAGATTTGGGGATAGGAGGAGTCGCAGTCTCATGACAATTGAAGTAGGCAGCATCGTCGAAGGAGTGGTGACTGGCATAACCCACTTCGGCGCATTTGTGACGCTGCCCAACGGCAAAACTGGGCTGGTTCACATTTCGGAAGTTGCGGACGCTTTTGTAAGGGATATCAATGATTACCTCAAGCAGAACGACCACGTTAAGGTGAAGGTTCTTTCCCTCGACGAGAAAGGTAAGATCGGGCTTTCCATTAAACAGGCGTCGCCCAATTACAGGCCCAGAACCGCGCCTCGCCGCGACAGAGCCTCGTTTGAAGACAAGCTTAACAGGTTTATGAAGGACAGCGATGAGCGGCTTTCCGATCTCAAGAAGAACACCGACTCCAAGCGTGGCGGGAGGGGACGCCGCGGGGACTTCATTTAGAGGTTTTGGTAACCGGATTGATTTCTGACAACGGAGTCATGGTATATTTGTTGCAGCACATTTGACTGCGTCATTGACTACGTCTTTGAGCGCAGTCGTTTCATAAGATGGCGCAATTGTAGTACACTTGGTGTAGAACGAGCGGTACGATCCAAACCGAACACGTGCCGGGGTGTCGGAACAGGTAGACGATGGGGACTTAAAATCCTCTGGGACATGCGCCCGTGCGGGTTCGATTCCCGCCCCCGGCACCATATGAAATGTAGCGCGGAGCGTCGGCCCCGCGCTTTGTCGTCCATCCACGGAGACAGGCGAGCGGCCTACAACTCGAATGCCGCCACAATCTCTTTGAGTCCCTGGGCCATCGACGCGAGCGACTGAGCCGAATTCGCCATCTCCTCAATGGAGGCGTTCACCTCTTCCGCCGAAGCGGATACCTCCTCCACTGCTGCAGCATTTTTCTCGGCCCCCTTCGATATCGCGTCCGCTGAACTCAGCACCTGCGAACTCGATGCCGACATCTCTTCTGTTGCGGCCGTCGCTTCCTCAACCACCGAAGCACTCGAGTCCACGGCCGCCATTGCGGCCTTGCCGGCATCCTGTACCTCGCCCAGCGACTCCCTGATCCTCTCGAACTCCACGCCGGCGTTCTCCACTGCACTTACTATCTTCCCGAGGATCTCACGGGCTTCCGACGCCAGTTTGAACCCTTCCTGTACCGCCTCCGCCCCAACCCCAACCGACCTCACGGAGGCGTCCGTGCTCTTCCGTATGTCGGAGATCAAGCCGGCTATCTCCTTGGTCGACTTACTCGACCTCTCGGCCAGTCTCCTTACCTCGTCCGCAACCACCGCAAAGCCTCTGCCGTGCTCTCCCGCCCTCGCCGCCTCTATCGCGGCGTTCAACGCGAGGAGGTTCGTCTGGTCGGCTATGTCGCTGATCACCTGCACGATCTCGACTATCCGCTGCGAGTGCTCCGCCAGGCCGTTGATGTTTGAACGGATGTCGTCGCTCGTCTTCGATATCGTCTCCATTCCAGCCACGGTCTTCTCTATGGCCTGTCTGCCCGTCTGCGCGCATTCCCTCGCGGTCTCAGCCGCCACGGCTACCTGCTCTGACGCCGACCCGATCCGCTCGACCGCCTTCACCATTCCGTCTACGCTTCTCGTGGCATCCGAGAGGCTCTTCGACTGGCTCTGAGCCCCCTGAGCGACCTGGTCGATGGCGCTGCTGAGTTGCGACAGCACCTTGCCCGTCTCGCGGGCGCCATCGGCCTGGGCGTTCGTCTCCTTCGCCACCTGCTGTATCGACGCCGACACCTGCTGGATCGCGTTAGAAGCCTCCTCCGAGGTTGCTGACAACTGTTCACTTGAGGCCGCTACCTGCTCAGCCGATTTGGAAGTCTTCCTTACGATCTCTCTCAAGCTATCCAGCATTCCCTTGAACGCGGCGGTGAGTTGTCCAATCTCGTCCTTGCTCTTCACGACGGGCACGTCCACCGTCAGGTCCCCGCCCGCCATGGACGTCGCGGCCGCCGTCAGGGCGCCGAGCGGCCTCACTATCGACCGCGCCATGAGCATGCCCGTGCCGACCGCGAATACCGCCGCCACCACTGTGATGATGAGGGTCACTGTCTGAACCGAATCCGCCGTCCGCTTCGCTTCCACCCTGGCTACGTTCGCCTGTCCTTTGGCGAGCGTCACCCAGCTGTTCAACACGTCACTCAGGCGCTTTTCGAGTTCTGCACTCATGTAAAGGTCACGGTTAAGGGCAACCGTGTCACTGGCTTTCGTATGAGTGACTATGTCGGCGGCGACAGCGTTGTACTCATCGATCTGGGCGCGGGCGTTCGCCAGGAGCTGCCGGTCTTGTTCCGACTGCGCAATCTGTTCAGCCCGGGCAAGTAGCGCCGCGGTGTTGTTCTCATGCTCCTGCGCCTCGCTGAGATACGTCTCCTCGCGAGTCTCAGCGTAGTTGGTCACTGCGACGATTCTCTTTGCGACCTGGGCGTCCAGCTCGTGGATAACGGTGATGGCTTCAACGTGGTGGTCAAGGATCTGGTCGCGATAGGTGGAATCAACTTGCCGGATTCCGTTCGTTCCGTAGAGGCCCACTGCTGCCAGTGCCAGGACGAGCACGGCATAACCGCCCGCGATCCTGGCTCCTACCCCTATCTTCATGTCCAAACCCCCGTTTGCTCCCCGGCCGCTGCAAGTAGGAGTGCTGCTACTACAGCTCGATCCAGGGAGATCTCAGTAATACCGGTTTCTGGGTCCTACTAGACGGTATCGGGACAGCCGGAGAGATGCTTTAGGCCTGACTTGCAGCCGGGCAGGAGGGGGAAGAGCGCGGAAAGGTCTCCGCCGCCCGATGTTGAATCTGATTGGCTGCTAGCCCCGGGTGAAGGTGGGAGCGCGGATATGGATAGCAGGTTTAAGCTGAGCAAAGAAAAACGTGACGACATGATCTCATTGATCAAGGACTACTTCCGCAAGGAGAGAGATGAGGATCTGGGAGACCTGGCTTCGACGCTCATACTGGATTTCTTCATCGAGAAACTGGCCCCCGAGTTCTACAACCAGGGCGTCTACGATTCTTACAGGTACATGACTGAACGGGTCCAGGACCTGCTCGAAATCCAGAAGTTGTAGTGACTAGCCCCCCAGCATGCTCAGGAAACTCTCGCCGGTCTCGGTGGGTCCGGTCCCGAGATACTCCGAGATCGTCGCGCCGATATCGGAGAGGGTGCGGCGGAGTCCCAGGTCCCTGGCGGGTTGGGCCCGGTAGAGGGCGAGGAGCGGGACCATCTCCCGCGTGTGGCTGCGGTGGATGATGGTAGGGTCGTTGCCGTGGTCTGCGGCGACGACAAATAAGTCGCGGGCCGCCAGGCAGGCCAGGATGCGGCCGATCAGCTCATCCGCCGTCATCAACACCTGGGCGTACCTGGCGGTGTCCTTCTCATGTCCGGCAAGATCCGTCTCCTGGACGGTCGCCGCAATCAGCCCGTCCTCGATACGGTCCATCTCCTCGAGCACGTGGTGCAGTACTTCGCGGGTGGGCACACACGGCACGGCGTGCGCGCCGGGGCAGTCTATCACGTCGGCCATCTTCCCGATGAGCGTAACCGGAATGCCTGCTCTGGCGGCAAGACCCGGAGCCTGGCGACCGGGATTTACGCCGTATCCCATGTGGCGTACCTGGTATTGTTCGTTGTATATGTTCAGGTTCGGTGTGACCACCCCTGTCTGGCCCGATGCGGTCGACCTGACCTCGTTGACGATGTCGTGTATAGTGATGCGGGGTCCGCCGAGCGCGATCACGCGGCTCACGGGTACCTCCCCGCGGACTGCACGGGCAATGGCGAGGACGGTCTCGAACGGGATGGCATCCAGCGCCGCAGTCACGTTGAACACGGCTCCAGGGTCTGCCTCGAGGTTGTCCCCGACAAGCACGGCATCCTCGACTACAAGCGCCGGCCCACCGGCGGGGACCGCAGCGACCCTGTAACCCCGGCTTTCCAGGACAGAACGCACGCGCGCGGATACTTCAGAGAAAAGCATCCGGGCGGATCTTGGCGGGCTACTTCCAGCGATCTCGTTGTGACCCGCGTACGTGTCCGCACCCTCGTGACCGAGCATGCACCGGCCGTAACTGGACAAGGCGGCGGGACCGGCCGGCCTCAGGCCTGTGGCCCGGACAACATTCCCCAAACCCATCGCCTCCAGCACGGGGAGGCGGAGACCGGGCGATCTCTCGAGAATGTGAGCCAGCGTGTTTGCGCCGGCGTCCTGTGGTCTGAACCTGGTGACGTCGGGCATCTCGCCGATGCCCAGCCCGTCGAGCACAACCAGGATCGCTCGCCTATTCACGGGCCTCACGCGTCTCCCTCCGGTCACCACGCGGGCTGTAGACGGAGACCAGATCCGGATCATCCGAAGAAACCCGCCTGGCCAGGGCGAGGGACGAACGCGAGGCGAACATCTGCGCGCGAAAGGCGAAGACCACCGTGTCTCCGGTCCGGATATCGAGGCCCCGGGAGTTGATCAAGGTGCCATAATAGTCGATGCTCTCGTTGGAAATCCCCTCGAAGGTGAGGGTGCGGCCGAACAACTCGTCGGGGTCGCGACCACTAAGCGCCGCCCTGGCCTGGGAACGCGGGTAGAAGCCTCCGCCGAAGCAGTACACCCTGCCGCCGAAGACGTGGGACACCTCGGTCACATAGACGACCGCCGGAGTCTCGGGCTGGTCCGAACGGGCGTGCAGCGGAGTCGTGCCCGTGAGTGAGTGGCCGGGTTCAGCGTGTGTCGCTCCTTCGCGGGCGAGCAGGTCCATGGTGCCCACTGCAGTCATGCTGGGGGCGTTTACCTGGCTCACCCGTATACCCAATTCCTTCTCCAGCAATAGTGCGCAACGCCGGAGGGTCCTCATATTGGGGGTCGCGACCGCTGTCCGTCTACGCTCGTCGAACGTGACGCACGGAAACGACGTAACACCCGCTATCTTCACTCCACCGAGGTGTGCGATGGCGTTGGCGACGGACGGCAAGTCCCTCTCCGCTATGCCTCCCACCTGACCCGGGTGGAACCAATCACCACGGCCCACCACCCTCAGGAGTATCGGCTGCTCCATCCCCCTGTTTATGGCTTCCGCGGCGATCTCGGCCGCCTTGTCCAGGCTGAAGACCGTGATCACCTCGGGCTTCATGGAGAAAATGGGGCCGATCGCCTTGCACGGAAGCTGGACCAGGTGCCCCACGTGACCGACCCGGACGCCGGCCTGATCGAGGGTCATGGCCTCCTCCCAGTCAACGGCTACCGCCCTGGCGATCCCCTGCGAGGCAATAGCCCGCGCGATCTCGGGGTTACGGTTCAGCTGCTTGGTCATGAAGTATAGGGATATTCCGGCCGAACGGGCCGCCCCGGCGATGAGACGCGCGTTTGCCTCGACTGCGTCGAGGTCCACCACGTACGTATTGGGCCATATCCGGCCCGACTGGTGGAGCCTGACAGCCGCCCTGATGAGGCCGGGATTACGCCTGCATGTCACGTCCAGGAACAACCGCAATCACTCCGTCGCCGCAGCCAGGCTAGAAGGCGAGAAACCTCGCCGGATTGTCGTTAGTGATCACCTTGACGCTTGCCTGGTCCAGGCCCCCCGCCATCAGCTCCGGCAGGAAAACCCTGAAGAGGTAGTCGTAGCCGTTTCCACCGCTGGATTTCAGGTGGGACCTCCGGGTCACATCACAGGACAGCATCACCTGTCTCACGAAACCCCTGTCGAGCATGTCCAGAATGAGCCTGATTCGCACATCGTCCGGCTGGTAGTTGTGCTTGCCCACGGTATCGTACTGGACGAACGCCCCTCTCCTGGCTACTTCGGAATGGTACTCGATATCGTCGACCAGATCGAGGTGGCCTATCGCGACCCTGTGCAACTCGACCCCTTCGGATTCGAGAATGTCCAGTTGCTCCGTCGCCATGGTGCCCAGGGTGCAGTGGGTTGAGATCGGGACGCCGGTCCGGAGGTTGGCCCGTGCGGCCGCCCTCAGGACCCTCTCCTCCTCAGGGTGCACTCTACTCCTGCTCGTACCGATCTCCCCGATTACGCCCGCCTTCGCGGCCGTGCCGTCGATACCGCAGGTAACCTCGCGGACCATGATGTCCGCGATTTCGTCCACGGTCTTGCTGCGCAGCCATTCCGGATGATAGGACACCTGATAGAACCCGGTCGCCGCGATCACGTGACAGCCCGTCGCGGAGCTTATCTCGCGAAGCCGGTCGATGTCGCGTCCCATGCCGGTGTTGGTGAGTTCGACGATTGCCCTGCCGCCGGCACCGACCATGGCAGCTACCTCCGGGATCATGACCGAAGGGGTACCGATACAGGCGTCGGGGTCGTTCTTGGGGCCGGACAGGTCTATCACCAGGTGCTCGTGCACGAGCGCCGGCCCCAACTCATTCGGGTAAATCGGCCCGAGGACTGTCTGTATTTTCGAGTTCGTTCGGCCCACCTTCCTTCCGGCAGTCGCAGGGCCCTCCGCCGGGAAGATGCAGCATTCTCAAGTAGAGTGCGATATACCCGATCTCGGCTTCCGGAATAGGATGCTTAAATCGCCCTTCTACACGAGACGCGATTTTCTGAGCGAACTCCCACTCTTCTTTGAAGGTCCGTGCTTCTTCCAGTACCACGGGGGGAATGCTGTCGATCCCGCGGCCCAGCCTCAGCCTCTCCAGTGCAAGCGCGAGGTGGTTTACGAACATCCCGCTCTCCTGGTCGTCGACACGTACCCCGTAGTGACTCTCGATTTGGTCGACTATATCGTGCACTTCCGCGATTACCTCGTGGGATGCCTGTCCGCTTTCCTTCAGCAACCGTAGACGCAGTTCCACCGCCAAAACCGGGACCTCCTCGCGGACACACTCGTCAGTAGCTCGGGATCCTTTCGCCCGACAGAACCTGGCGCTGGACCTCCAACACTTCTGACGGCACCACGACGTGCGAGAGGATGCGTTCGATCTCCGTCCGGTCTTTTCGGGCCACCAGTACAGCCTCGGTGTTGCTGGACTGTGGCCCCAGATCGATCTGAACGACCCTGACCTTGCCCGACCTCGGGACTTCGTCTGCGTTCCAGACGACGGCATCGATCCGGCCGAGCTCCAGCATTTCAATGACCTGCGTGTACTTGATCTCGACCATCTCAACGCGCTTTCCCTCACACAGTCTCCGCGTCAGCTGGCACTGGTCGAGGCTGTGGGGGTCGACCCCCACCCGCATCCCCTCGGTGATTGCCCCGTGGACCCCCTTCCGCAGGACCAACGCATGCTCGCCGACGTATGTCCGCGGGCCGAAGCCGACTACGATCGTAATATCATGTTCCTTTTGCGCGGCTTCGACCGACATCCTCGACAGTACGACGAAGTCCCCCTGGTTTCGCTCGAGCGCTTGCAGCCGGTTGGCTGAACCGCGGATATACGCGAGATTGAACGGGACGTTCGCCTTGCGAAACGCCTCGTACACCCCTGTTGCCAGTCCCTCATACCTGCGACTGTACGGGAGGGGCATCAGGCCAAGTATGAATGCCTGTCCACTGATCTCCCACAGCTTCTTGCAGTCCATCGCAGCCAGGTACGTCCCCAGGTGCCCGCGGGCCTCCAGCGCTATCGCCCCGGCTTCTACGAGGAGTTTGAGGCCGTGCTGGATCGTGCCGTGGCCGGTCTGAAATGTCTCGGCGTAGTCCTGGACGCGCGGTAACCGTTCGCCCGGGCGCCTGCCGAGCAGGTCCCTGGCTATCTGCACCGCGACGTAGCCGTCTTTCCTGAGCAGACTCTGGCTGATGTCGGTCATCTTCATTGCCGCGATGCTCTCCTTGGGACCTGGGCCGGTTTCTCCCCGGCCCAGGCCGGGTACGTTACTTTACCGGGACTATGAACAGCCCCAGGACCTTCAGTATGTTGATGGCCACGCCCACAAGGATGGCCGCCACAGGGCCGACTGCCATGCGAGTGATGGGCATCCCCGCGATTTCGTTGAGAATGTAAACACCCGCCACGAGGAAGAACCCGAGGCCGGGGGCCATGGAGTTGCCCGCCGTCATACCTCCAACAAGCAGCGCGATCTCGAGCACCTTGGTCATAGCCGTCCGGATGTGCTCGCCGGCCCTGCGAATACCGGGGTACCTGTCCATAAACCGGGCCAGCACGTCCAGAAAAAGGACCTCGGCACCAATGACGGCTGCTCCGAGGATCCCCGCCACGACCGGATTGGGGGAGAGGAGGGCAGCGCCGAATACCAGTGTCATGCCTACGGGACCGTACACGCCGGTGGCGATGGCGGTTGTGCCCACGAGGGGAATGAAGCCGATCGCGCGGGCGAATGCCGCTATCGCCGCGTCAGTGATGTTCCCCTTCGCCACGAGATTCAGGGAAATGGGGTCGCCGGCGACGATATGTAGTTGAGTGGCGATACCTACAAGCGCCCCCATGACCGCGAGGTAGGGCAGGTTCTTCTTGATCCGCGTCACGCGGTTGGCAAATATCGATGCCGTGTCGACTTCGTGCCCGCCGGCCTTTTCACGCATGGCATACATGAGCAGGAACACCATGCCCGCCACAAGGGCCGAACCCTCAGGATTGATGTTGAGCTTGGCGGTGCCCAGCGGAATAGGACTGAATCTGACGACGAGCTGCCTGACAAGCAGCGAGAATAGGAGGGTGTAGATTCCCTTCCTGGCGCCGTACTGGTAGCCCACCGCAAGGGCTGGGAAGACTGCAAACGCCACCACGATCGGAGTCCCGACATCCCCGAGAGCCCCGAGGAAGTTGACCGGCAGCATTTTTATCAGGTTGACTATCCACTGAAGCCCGACCGCAATCCCGCCGCCGTACAGAGCGCCGATCGCTGCGGCGACAGGTGTACTGGGCGAGAACGCGGCTATGATGTCCGTCGCGAGGAAAACCGAGTGGATCAGCAAGAGTGCGCCCGTCAACGAGACCGGTATGCCGTAGCCGACCACGAGTCCGAAACTGAGGGCGAAGCTGGTCAGGGCGAGTTCTCTGCGCTTCATGCGCCCCTCCAGGAACTCCGGCATAACCGGCCTGAGCCCGTCGTGAAATACTGCGATACCCTTCTGTGCAAGTGCCGCCGCAAGCCCGCCCATCGCTGCCGCCACGATGATCTTCCCGAACAACATGGGATCGCCTCCCTCTCAACCAGAATTGCGCACGTAATCCAGGGTCTGGCGGAGGACCCTCAGGACGGTATCCGATCCGGCCCGCATGGGGTTGACCCGGATCATGTACGACTGCAGACTGGGGTCATCCTCGAGATAAGTTCCGGAGACACGATAGAACAGGGCAGCTACCTCATAACGGGACTCCGCTCCGACCGGGTGTGGCGCCGCTCCGAACCTCCAGGCGTGTTCGAGGACCCTTGGAGCGATTGGATCGCGGAATTCCACCAGCGCCACACTTGATTGCGCGTTGGCTGCGTGCGCGGCTTTCACCTCGGGGATCTCGCCTGCGCAGAGCCGTTCGACCACCTCCCGGACCACCCGGCCCTGGATAGCGAGGGCAACCGGAGCGTAGACCAGGCTGCGCAGCGCGTCCATGGCTTCGGGCCCCTGGACCTGACTGCCGCCGGAGTAGGTCTGTTCCCTTATCCGGCGGATCAACTCGCTCTTGCCGACTACGCACCCGATTCCCTCAGGGCCGAGGAGTTTGAACAGCGAAAAAGCCGACGCCGTGGCGCCGGACTCAAAACCTATCTTCGGCACCCTCATGACGGCATAGTTGTCGTCGCTGAGGATGAACAGACCCGGGTCGGATGACCTCAGCGTGGCGATAACCTCACCGGGACGGCAGCGGTCCCGTGGCGACTGCCGGGTGTGCTGGACCAGGGCCGCGTCGACCCCCCGGCAGGCCTCTCCCGTCTCGTCAAGGTCGTTGAAATCGCACTTCAGGAGGGTTACGCGCATCGATTCCAGGGTAACCCGGGTTGTGGGGTATATCGGGGCACTGTGGACCAGCACGCTCGCCCCCGGCCGGAGACCGGCCTGCAGTGCTGAGCGGATTGCCCCCGTCCCCGCTCCCCGTACGAGCACAGCGTCATCGGCGCCGAAGAACTCCGCGAGCGTCGACTCAACCATTGCGGTGGTCCGGGGCCTACCGAGGGATTCCACGACCCCGAGGTCTCCCGATCCTATGACGGAATACCCGTCAAAATGCCGCTGAATGGTATCGACGAGGCGGAACTGTATCCGAATCGCACTTTCGAGGTCCATACACTCCAAGGGGTGACTCTCGAGGCTCCCGGTCACTCCGCCACCTCCAGCAGGGCCTGGATGATTGCCGGCACGGCCGCTTCCGCATGGTCCGCCGTAAACCCGAAGGCTTTCTTGCCGGCCCTGACGTGTTTGCGGATTTCCTCCGGCTTTGGAGGCCTCCCGGGGGACGAGACGGTCACGCAGCGTTCGATCCCCAGCAGCGCGATGGCCATTGCGAGACCGCCTCCACCGGTGAGGCACGCGCCCAGGTAATAATCGGCGCGGCCCGACTTGACCTCCATCGCGGCCTCGATGTCGCTGAGCGCGATCGCCTCAACCCTGGCTCCGCCGTGCCGTCTTGCGAGGGTGAGGACCGTCCCCTTGTCGACCTGTCCGCCTATCATGATCCTTACGGTCACGGGGATCAGCCTTCTTTATACAATCTACTGATTTGTGTATATTCCACACGCCGGAGCAGAATCCTCTATGAGGGACTCACGTACACTCGCAGTGCTTAAACAGTGCAGCCATGCGTTCCGGGTCGACTACGGTCCTCCATCATGGGGGCCCAGATGTAGACAAGGCGTGCTTAGGGCGGTCATCCGACAGGCTGGATTAGTAGTGAAGGAGCTTAAGAATTTACTCGCCTGAGCAGTATTGCCATTCCCGCCCCCGGCCCCATTTTTGGATGTGGCCTCATCATGGAACTCTCCTGCCGGCAGGGCGTCTTAATCAGGGTTGCTATTTGAAGGGGGGCGTTTCCATAGTGTCAAGAAGAGGGGCTGGCGTGGCACTGGTAGCAGTGGCTGCCTTCCTGCAGGCGACGCGATATCTTAGCGCTGCCGTGTTCGGTTCCGGTATCTCATCATGGAGCAGTGAGCTGTTCGACGCGATGTTCCGGTATGTTGGGCCTGATCTCAGCCGGATGGCGTTGCTGTCGCTTTCGGCAGGGGTAGTGTACCTCCTCTGGGCAGAGATTACCGAGCGCCGGAGTGCTTCAAGGTCGTAATTTGGACAGGTTGATAGATGTCCTGTCTACCCGTTTACCCGGGTTAAGGCAATTCCCGGAAGATGTGCGTCAGCGGGAAAGCCGTGGGAGCGACCCGCGTCATGCCAGAGGTATGCAGATCCTCTGGCCAATCTGCAGGTTCAGCGGGTCGACACCGGGATTCGCCATCTGGATCCGTTCAACCGTCGTATTGAACCGTAGGGCCAGGTTATAGAACGTATCCCCGGGCCGGATTGTATACGCGAACGCGCCCGGCGGGCATAACCTCAAGGGCGTGGGGATGCATATCCGCTGGCCGACGAACAGCCTGTATGGGTCTATTCCCGGATTCAACCTGATGATAACTTCGACTGTCGTGCCGAAACGGCGGGCGATGAAAAAACACGTGTCGCCCGGGGCTACGACGTAGAAGGTCGAACCCGGCGGGTGGGACCTGTGCAGCGGTTGCGGGATGCAGATGACCTGACCTATCTGGAGGTTGTACGGATCCGCCCCCGGGTTCGCCGCCTGGATGGCTTCCACGGTGGTGTTGAACCGCATGGCCAGGTTCCTGAATGTATCACCCGACTTGATTACGTACCGGAAGTACCCGGCCGGGCAGATCCGCCGCACGTCGGGGATGCAGATCTGCTGGCCGATCAGAAGCGCCTCGGGGTTGACGCCGGGGTTTGCCTGAATAAGGGCACCCACGCTCACTCTGAAGCGCTTGGAGATGCTGAAGAAGGTGTCTCCGCGGGCGACGACGTACGTTATGGAGCCCGGCGGGCAGGCGGGCACGGGAACAGCCAGGGGTATGCAGATGACCTGGCCAACCTGGAGGTTCTCCGGGTCGACGCGACCGCGGTTGGCCTCAATGAGGTCGTCTACCGAGATATTGAACCTGCGCGCGATGAAGAACAGGGTATCGCCCGAACGGATTGTGTAATAATTGCCTTCAGGGCAGGGAGGCAAGCCGTTCGTGGAAACGCTCATGCCGCTATCCCCTTGTTTTTGCTACATAATATGGGGGACGCGGTCAATTGGTGAACGTACTACGATACCTTGACCTCCTCGCCGACCTCCACCTTCACGCCGGCCGCGTTGACGAAAACCTTGCCGGGGAATGCGTTACTGAATGCGACCATCGCCCGGAAACCGGTGCAGTGGCCGATGACGAATGAACCGGGGGCGTGGGCTCTAAGCCCCTTGGTGATGGACAGCAGCTCGTGCTCTTCCCTCTTCAGGAGGTGCAGGCCGCCTGCAACCAGCCTCAGCCTGGGGTTCCTGGATATGCATACAGCGTGATACAGGGAGTTCTCCAGCCCCGCATGACAGCACCCGGAGACCACGACCGTACCTGCCGGGGTCAAAGCCCAGAGGAACTGGTCGTCAGGCAGGTGGTCCTCGCACAGCGTCGAGTCGCGCCTCGCCCGGAACCTCTTCTCGACTGCCTCGGGACCATGACCGCGCGGTATCTCACCACTCGTCCAGATTCCGGGCGCGACCTCGAGCGGCTCTTCTGATAAGACCAGATCCGCCCCGAGTTCGCGGACTCCGTCAGGAGTCAGTCTCATACCAATGGAGCGAAGTCCTGTGTCTTCGCGACTGAACTTGGCCTCAACAGCGTTGGGGTGGGCGTACACCTTCACGCGGCGGCCCCGGCTCCTGAGATAGCGTAGAACCCGCGCGAGGCCACCCGTGTGGTCGATGTGTCCGTGGCTGAGTACGATCGCCTCGACTCTTCCGAGGTCGACCCCGAGCTTCCTCGCGTTGGCCAGGACCAGCGCTGTCCGGCCACAATCGAGCAGGACTGCGGAGTCTCCGGATTCAATCAGCATCGATGAACCATGCTCCGCCATGAGGCCCATCCGGCCGACGTAGTTGTCGACCAGCGTGGTAATTCGCAGTTCATTGACCACCGGCATCGGTAGTTCACCCTCCCGGGCTCTGGCACTCGAGCCATGGAACCCATCGTTCGTGGTTCGAGACTCCGGGCGTGGTTCCTCCAGAACCCATTTGGAACGAATACTATGAGAGCAGGACTGGGACGTCCCGTCCGGGAGACCCAACGCGCGCCGCCCTCGAAGCCGGGGGACCGGTTGAAGAGGCGGCTGCCATCTCGCCCTGCTGCGGCGGGGCCGTTGGAGGCGAGGCAATCCGTAAGCTCGGCCACAAGTCAAGAAGAAAGAGTCACCATCCGGATAAGGTGCTCCGCTTTGGTAGCGGAGATTACACACTGCCAGATCGAGGTCCTAACGCTGTACGGCAATACGCTGGGCGGACTGCTCGATTACCTGGGACGGCTATATGGCGGTGAGTTCCGAAAAATCGTGGAGGACTTCCGTCACGGCGACGGCTCGTATTATGTCGAGGTGAACGGGTCACGCACCGTCGACCCACTGCACGAGCTGCACGACGGAGACGAGGTCCATATCCGTATGCCGCTGGCCGGTGGTTGACGGGGGTTGTCGCGATGAGCGCGAGAATCGGGTTGGAATCGACTCCAGCGTCGATGGGATGCGCTCCTGGCGCAGTACGTTTGACCAGCCTGGAGCGCTTGACGCGACCATGGGTTGATGCTAGAATTGAACGTGCTGACCTTGGGGTTCGGACTTTGAGGCGGCGTAGCTCAGGTGGCTAGAGCATACGGTTCATACCCGTAGTGTCGCTGGTTCGAATCCAGCCGCCGCTACCAAATTGAATACGACGGCGGACGCAGGACGCCACGCAGGCGCGTGGCGTGAACGCTGAAGCCGCAAATCGCGTGGACCATTAGCTCAATTGGTAGAGCATCCGACTCTTAATCGGACGGTTGAAGGTTCGAGTCCTTCATGGTCCACCATATTATTCTCATGGAGCCGCAAGCCCTTGCGCTGACAGGGGTCGAGGAGTTGTTGGGCACGGCGGACAGGAGAACCAGACTGTCTTGCTGAATGCGCAAGGGCTGTGGGTCACCCCTGTATCGAGACTCACCCCGGAAGAAGTCGCCAGATGGGGACCTCCGCGGTACGGTGAAGGGAGTGGGGGATTGTGGGTCAGTCTGTCTACGCCGGCAGGTTCGAGCATAGATGTGGTCACTGCTGACGATATCGCCCAAAAGGGCGTAGAGCCCGCACTGGGACCCGTTCTGGAGGCAGTGGCCTCACGTGTTGGAGGCGTTTATCTTCACGTTGACATAGACGTAGTGTCGTGGTCCAAGGCAACAAATGATTTCCCTACGGTGCGTGGCGGGGTGAGCCTGGATGACCTCGAGGAAGCTATAGCAGTGGTAGCACGCTGCACGAGGATCAGAGCGGCAGCACTGTCGGGGTTCAACCCGGAGCTCGACGAGCAAGGCGAGGTGCTCGCTCCTGGAGGGACCCTTGTCCTGTGTCGTATGGTTGCTGAAGAAAACACGTAGCCGACGCGGCGATCCCCACTGATATAACGCAACACCCCCCAGGCCATATTCGAGAACAACATGCTCATCAGATTCAACGTGTTCGAGGCGTGCAAGGACTGGAAGATCGTCGGCCTGAGGTTTGCCAACATAATATGAGCCCGACGAGTACGCGAAGGTCCCCTCTCATTGGACAGAGAGAGAGAAGGAGAAACAGAAAAAGAACCTCTGGGCGTATTGTACAGTTTGAAGAGGTTTCAAGGTGCTGTTCATTGAGGCGGATGGGATATGGGTATCGCGGCAGAGGATTGGCAGCCATACCTACACCGGAGCGGCTTGTTGAAAAGTTCTCTAGACTTCTACCCGATTCCGTTTCACTCTATAATGCACATGCGTAGGAGCCATCTTTGCATTCACGGGAGGTTGACGTGGGCACAGTCATACTGAACGGCGCTGCCATCGAGGACAGCATGGTTGACGAGTTGGACAGGATCCTGGTACAGATACTGACGGGAAAAGGCGAGTCATTTCGGGATTTTAGGCTAAGAGAGTATGATATTTCGCCGTGCAGATCCTGTGGGTCTTGCGCCTTTAGGTCGCCAGGGAAGTGTACCTTTGATGATGACATGCCTCAGATCATTCGTGCCGCAGCGAATAGTCCGCTTCTGGTCATGCTCACGCCTGTTAGATTTGGAGGCTACTCATCTCAGCTTAAGAAGGCTGTTGACAGACTGATGGTGATGGGACTCCCTCTCTACATAGTGAAAGGGGGACACTTGCTGCATCCAACGCGCTACGGCAACCCTACCGCACTTTTGGGGATAGGTGTGGCAGAAAATCCCCTGCCCGGAGAGGAAGACGCTTTTGGAACTTTGGTGGCAAGAAACGCCCTGAATATGCTGGTTAAATCGCACAAGGCGCTTGTACTCCACCCCACGGATTCCATAGCCGACATGGAACACAGAATCCGGGAGGCGCTCGAGGGGGTAGGGTATTGATGAAAGCCCAGCGACTACTCATTTTCGTTGGAAGCCCTCGAAAGAAAGGAACCTCCTACAGCTTCTCTCAAACCATTAAGGCCCTGGCTGAGGAATCCGGCCATAACGCAGAGATCGTGTACGTTATCGACTATTTTGACGGCAAGCAAAGCTTTGATGACCTGAAGAGCATTGTCTCGCAGAGTCATGTCATAGGCCTGGTGACACCTTTATACGTAGACACACTTCCCTACCCCGTTATCTGGTTCATGGAACAGCCAGCCACGAACCTTCGCAATGAACTCAAGGGGAAAAGTCTATTTGCGATCGGGCAGTGCGGCTTTCCGGACGTAACCCTATGTGGATCACTGCTTGAGTCCTGCAGGTACTTCGCTGAATCAGCGCAGATGAGTTGGCTGGGGGGTCTGAGCTACGGGGGTGGACCGATCATCAATGGAGCTCCGCTTGAGAGTCTGGGTGGCAAAGGCAGAAGAATCTCTTCGGCCCTAAAACTTGCTCTGGAAGACGTTTTGGACGGTAAGACGATATCTAGCAGGGCACAGCAGTTGATTGCCGAGAGAATCCCCAAAGCCCTGTATTTCCCTCTGGCAGTTTTCTTGAACTATAGAGCGAGAAAGACTGCCCGAAGCCTCGGCACGGACCTAACCAGGAAAGCTTATCTCGAGTAGCCGAGAAGACGAGGCTTGCGCCCAACTCAAAGCCGGGTGGAAACCCCGCCAGTCTGACAATCCGCTGCGCCACCTGACAGAGACTATTGGGCACGAACTTCGCAGGCCACACCGATGTACACGTGGCCCTGACTGCGGGCCTGCGATTCCCTTGCCCGGGATCTTCGCACAACGGGCCAAGCACAGGCCGAATCCCATCGGCCCAATTACAGGCCCAGGACTGCACCTCGCCGCGACAGAGCCTCGTCTGAGGATAAGCTCAACTTGGTCGAATCACTAATCGAAAGGGGGGCAGCCCTCTCAGGGGACTGCTCCGCTGTCTCTCCTGGAAGGACTACCAAGCGTCCTTTTGCAGGGCGGGACGCCTCCTTGACGGCGCCTCAACCCGCCGACTCCTTGCCGAGTTCATCGCCACGCCAGCCTTCGTCCTCAGGCGTCGCACCGAGGTCACGTTCATCCATGAACCCGTGGTGGCACAACCCTTCAATGATTCCTTCGGCACACTGGCCGCAGGCTCTGTAAACAGCCTCCGGCAGCCGGACTCCCAGAACCTCCTCGGTGGCGTTCCCGACAACAACCCCGTTCAGGCCGAGCAGCAGCATGTCGAGGTCGTTCCCGCTGTCCCCGCACACGATGACACACCTGTCCTCCCAGCCCATTACCTGCATGACGTACCGCAGCGCACGCCCCTTGCCAGCCTGAGCAGGTATAACGTCCATGAAACCGCCCGTGCTTACTACCACCGTAGCGGGCAGGCCTGCGTTCCGTAGAGAGTCGGCAACCGCAGCGCGGGTTTCCGAGAGGCCCGAGTCCGTATGATAGGCTAGCCGCAGCTCCGTGGGCAAGTCATGGTAGACCAGGTGCGGGAACTTCGCCTTGAGATGTGCGCACACCAGGGCCTGGTTCCACCCTTCGCGGACTCGTGCCTCCCAGGCTGGATCGGGGTCGTACGACGGTGCAAACCGTATCTCCGCCCCCACGTTGCACACCAGGACGTCAGGTCGGACCAGTCCCTCGCATTCAATCAGCCCAGAGGCCGAGCCCGAGTGCCGGCCGGTAAGATAGACTACCGCCACCGCGTCGCGCCTGTCGCGTATCCACTTGTTGAGCCGTACCAGCGAAGGCCCGTCTCCCACCAGCGTGCCATCCAGGTCCGTAGCCAGTACCAGGCGTGACTGGCCGCCGGCGCTGTCGCGTCGCACCAAAACCACCCCATATCAGAGAATCTCTCGTTGCCCAGAGGTAGTTCTTCGTAACCACCCCGCCGAACTCCTCGAATTACCCGCGGAACCCGGCGGGTTCACGCGCGTCTGTAGTGACGGGAGCACGGCCGGGTCGTGACGGCTGGTCATGCAGCAAGCCACACTGTACGGTCCAGAACTGCGGGGATTATCCGGATGCCGCAGCGCCGGATGGGTATGCGTGGGTTTAGCGGATAGACCACAAGGAGTGACCCATTATGCGTTCCGTGTTGAAGATGGCTGTTAGCGCTCTCGTTATCTCGGTTACTCTGGCCGGATGTTCGATGACTGGACCAGCTGCGGCGCCGTCGTTTACATGCATGAACATGGTTGACGATACCACGGGATGGGCCTTGACTGAGTCGGCAGTGCTGTGCACCACCGATGGCGGGCTTACCTGGAAGTCCGTGACGCCGGCGGGTTGCCGGTTGAACCAGTGTGCCAGGGGCTTCTTCATGGACGGAAATCGGGCATGGGTTGGGGCTTACGGAGATCGTTCGACGCTCGTCGTCTACCGGACGTCTGATGGTGGCCGGACATGGGATAACTCGGCAATAGAACTCGAAACCGTGGAGGGCGTGGCGCCTCAAATGCAGTTCATCGACCCCTCTAACGGGTGGATGATGGCGCATCAAGGTGTCGCCATGCACCACGAGGTGGTCACTCTCTTGCGTACGACCGACGGGGGCAAGACGTGGTCGGTCGCGTCCAAGACTGATCCCCGCGTGTTCAAGCCGGGCGAGATACCCTTTGCCGGCCACAAGACGGGGTTCGCGTTCCGCAATGCTGAGGAAGGGTGGATTACGGGTTACGAACCGGTTGATGGTACGGCTTACCTGCTCAGGACTGTTGACGGCGGGCGGACCTGGGAACGCGTGAGCCTGATGCTCCCCGAAGCGCACAAGAAGTCGCAACTCACAACGATGCAGCCGGTGTTCTTCAGCGCTAGCGACGGGCTGATTCCGGTCTCGTTTGCCGGCAACCAGATGGAGATGGGATTCTACGTAACCCATGACGGCGGAAAGGCGTGGGCTGTCGGATCCATGTTGAAGTCCGTCGGCGAGTACGGGCTGGTATGGACCTTCGCCAGCATTACTAATGGGTTTGCAACCGACGGGACGCAGGTGTACGTGACGACGAATGGTGGCCGCAACTGGACCGCGGTGAAGCCGGACCGCAGACTGAAGGACGTGAGGGCACTGGAGTTCGTATCTGACAAGACAGGGTGGGCCATTGGCGAAGGCCTCTTGCTCAAGACCGCCGATGGCGGTCACACGTGGGCAGAGGTTCCGGCCAGGGTACAGTAACCGCAACCATCCAGTAGGAGTGAGAGGCCGGCGCAGGAAAGTCTCAGCGAACCATGCTCGCGCTTCAGGGGGCCGGGCGACAGAATCCGGCCCCCGTTCCTCCTTAGTGCGGATTCGGCCGGTGACTGCTAGTGCTATACAAACAACCGCGAAAACCCGGGGTACGGCTTCAACGGGATTACGTCGAACTCGATCAGTCCCTGTTGGACCAGGGGCAGCGTGGCGAGGATCTCGGGCGCCTCTGCAGGGCCCGTGCACTCGAGGATCAACACAGCACTGGCTTGGTCCTGCTTGGCCGGACAGGGGTCGACTCCTCGGCAGGTCGAAGTCCTCGCACTTGTCGCGCAGGGGAAAACGCATATGGAGGTGGCAGATACCCTTAATCCCAGACCCCATACGGCGACGTACCCACATGACAAAAATCCTCGAGGACCTGCATCTTAAGGATCTAGCGCAGGTCATCGCGTACGCCGCGAATATGGGCTTAGCCCCCCAGAGATGGAGGCCCACATCAGGAAGATCCGGATGAGTCCGCGCAAGGAGGATTTCCTCGAGTTGCGTCCAATTGATATTAATGTAATACATTATTACCTTCGTACATGAGCCCGAAGCGGACTCGTGAACGGCCGAGAGCGCCGGGCGCGCACGAAAGCCTTACACGCGGGGTGTTGAATTTGCAGCTCACCAGGGTCGACTTCACGAAGAAATCCACTCACGTGGCAGAACAGCTTCTGGCCCAGATCGAGAACGGGGGCCTGAGAGTGGGAGACAGGCTTCCTTCTGAGCAAGTCATCTGCGAAGAAGTGGGGGTGAGCAGGACCGCGGTCAGGGAGGCGCTGTCCGCACTGGAACTGGCGGGCGTGCTGGAGCGGAGACCGGGGGACGGGACGTACGTCCGGTTCGCCGCGCCGCTCGCATTCGCCAGGGCCGCTGCGATGGGCACTCTCGAAGAAGGGCAGGGGGCCTACGACGCTGTCGAAGCAAGACTGGTGGTGGAACCCGGTTTGGCTGAGATGGCGGCGGAGCGTTTCACCTACGACGATGTTGTCAAGATGAAATCGGCGCTCGCCGGAATGGAGACCGCAGTACAAGTGGGCGACGTCGAGGGTTACTTGCAGAGCGACTATGATTTCCATGAGGCCATTGCCAGGGCCTGCAAGAACCACGTGCTTCTCAACACTGCTCAACAATACCTCGCCTTCATGAAACGTGGGCTCTGGGGCTACATGAAGGCCAAGTGCTTCTCCAGGGAAGGCCACCTGGAGGAATCGCTGGACATACACCGTCGCCTGCTGGACGCGCTCTCCAATCGCGACGGTGCGGCTGTGAGGCAGATCATGGTCCGTCACTTCGACCACATCTTTGAGGGCCTGAAGTAAGCCCCGCGGGGTCGCCACATCGCGGTGGAAGCGGGGCAAAAGACGCCTCATCTGGGCATCTGGTCTGGAGGAAGAGCATCAATGAAGATAACCGGCGTTAAATTCTACGGCCTCAAGTATAAATTGGCACAACCCCTGAGCTTCAGCCTCGGCACCATCACGCATCGGAACTTCGCCCTCGTGAAGGTGGAAACCGACGAGGGTATTGACGGCTGGGGCGAGACGTTCGTGAACTTCCCATTCTGGGCTCTCGAGGAGCGCCGGATCACGGTTGAGAAGGCGGTCTCCCCGCTGCTGATTGGGCGCGATCCGCTAGACCCGCCGGCGACCACAAAGTACCTCGAGTCCATGCTATACAGGCTGGCCCTACAATGGGGCGCCAAGGGCCCAATCTACCAGGCAATCGCCGCGGTGGACATCGCAATGTGGGACATAAAGGGCAAAGCCACCGGCGAGCCCATATATCGGTTGCTCGGGGCCGAGAAACCTTCCCCGATCCCCCTCTACGCCACCGGTCTTGACTCCTCGCGGATCGTCGATCACGCGCTCGATTGCCTGGCCGAGGGCTACCTTGCTGTGAAGGTCCGCGTGGGTTTTGACGAGCGCCAGGACATGGACATGGTGCGCACTGTTTGCTCGGCCGTTCGTGGGGCGGGCAGGGGAAAGGTCTACGTGGACGCGAACCAGGCCTGGACGCGGGAGCAGGCTCTGAGGCTCGCGCCGGTCGTCGACCACTCCGGTGCATCCTGGCTCGAGGAACCGGTCCCCTGCGACGACATCGAGGGCATGGCGCAGATTGCCTCCTCGGTTAGGGTGCCTGTCGCGGCCGGTGAGAACTACTTCACGGTTGACGAGTTCCACCGCGCGGTGGCGGCGGGTGCGTTGCGGGTGGCAATGCCGGACATAACCAGGGCCGGTGGCTTTACCGGGATGAGGGAGATTGCCGGCACGGTGCGGTCGCAGTCGATACCCTGTTCACCGCACCATTTCGGGACTGATCTTGGATTGGCCGCATCACTGCATCTGATGACCGCCGTGCCGGCAGGTCTTGAAATGCTGAGGGATGTCTCGAACTGTTCTTTGAAGTGGGAGGTTATCGGAGAACCGCTACCAGTCAGGAACGGCCAGGCGTGTGCGCCCGATGGCCCGGGTCTCGGCGTACACGTCGACGAACAGGCCGTCGCCAGGCACCTGTCGACCTGATACCACATCCGTCGACCGCGACACCGCTACACCGGCATACTAAGGAGGGGAGAAGACATGTTGGTGCTCCATCTACTCATCGCTGTTGCCATTGCGCTGGTCCTCGTCATCAGGTTCAAGATCTCACCCGTTTTCGGCCTCATTCTCGGCGGCTTCTACTACGGCATAGCCTCCGGCGTCGGCGCCATGAAGACCGCGGGTCTCATCGCCGAGGGCTTCGGGGGTACGATGCGCGGCATCGGGCTGACCGTGGGTTTCGGCGTGATCATCGGCCAGCTGCTCGCGGATTGTGGCGGGGTACAGAGGATAGTCAAGTCGACCCTCAGCGTGTTCTCCGCCAGGAAAGTCCCCGAGGCGCTGTGCACCACCGGTCTCATAGTGTCAACACCGGTTTTCTTCGACGTAGGATTCATCATCCTGACTCCCATCGCCAAGAAGCTCGGCAAGGCTATTAAGGCCGCGCTGCCCATCGTAATCGCGCCGCTCGTCATCGGGCTTGGGACCGCTCACATGCTGATCCCGCCGACGCCCGGCCCGCTGGCGGTCGCCGACACTCTCAAGGTCCCGCTCGGTCAGATGATCCTGGGCGGCGTCATAGTCGGTGCGCCGGCGGCTTTCCTGGCTCTCTACGCATACAACTTCCTTGCCAAGCGGCAGGCGTTCTGGAACCCGGATCAGGATGAGGAGCCGTCACTGTCCGACGCCAAGTTCGAAGAGATTGACGAGAAGAACCTCCCGTCTCTCCCCGCGTCCCTGCTTCCTATTGCCGTGCCGGTAATCCTTATAGTGCTGGCCTCTATCGTCCCCATAGCCTTCAAGGGACAGCAAAGCGCAGTGATAGATACACTGAAGTTCATTGGTGAGCGCAACGTCGCCATGCTGCTGGGCGCGGTCGCAGCACTGTTTGTGGCGTATAGCCGGATGAACTCCGATCAGGTATCCAAGTCGGTCAACGTTGCGCTGGCCGACGCTGGACTCGTACTCCTCGTGACCGGCGCGGGCGGCTCGTTCGGCCAGGTCCTCGGGGCAACCAACATCGGCAAGGTACTGGCGCAGGGGATGATCTCATACAACGTTCCGGCTATTCTCCTGGCCTGGTTCATCGCGGCCGCCATCAAGTTCGCGCAGGGGTCGGGTACGGTGGCCATCATCACGACCGCTAACCTCATCGCCCCCGTGGCGGCGCAGCTGGGCTTGAGCGGAATATGGCTGGCACTGGCCATCGGTTCGGGCGCCCTCCTCGGTTGCCACGTGAACGACAGCGCGTTCTGGGTCGTGGCGAAAATCGCCGGCCTGAACACGCGAGGGGCGTTCAAGGCATACACCCTGCCTACGGCGATAAACGCGATCACCACGCTGATTATCATACTCGTGCTGAGCCCGTTCCTGTGGAGGTGAGCCCACGCCCGAGGGCAGCCTGAGAGCGGCACGAGGGCGGTGCAGCGGCCACGGGGTCATTTGAACGTGCACGTATGCTCGTTCTAGCAAATGGAGGGGAGAACCATGGCGGAAAAGGTCGTAATCAAGAAGAGCGAATTCATTGGCGGCGCACCGATGGAGTCCAGAAAAGGCGTGAGGGACTGGAAAGTCATCTATCCCGAGACCGGCTTCACGCCGAAGTCGCTCATCGTGGGGATCGTGGAAGTTCCTGCGGGGAACCACTCACCCCTGCACAAGCATGCCTGCGAGGAGTGCTACTACGTCCTGGCTGGGAAGGGGGAGATCGAGAACGACGGCGTGAGGTACCCGTTCGAGGCGGGGGACGCCATCCTCAACAAGGAAGGTGTACCTCACAGGGTCTGGTGCACCGGTGACGAAACGGTGAGGCTGCTGGTGACAGCGGGGATCATGCTCATCGGGCTGCTTCCTAAGTGGCCGACGGAAGGCCCGTACGAGATCCTGGAGAGGTAGAGGCGCTTGAGACTGCTGAGGATAGACGCCGGTGCACGGACCTGGCGTTACGAGGAACCAGGTGATGATCGCAGACTGACCGGCGGGCGGGCTCTGATCGGAGACATCCTGCTGGCCGAGGTTCCGCCCACCTGCGACGCATTGGGCGATTCAAACAAGCTGGTAATCGCCGGCGGCGCGCTCGCCGGAACGGGGGTCTCCAGCGCGGGCAGGCTTTCGATAGGCTGCAAGAGCCCGCTCACCGGCGGAATCAAGGAGGCAAACGCCGGAGGGACGGCGGCTGCGGCCCTGGCGCGTCTCGGGCTTCGCGGGCTTGTCATCGAGGGGGCGGCGGCCCCTGACTGGACGGTCCTCCTGGTCACACCCGACGGCCTGCGCTTCGAGGATGGGACAGCATACGCGGGACTGGGCAATTTCGACCTGGTCAAGCGGCTGCTTGGCGAGTATAGGCGCGACTACTCGGTCATTTCAATAGGACAGGCCGGTGAGATTGGGCTTCACGCTGCCACCGTGGCCGTGACCGACATGTTCGGGCGGCCGAGCCGCATGGCAGCAAGGGGCGGTGTGGGCGCGGTGATGGGGTCGAAGCGCGTGAAGGCAATACTCGTGGCGAACGGCGGCAAACAGGCGCCGTCCGCGGTGGACCCAACCGCATTCTCCGAGGCTAGAAAGCGGTTCAACCAGGCCGTGCTCGAGAACGACCGGAGCAAGAACCTGGCCAAGTACGGGACCGCAGTCACGCTGCGCGGGGTCAACGTCCTCGGCGGCCTCCCGACTCGCAACTTCAGTGGCGGGGCATTCGAGGAGGCCGAGACCCTCACCGGCGAGCACATGTACGAGGTCATCACATCGCGCGGCGGCGAGGGGACTCCTACCGAGACCTGTATGCATGGTTGCGTGATCCGCTGCTCAAACTGCTATCCCGACGAGAGCGGCAGGGAGCTCGTGGCCCCGCTCGAGTACGAGACCATCGCGTTGATGGGTTCCAATCTGGGGCTTGCCTCGCTGGACGACGTCGCTAGGCTGAATTACGCCTGCAACGACTTCGGCCTCGACACCATCGAGGTCGGGGCTACCCTGGGCGTGATGGCGGATGGCGGCTTGGCGCGCTTTGGGGATGCGGCGTCGTTCCTGGAGATACTGGACGAAGTCCCATCAGGCAGCCTGCTTGGGCGGCTCGCGGGTATGGGCGCCGGCGTCGCCGGAACGGTTCTCGGGGTCCGCAGGGTCCCGGTAGTCAAGAACCAGGCGATTCCCGGTTACGACCCGCGGGCCATCAAGGGCACGGGCGTTACGTACTGCACCTGCCCGATGGGCGCGGACCACACCGCGGGGCTTACGCTGGCCGCTAAGGTCGATCATCACAAGCCCAACGGGCAGGTTGCCCTGTCGAGGGGGATACAGCTGGTCAGAGCATCGTACGACTCGCTTGGCCTGTGCATCTTCCTGATGGGCGCGACGGGTTCGCAGCCCGCGCTCGTGCTCGATCTTCTCCGGACATTCCACGGCGCCGCGCTCCCAGATAATTTCCTGACACGCTGGGGCGGAGAGATAATCTCGGCCGAGGTCACGTTCAACAGGCGGGCCGGCATCGGCCCCCAGGCCGACAGACTGCCGGAGTTCTTCTCCCGTGAGAATCTCCCGCCATACGGCGTAGTGTTCGACGTCCCCGAAGGCGAACTCTCAGCGACGTGGGAGTCACTGCCGGAACGACTGTGAGTCTGCAGGGGGCAGGCCCCTCGCGGCCTGCCCCTTAGTCTTCGCCAAGTACCCGCATGAAGGCGACCACTGCCTGAGGGTCGAAGTGCGTCCCCGCCTGCCCGCGGATGTGCTCGAGGACCTGGTCCTCCGGCCATGCGGGCCGGTAGGGCCTTTCGGACAAGAGGGCGTCGTACACGTCGACCACTGCAAATGCCCGCGCAGCCAGCGGTATCTCCTCCTCTTTCGCCCCACACGGATACCCAGTCCCATCCCATTTCTCGTGATGGAAATAGGGGATAACCAGCGCGTTACGCAGGTAGCTGATAGGGTGGAGGATCTGGAACGCGAGCACAGGGTGCCTTCGCATTATCCCCCACTCTTCCTCATCCAAGGATCCGGGTTTGAGCAGAATACTGTCCGGTATCCCGATCTTCCCGATGTCGTGCAGCAGGGCGCCACGCCGGGTATCGACGAGATCCTGACCATCCATCCCCAATTCCCTGGCGACCTGCACGGTCATCTCCGTCACGCGCCACGAGTGGCCCTCGGTCTCGTGGTCGCGAAGGTCGAGTGCCTTGACCAGCCCCTCGAGGGTTTCCTCGTAGGCGCGTTGGAGTTCGGCATGGGAGCGCCTGATCTCATTGAACAGCGCCGCGTTAGCCTCCGCCATCCTGTCGAACGCCCGGGCGAGTTGGCCGAACTCGCCGGTACTCGCCAGTCCGGTGCGGGCCTCGAAGTCCCCTGACGCCAGCCGTTCGGTAGTCCGGACAAGTACCTTCAGGGTTCGCAGGAAGAACAGTTCCCCCCCCACCCAGGCAGCCAGGACTGCAAGGACCGTCACCGAAGCCAACCCGATCAGATTCCGCCGGTACAGCCGGTCGACATCCTCGAACAGCAATCTGGTCGGTATACTCAGGCTTGCGCGGAGATTCCCGGTGCCGGAGTGAGCGCCGAGCCGCGTGAACGCCAGCATGTATGACTCCGGCCCGGGCACGATCGCGGTGCCCGCCTCTTCGGCGGAGAGGACCGCCGGTGGCAGAGCCGTTTCGGAAGCCGTCTGCCCCCTCACCGCGGTGCCGGACGGCTGGCTGGCAAGTACTTTACCGCTGTCGTCCATGACGGTGAACACTACTCCCGGCGGTAATGAGACATCGGACACCTCGCGTTCCAGGTACGTAAGATCGAGCGCGACGTAGAGAACCGACGTGATTCCACCCTCGTCGTCCGCCACCGGGTAACCGAAATACAACGATGCCCTTCCTGCGATGCCGCCGGTCTGGTAATCCCCTATGATGAAATCCTGCTCGTCCAGTGCCTTCCGGAAATAGGAGCGGTCGGAGATGTTGGTCAGGCCCGGTACTTCGGGGACACTGCATACGACGTTGCCTTCAAGGCCGGCAATCCCGAATGCAAGATAGGGAGTTGACGGGCCGGCCAGATCCCGGAGGAGCGCCGTGCAAGCCCGGTAATCCCCCCTGCGGACTTCGGGGAGTCGCGCCAGTGTCGAGAGGAGGTTTCGCGTCCCCTCCATCAGCTGGTGCTGGTGCATGGACGCGAAGTCGAGCAGCTCGAGGGCATGCCTCTTCGCTGAAACCACCGCAAGCCGTCGCTGCTCGGACGCTGTGTGACACACCAGGGCCAGCATTGGGACGAGAGCCACCAGAACGAGCAGGAACAGACGCACGCGCACTCTGGAGAGCAGACTGTGACGCATGGTACACCCCTTCCACGGGAAAACCGCCACGGTAGAGCTTATGCGTCGCCCTGCTTTATGTTAACAGTGGATTACAGCGTGTGGGCCAGGTCGCCCAGTGCCCGGCGGCGCGCCTGAAGCGTAATGTGCAATGGTAAGTCATTACGAACCCCGCCGAGAGGTTGAACGGAATTGGATATAGACGACCTTCTCAGGACCGCGATCCAGCGGCACGCCTCGGACGTGCACGTTACCGTCGAGTCGAGCCCCGCGTTGCGGATCCACGGTGAGCTGGTGCGGATCGATGGCAGGCCGCTCACGCCGCGAGAGGTTGAGGAAACCCTGCGCTCGATGTGCCGCGCGGAGCATTTCGACAAGTTCCTCGCCTCGGGGCAGGTCGACTTCTCGTACAGCATCCCGGGACTCAGCAGGTTCAGGGTTAATGCGTTCAGGCAGAGGGGCTCGGTCGCGATCTGCGTGAGGATACTCTCGTCACAGATGCCCACGCTGGATGACCTGTCTCTCCCGCCAGTGGTGGCCGAACTGGCGTCGAAGGAGTACGGGTTGGTGCTCGTAACGGGGGCTACAGGGTCCGGTAAGTCGTCCACGCTGGCCGCCATGATAAACGCGATCAACGAAACGAAAGCCTATCATGTGATTACCCTCGAAGACCCAATCGAGTATCTTCACCGGCATAAGAGGAGCATAATCAATCAGCGGGAGATCGGTTCCGATACGGAGTCGTATGCGGACGGGGTCCGCGCCGCCCTGAGGGAGGACCCCGATGTCATCGTAATCGGGGAGCTGCGTGACCTCGAGACTGCCACGACGGCGATAACGGCCGCGGAGACCGGCCACCTCGTGCTGGCCACGCTTCATGCTACCAGCGCTGCGCAGGCGGTAAACAGGGTGGTGGACATCTTTCCGCTCGAGTACCAGCGGCAGGCCTACAGGCACCTCGCCGCGGTAGTCGAAGGAGTCGTTTCGCAGCAGCTTGTCCCAAGGGCCAGTGGTCCGGGTCGCGTTGTCGCGTGTGAAGTGCTGGTTGGGAATCCCGAGGTCAGGGCCATCATCCGCCAGGGCGAGACACACAACCTGAGGGCAGCCATCGAGGCCGGAGAGGCGCTGGGAATGAGGACGATGGCGCGATCGGTCGAAGAGCTCCACCAGATGAGGGCCATCAGCGAGGATGAGTTCCGGGCCAGGACGGCTGCCGCGCTCGGAGTGTAGCCATACGGGGAGGGTGACGCACGTGTCGGCTCTGTGGGAAACCGGCCGCATCCTGGTTTACTTCGCGGCCGTTGGTTGGATGATCTGTTTCACGAGGTCCGTTTCGCCGCGCGTGCGGCGAGCCGCGACGCTGTTCTATGCCGGTCTGGGCATCGAGGTCCTGAGCCTATTCCTCCGCTGGGGCAGCGGTCCGCAATATGGCGCTGGCTTGGCCCGCTGGCCATACGCCATCGGACTGCTGGCTATCGTCAGTGCAATCCTGGTGCTGGGCTCCATGTTCCTCATCATGCTGGAGATAAGCCGCACGTCCCAGCGACTCAAAAGGGACGCCGAGATCGACCACCTCACCGGGCTGTTCAACCGGAGAGTCTTCTTCGAGAGGGCGGAAGAGGCCCTGAGCGACGCGCGGGCGGGCCGGTGCAGGCCGTCAGTGGCCGTGCTCGACGTCGACAACATGAAAGAGATAAATGACGTGCACGGCCACCAGTGCGGGGATGAGGTGCTCAGGCACGCAGCGCGCGCGCTGCGCCTGAGCGTCCGTCACGATGACGTCCCGGCCAGGTATGGCGGTGACGAGTTCGGAGTTCTGTTTGTGGACTCGGGTCCTAACATCGAGACGCTCAAGGACCGTCTCGCGCACAACCTGGCGGGGAGCCGCGTGTGCGGTGGCAGCGTCGCGGTGAGCGTGTCGGTGGGCATCGCCAGGTACCCCGTCGACGGTAAGGACATCGACGCCCTGCTGTGGGTGGCCGACTCCATGATGTACGCGGATAAATCAAATAACCACCGCGCACGCCGCAGTCCCCTCGGCGACCCCGTTCACCAGACCAACCTCTCGCAGTCCTGACCAGTCCTCCCCCGCCCGGCCTCCGGGCGATGCACTTTTCTTGCCGAGCCACTGTGCTATGGCCGCGGTCCGGCCGTCGTCGCCCGGTAGCATTATCACCTTCCTGGCGCCGATCCACCTGAGAGAACAGGAGGAAACAAGCAACCCATGCCGAATACACAATATGCGGTATCAAATATATTTGCTGGCATCCCTTGTGATACTGACCCAACTCGAGGTGATTTGCGTGCAGGCGATGGAGATGGGCAAAATCGTTTACCGGACTAAAAACCAGATGGTTTACACGGCTCTGCGCGAGGCTATTGTCAGCGGGAGACTCCAGCCGGGTGCGAGGCTGGTCATCAAGGAACTCGCCCTTAGCCTGGGCACCAGCGGTATCCCTGTACGCGAGGCCATCAAGACGCTCGAGGCGGAGGGCCTGGTCGAGGTGACGCCGCACGTCGGGCCCCGCGTTGCAGGCATATCAATCGAGGGACTCAAGCAGGCTCTCCCCGTGAGGGCGCAGCTCGAGGCGTACGCCACCGAGACTGCCGCCCCCAACGTCGGGGCGGCGGAGCTGCAGCAACTTGAGGCTGTGATCGACGAAATGGCATCGGCCGTCTCCAGCAACGACCCCTACGCGTACGGGACCCTCAACAGGCGTTTTCACCTCACCATATATGCAGTCTGCGGGAACGAGTTCCTCCGGAAAATGATCAACGACCTATGGGAGAAGACGGAAAGGGCGCGTTCGCTCTTTCCGATGATGCCCGAGATCCTCGCAGACTCGCTCGAGGCGCACAGGAAGATCGTACGCCTGCTCAGAGAGCGCAGGATCGAGGAACTCAGGGAATTTGCTTATCAGCACAAGAAGCGCGCGTTCGACCGGATGATCGAGCGGTTGGAGCGGCTCGAGGGGGTGAGTGATTCACCACCAGAGGGCCTCTAGAGAAGGTCTTTCGAATCGAAATCCCGTCGTTTGCGGCAGAGAAGACGTACTTATCCCAGCGGTTCACCCAGCGAGGAGGGAATACCATGTCCAAACACATCCACAGCCGGATACTGACCCTCGTAGTGGTGGTGGCGGTTGCCGCCCTCGTGGCCCTGCCCGGTTGCTCTCAGCGGCCGGCCGGCCAGCCACAGGCTACCCAGCCGCAACCTGGCCAGTCACAGCCAGCGCAGCCGGGGCAGTCGAAGGAATGGCCCAAGTCGATCGTTATAGCATCCGGGCCCGTCGGCGGGCCCTGGTATCCCACGATGGTCAAGTGCTCGGAAATCCTGATGCGGGAGATCAAGGGGCTTACGGTCAACGTCATCGAAGGCGGCGCCGAGAGCAACATCAAGCTCGTGAACGCCGGCAAGGACGCCCAGATCGGGATGACCAGCTCGGCCGTGCTGTACCCTGCCATCGAAGGCAAGTCCGGCGAAAAGGCTTCGAATATCACTGCCATCGGGGCGGTCCTTACGAGCTACGCGCAGTTCGGCGTGCCCGAGAACAGCAGCATCAAGTCGATACCCGACGTCGTGGGGAAGAGGGTCGCCCCCGGCAAGAACGGGTTCATCTCTGAAGTAATCTTCAGGAACGTGCTCGAGGCGTACGGCATCACCTACGACGACATCAAGAACAAGGGCGGCTCGATCAGCTTCGTAGCATGGGGCGAGTATCCGTCATTGGTGAAGGACAACCACATCGACATGTTCAGCCTGTGCGGCGAGGTCCCGCACGCCACGATCATGGAGATCGAGTCGAGCAAGCCGATGAGACTCCTGTCCATCGCCCCCGACAAGCTCCAGGTAATCTTGAAGAAGTTCCCGTATCTCTTCGCCATCGAGAAGCCCGCAGGGATCTACAAGGGCCAGAAGACCCCTGTGACTCTGCTCGGCTACTCGGGTGTCCTGGTAGCCAACAAGAGCCTTCCGGACGACTTCCTCGCCAGGGTTATCGAGGTCCTCGTCAAGAACAGGGCGGAGATCGTGAAAGAGCTACCGTTCGTGGACCTACTGTCCTGGGATAAGGTGATGTCGGGGCTCGAGAAATCCATCATGAGTCCCGGCGCGCTCAAGGTGATCGAGGCGAACAGGTAACAGCCGCGGGCAGAGCGGAGGAGAGCATCAGGTTCTCCTCCGCTCACGGGAGGTGAGAACCGTGGGAAACACGTACCTCGAAGAATTTCTCGAGCCCGAAAACGCTGCAGAGGCGGGCTCGTCACGCCTCGTGCGGTGGCTGGGCATTGCTGTAGCGGTAGTGGCCATTCTCATGTCTGCCTTCCACATCTACCGCGCGCAGGTCGGGGTGCTCGAAGCGTGGAGGCAGCGGTCCGTCCACGTGCTGTTCACCCTGGCGCTCGCATACCTGCTGTCCGCCAGGAGGTCTCTGAACAGGGATCGCAGCCCGGTGCTGGCCGCTGCGGGGTTCCTGATCGCCGTCTCGATTGCTCTGTATACCTTCGTAGATTACAACGGTATCATCATCCGCGAGGGGACACCCAATCTGTACGACCAGGTAGCGGGCACGCTGATGATGGCCCTGCTGTTGTGGGCGACCCGCGAGCATGTCGGCACGACAATCGCCGGGCTGGCAGGCCTCTTCTGGTTGTACGGACTCTTCGGCTGGATGCTTCCGGGACGTCTTGGCAGCCCGCAGTTCACCTATGTCAAGGTAATCGATCAGATGTTCAACTCCACGGCTGGCATGTTCGGCGTGTCGACCAGCGTCTCGGCGATCGACGTCGTGATGTTCGTCATCTTCGGGGCGTTCCTGGAGAGATCGGGCGGGGGGGAGTTCTTCAACGACCTGGCCATACGCCTCACCGGCAAGACTCGTGGCGGTCCCGCCAAGGCGGCCGTCGTGGCGAGCGCGCTGGTTGGGACCATCGAGGGCAGCGCCGTTGCCAATGTGGTCACTACCGGCACGTTCACTATCCCCCTCATGAAACGCCTGGGATTCAGGCCGGCGTACGCCGGGGCCGTCGAAGCGGCGGCCTCCACCGGAGGCATGATAATGCCCCCCGTCATGGGCGCCGCGGCATTCATCCTTGCGGAGATGACGAAGACGCCTTACAGCAAGGTGATGCTCAACGCGCTCATACCCGCCTGCCTGTACTTTCTGGGCATCTTCATCACGATAGACCTCCGGGCTGAGAAGGAGGGTCTGAAGCCGCTGGGCGATTCGGTGAAAGACATCAACCTCAGCCTCTGGAAAGCTGCCACGTGCCTGATACCGCTTGGGAGCATCGTCAGGGCACTCCTGATCGGGTACTCGCCGATGAAGTCGGCCCTGTTCGGAATGATATCGCTGACGGTCATATGGGTCCTCAGGCCCGAGAACCGCTTGACGCTCGTAGACTTCCTGGCCGCGCTCGAGCGGGGCGCAACGGTCATGGCGCCCGTAGCCCTGGCGTGCGCGACGGCAGGTATCGTCGTGGGGTTCATCAGCCTCACCGGGCTCGGCGTCAAGTTGAGCGCCATGGTCAGCATCATGGGTGTGTCCAAGATCTACGCGCTCATGCTGGCCATGATCGTATGCCTGATCCTCGGGATGGGCATGCCGGTGGCGGCCGCGTATATCCTGGCAGCTTCCACAGTGGGCGGCATGCTGATCAGGGTGGGCGTCCCCATAATTCAGGCCCACCTGTTCATCCTGTACTTCGCTACGATCTCCGCCATTACGCCGCCCGTCGCGCTTGCGGCGTATGCGGCTGCGGGGATTGCAGACGCGGACCCCAACGCCGTCGGGTGGCAGGCGTGTAAGCTCGCCCTATCGGGGTTCATCGTCCCGTACATGTTCGTGTACGGCCCGAGTCTCCTGAGCATCGGTGCACCGGTGAGGATAGTACAGGCCGCCATAACGTCCGCCATCGGCGTCTTTTGCCTGAGCGTCGTGGTGGAGGGCTGGTTCAGGGGGCGGATGTCCGCCCCGGAGCGCGCGCTGTTCTTCCTGGGGGCGCTCCTGCTCATCGACGCTGGAATGGTTACTGACCTTGCAGGACTGGTAGTCATCGCGGTCCTGCTAACGAGAAGGTTCGTGAAGCGCTCCGCGGCATGATGGCGGGTCGCAATGAGAGATGTAGCAGCATTTGTGAGAAAACCGGATTATCGGAGGCGGTTGGCTTGCGTGACGAGCAGAAATGGATGACGGACCAGTACTGGATAACGCCGTTCAACTACATGGAGGAAAGCCGGTCGCAGCTCACGTTGCCGCCCGGAAACAGAGTCTACATTCACGACGTGACTATCCGCGAAGCCGAACAGGCCCCGGGTATCGCGTTCACGAGGGACGAAAAGATAGCGATCGCCAGGGCGCTCGACAGGCTCGGCGTCTTCAGCATAGAGACGTTCCCCGTGGTCTCCAAGGACGACCTGGAGGTCACCAGGCAAATAGTCGACCTGAAGCTGGATTCGAAGGTCATCTGCCTGGCGAGATGGCTGAAGGAGGACATAGACGCCGTCGCAGACTGCGGCGCGTACGGCATAATCGTCGAGAACGTCGCCAACCCCTGGACCTGCAACGTGATGTGGGGTCTCAGCGAGGATGACATCGTCAGGAGGTTCGTCGACGCGGTTTCCTACGCGAAGAAGCAGGGACTCCACACGGTAGCGATGCCGTGGGATGATTTCAGGGCCCCGCTCCCGTTCCTCGAGAGGTTGTACAAAGCGATAGTGTTCGAGGGCGGCGCCGACGGCGTGGCCATATCCGACACGTCTGGCAACTCCCTGCCCTGGACCACCATGTTCATCATCCGTAAGATGCGCGAGTGGCTCCCCAATACGCCAATACACATGCATGCTCACAACGAATTCGGTCTTGCGCATGCCGATATGTTGTCCGCCGTGGCAGGAGGCGCATCGTTCGTGCATACCTCCATCAACGGGCTCGGCTCGAGGGGTGGCAACGCCGCCACTGAGGAAGTCACGATCGCGCTCGAGTTGCTGATGAACGTTGACACGGGTGTGCGCCTCGACCAGCTGTACCCCACCTGCCAGCTTGTTTCGGAACTCGCGAAGGTACCCATCCCCGCAAATAAGGCCGTCGTTGGGAATAACCTGTTTACCTACGTCGCGGGTCTCAGCGTGTTCCTGTTTGAGAAGATCACGACGGCCGGCCGCCCATCCGGATACGTGCCGTTCGTGCCGGAGATGGTCGGCAGAGAGGGTTACGAGATAGTTCTGGGTAAACTCTCGGGGAAGACCGCGGTCCGCAGGTTTCTCGATGAACTGGGGATCCATCTCAGCGAATCGCAGATATCCCGGCTGACTGAGCTCGTCAAGGAAGAGGCCACGGTGAGGAAGTCCACGATATCGCGGCAGGTGCTCAAGCAACTCGTGAAGCGGCTTTCTAAAGAAGGTGCCTGACATGCCGAGAATAATCGATCTCAGCACGACGCTGGCTACATTCGGGTTTGACCCGCGGCCGCCCCAGATCGTTTACTGGAAGCACGGTGAGAACGCGCGCTACTACGCGAAACTGGCGGGCGTGCCGCTGGAGGCCTTCCCCGACGGGTTGGCCCTGGCTACGGAAGAGGTGCACGCGATTACGCACACCGGCTCCCACCTTGATGCCCCGTGGCATTTCGGGCCCACGGCGGAGGGCCGGCCGGCGAAGACGATCGACGAGGTGCCGCTCGAATGGTGCTACGGTGATGGGGTGCTTCTCGACTTCAGGCACAAGAAGAGGGGCGAGATCATCGGCATCCTCGACCTCGAGAGGGAACTCGCGAGGATAGGCTACACGATAAAGCCGGGCGACATCGTGCTAATCATGGTTCTTGGCGGCGACCTGTACCTCGAGGACCCCGAGTATCCGGGTAAGCACGCCGGTCTGAACCGTGAGGCCGTATTGTGGCTTTGCGACAGGGGCGTCAAGGTCATGGGTACGGACGCCTGGAGCCTGGATATTCCCCTGAACATCATGGCCCAGCAGTTCAAGAACGGCGGCAAAGACGCCGTGTGGCCGGCCCACTTCGCCGGCAGGGAACGGGAGTACTGTCACATCGAGAAACTCGCCAACCTCGAGCAACTGCCACGACCGTTCGGTTTCAAGTTTGCTTGCTTTCCCATCAAGATCGCGAGGGCCAGCGCTGCCTGGTGTAGGCCGGTTGCCATAATCGAATAGGGCGATGGCAACGGCCGTCAATCGGCCGTCGCATTCAGGCTGACAGCGCATAGTACGCAGGGCGTATCATGAAGGTACAACCCCAGAGTAGACAATCAGGACCGGAGATGCGTTAACTGCGCAGGGGCTCGTTCAGACCGCCTGCAGGAAATGACGAATACGCTGAGAATTCGTCTGTGGAAAGGGGCGGCCGCGAGCGCGTGGTTCCGAACACATTTAAACCAGGCATAGAGGCAGGCGCCAGACCCTTCGTCAAATGGGCGGGCGGCAAGGGACAGATGCTCGCGCATCTCCTCGAAAGGGTTCCCCGGGAGTTCGACACGTACTTCGAACCTTTCGTGGGCGGTGGGGCCCTTTTCTTCGCGCTTTCCCCGGGGAAGGCCTCGCTCAATGACAGGAACGAGGAACTGATGAACGCCTATTCGGTGGTGCAGAGCGGAGTCGACGGGCTTATCGAATCCCTCAGGCGCCACGAGGCCGAATTCTTCGACCCGGAACGCGGGGGCTCCACGTACTACTACCGAGTCCGGGCGGTCGACCCCGCTACCCTTTCGCCGGTCGAACGGGCGTCGCGGTTCATCTTTCTGAACAAGACCTGTTACAACGGCCTCTGGCGGGAGAATGCCGCGGGGCAGTTCAACGTCCCGTTCGGACGGTACAAAAACCCGAGAATCGCGGACGCGGACAACCTCCGTAAGGTATCCGCAGCGTTGCGGGGCGTTACGTTCACGTGCAAGGACTTCGAGGAGGCCGTGGAAGGCGCCGGACGTGGCTCGTTCGTATACTTCGATCCCCCGTATCACCCACTCAGCGAGACGGCCAGCTTCACGAAATACGTCGACTCTGGATTTGGCCCGGACGACCAGAAACGGCTGGCGCGTGTGATCGCTGACGCCGGCGCTCGTGGAGCTTATGTCATGCTGAGCAACTCCGCCACCTCGTTCATCAAGGAGCTTTACGCGCATTACCCCGGCTTCGGAGTCGAAATCATCCAGGCGAAGCGGCCGATAAACTGCAGGGCCGACGGCAGGGGATTCATCGACGAGTTCATCATAAGGAACTACTAGGACGGGTTTCGCCGGCGGCGCGGCCGCGGGCGAGCCGGCGGGGGTGACGACGTGGCCGAGAACGCCACCAGGTTCAGGCGGGCGATCGTTCGTTACATTGGGTCCTGGGACGCGCCCATCGGCGTCAGGGAAGAGAAGAACGTCGGGTACCGCTTTGTAGGCACGCCCCGCAAGCTCGACATCGTGCTGGGGTGCCGCGGCAAGTACCTCGGGATAGAGGCGAAGCTCCAGGAAGGGCCCGGCACTGCCTACCAGAAACTCAGCTACACTCTTGAAGACGCAAGGGCCTGTCCGGTACCGGTAATCATCGTGTTCTCCGGAAGCGGGATAAAGGACGACATGAAGGCCGCGCTCATTACCAGCGGGATCGGCATCGAGGTCGGGTTCAAGCCCCACGAATCCGATGAGGCGCAGGACTCCATCATCGACCACCACAGCCTGCTCAGGCAGCGGGTCTACATCGAACTCGGGCTGGACTGGTTCGACATCGCCTGAGTGACAGCGCCGGGCCGCGAGGCCGGCGGCGCTCACCGCCCCTCGGCGTACAGCTATTCCAGCCTCATGGCCTGCGGGTGATTGAGCACGAGGTAGCACCCCCACGAACACGACCCGTGCGCACGCGTGCATACGCATGGCGGACTTACTCTCACGTATATTCTCCAACATCTTTGTGGTGTCATTTGCGCGCGCCTTCGTCGAAATGACGCCCCTCGACAGCTTTAGAACGATCTGTCTTGAAACGGGTGTTTCGGTGGTCAGGGCACCGGGCTGCGTGTCGCTTTTTTGGCCCTGCGTTGTGGGGCGTTACGACAAATACCACAGACTTCCAGTTGTAGAATCGGGACAGGCTGGATGGCTCAGGCGTACAAGAACCGCGGCCTATCCAAGCACGAGTGGGGCGGTGGTTTCGGGAATGCCGGCTGGAACGGGTAGGGCTCGTGAAGCGGGCGGGAGGGGGTTTGTAGAGCCGGCCGTGCGATTCGCGCGGACGAGCCTTCCCGTGGTGGCGCTCGGGCTGCTCATGGGCCGGGTAACGGTACTCGGTAACCTGTCACCGTTCGGCCTCGCCTTTTTCGCGGCCGTGGAGTTCCTGCTGTCGCAATCTGCGATGGCAGCGGGGGTTTCGGTGGCCATGGGTAGCCTCACGGTCGCTGGCCCTGGCGGGGCAGCCGAGTCGGCAGCAGGGTTGGTACTGGCCTATTTGATGTTTCTGGGAGTCAGGTCGTCGGCGGGCGCCGCGAGGCTCATCAAGACGGCGGCAGGCGCGGGGATAGCGCGCGTGACCGTCAGGTCCGTGATGCTAATCATCGGCGGTTGGAGCCCATACGCCATGTTAGTGGTGGTGTTTGAGGGGCTCCTGTGCGCCACCCTGACCGTGATGTTTGCGCTGGGCTTGCGGGCGATCTGGTCGGGTACTCCCCTGCACAGGGCGTATTCGGCGGAGGAGACCACGCCGGTCGCGATTCTGCTCGCCGCCGCTGTCGCAGGGATCGGCCCAGTCCGGGCGGGACCCCTCCTGCTCAAGAACGCGGTCGGGAGCGCGCTCACCGCCACGGTTGCATACGCCGGCGGAAGCACAGCCGGGGCCGCGGCTGGGGTCGCATACGGGCTGGTCGCGAGCATCTCGGGGACCGCCGCCCCGGTTTACATCGGGGTTCAGGCGCTTTCGGGGCTGGTGGCGGGGATGTTCAGGGACCTCGGGCGTCTCGGCAGCTTCAGCGGGTTCCTCCTCGGCTCTGTGGCGATGAGTCTCTACACCTCCAACGTGGCCAGCCTCGCCCAGTCCATGACGGAGGCGCTCGTGGGCGCTGCTGTCGTGCTGGTGATCCCGGGGGGAGTAACCTCGGCGCTCCGGCGGATGCTTACTCAGGAGCCCGCGGGCGTGGGGGAGCAGGGCAGGGCGCCGGCCGCCGCGACGATCGACGTCGCGATCGCGAAGCTCCGCGGCTACTCCCTCGCTCTCAGGGAGATATCCCGCGCATTCGAACAGGCTTACACGGTTACCCGGGACGAGCAGGACAAGATGCCCAGGATGTTCGGGTCGATCACGTCGAGGGTCTGCGAGAGGTGCACGGATTTCAGGCGATGCTGGGAGGACGAGTTCAGGAGCACTTACAGGTGGATGTTCGACCTGATACGCAAGGCGGCCGGGGGAGCGCCCAGCGCGCCTGGGTCCGGCGGCGCGGGGAACCCCGACGGCGCTCGTTCCGCCGCTTCGTTCAGGTGCCGTTATCCGGAGATGGTCGCGCTTTCCGTCAATCACCTCGGCGAACTCGAAGTGTGCTCGAGGCGGTGGGAGAAGCGGGCGGGTGAGGGCCGCCACGTGCTCGGGGCGCAACTACGTATGGCGTCGCGGTTCATGGACGAGGTTGCGTCCGAACTGCTCAGCGGCGCCCCCGCCGTGGCCCCGCCCGAGCAGAGGCGCATCGGTTGTAGTGTGGGCGTGGCGAAGGCTAACAAGGGCGGAACCGATGTCTCGGGAGACAGCGTCGCGGTGAAGGATCTGAAGAACGGCCGCGTGATGATCGCCCTGAGCGACGGGATGGGCGCGGGACCGGCCGCGGCGGGCGAGAGCGGCGCGGCGCTGGCGCTGGTCGAAACCCTCATGGATGCGGGTTTCGACCGCGAGGCGGCTGTGTCCACCGTCAACTCCGTTATGGTGGCGCGGGCTACGGGGGAAGCGTTCGCCACGCTGGACCTGGCGTTCGTGGACCTTTCCACGGGGGACGCCGAATTCGTCAAGATAGGTGCGTGTCCAAGCTTCATCAGGAGGGGAAACGAGGTGGCGGTCGTCCGCGCGCAGTCCCTCCCCGCCGGGATAATCTCGGACATTCCCGTGGAGACAATCCCGCGGGTGATCCTTCCCAACGACATGCTCGTCATGGTTACGGACGGCGTGCTCCAGGCGAGAAAAGACCCCAACCCCAGGGAACCCTGGGTCGCCTCGTTCGTCTCGAGGTCCAGGTGGGCGTCATCACAGGAGATGGCAGACAGGATACTCGAGCGTGCGCTCGCGGCGTGTAAGGGGGCGGACAAGGAGATCAGGGACGACATGACCGTGGTCGTCGCCCAGTTCCCTCCCGCGTAACGTACGGCAGTCGCGGGGCCGGCGTAAGCCTCAGGTTCCTCCCCCGGTGCGGTCGCGAGGCCGCACCGGTTCGCATTGTACCAGTGTTAGAAGTGCCGCCCGCGGAGGAATACTTATCCTGTGCGGGAAATAGTAACCCCTAGCCTGTTCGAATACTCCGGGGGTATGGCGTCTGGGCTTCTCACCACGGGCTTTTGTCGGCAAAGTAAGGGAGACCATCGTCCGGCACTCCATGGTCCGGCGGGGCGAAAAGGTGCTCGCCGCAGTCTCCGGCGGTCCGGACTCCGTGGCGCTGCTCCTCAGCCTCATGGAGCTCCGCGACGACCTCGGGTTCAGCCTGGCGGCGTGCCACCTCGACCACGGGTTTCGTGGCGAGGAGTCGCGGCGGGACGCCGAGTTCGTGGCCTCGCTTTGCTCGGGCCTCGGGGTGGAGTGCGTAGTTTCGCACGTCGACGTCCCGCGACTCATGAATGAGTGGGGAGCCGGGGCGGAGGAAGCGGGGAGGCGGGCTCGCTACCGCTTCTACGAGGAGACCGCCGCGAGTACAGGCTCGCAGCGGGTCGCGCTCGGGCACACTCTCGACGACCAGGCCGAGACGGTGCTCATGAGGATGATACGAGGGTCCGGCATCGAGGGGTTGGCGGGTATCCCTCCCGTGAGGGGGATGTACTTCAGGCCGCTGCTGAACGTCACGAGGGTGGAAATCGAGGAATATTGCGCCACACGCGGCATTTCGCCGCGTATCGACAGGACGAATCTCGAACCGTTGTACTTCAGGAACCAGGTCCGCCTGCAAGTGATCCCGTCGCTCGAACGCTGGAACCCCAGGCTCAAGGAGGTACTCGCCGGGACGGCGGAGATCCTGCGCGAGGACGACCTGTACCTTGAATCCGCCGCGCGCGGGGCGTCGGAAGCCCTGGCGGAACGCGACGCCGGGGGCGTGAGGATCGACAGGCGCGGGTTCCTCGAACTTCAACGGTCCATCCAGCGGCGCGTTCTCCGCATGGCGGCTCGCGACGCCGTCCTGGGAGGCGCGGCGACAGCTGCACCGGAGGCTTCGTGTATCGATGCGCATGACCCCCTTGGATTCGGGCACGTTGAGGCAGTGATAGGCATGATCGAGTCCGGCAGGGCCGGCGCGAGCCTCGATCTGCCCGGCGGACTGGTGGCGAGACTCGACCGCAATGCCCTCAGGCTGACCCGGTCACCCGGGGGCACATCGGCGGGGTTGCGAAGCCCGGTGCCGCTCAGGGTCCCCGGCGTGACTCATTTGACGGACTTGCGCATGAGCATCGCGGCTGAGATAATACCTGTTGCTGAGGCAGGCCCGCGGGTAGAGGCCAACGATGACCCGCTCAAGGCATACCTGGATTATGCGCTTGTAGAAGGACCGCTGACCGTCCGCTCCCGCGCCGACGGGGACTTTTTCTACCCGCTCGGGCTGAAGGGCGGCAAGAAGGTCGGGGACTTCATGACCTCCCTCAAGGTGCCGCTCGCCGAGCGAGATTCGGTCCCCATCGTGCTGTCGGGAGACCAGATCGCGTGGGTGGGTGGTTACAGGATAGACGAGAGGTTCAAGGTCACGCCTGCCACCACCACCGTACTCGTCCTGACCATCCTGGAGAATGCGAGCGATAACCGCACCCGAACTGGACTGCCGGTTTCGTTGTAACGATGTATGAGTTATGATAGAATTATCCGGCACGCTTGAGAGGAGGGCTGGTGGTTGAACAAGGTGTTCCGGGGGGTAGCGTTCTATCTCCTGCTACTTCTATTGACACTGTCGCTCGCCAACATGCTAACCAGCCCGGGTTCGGCGAAGAAGCACGTCACATACAGCGAATTCACGCGCATGATCGAGGAGAACAAGCTCCAGTCAGTCGTCATCGTCGACGGGAAGAGCGTGACCGGAAAGACGCGTGACGGACAGGAGTTCGAGACGGTCATAATGCAGGACCCCGGACTCGTCGACATGCTCGTGAAGCGGGGTGTGGCGGTCGACATCAAGACCGCGCCGCAGCCACCGTGGTGGATGACCCTCGTCACGAACATACTGCCGGTGATCGTCATCGGCGCGCTGTTCTTCTTCATCCTGCAGCAGACGCAGGGGGGCGGCAGCCGGGTGATGCAGTTCGGCCGGAGCAAGGCGAGGCTGCATTCGCCATCTGACCGGAAGAAGATCACGTTCAGCGACGTGGCGGGGTGCGACGAGGTGAAGGAGGAGCTGCAGGAGGTCGTTGACTTCCTGAAACACCCCAAGAGGTATCTCGAACTCGGTGCCAGGATCCCCAAGGGAGTCCTGCTTTTTGGGGCGCCGGGTACCGGCAAGACCCTGGTAGCCAGGGCAGTCGCCGGCGAGGCCGGGGTGCCGTTCTTCAGCATCAGCGGCTCCGACTTCGTCGAAATGTTCGTCGGCGTGGGCGCGTCGAGGGTGCGCGACCTGTTCGACCAGGCCAAGAAGAACGCCCCCTGCATCGTGTTTATCGATGAGATAGACGCGGTCGGTCGCCAGCGCGGCGCCGGCTACGGCGGGGGCCACGACGAGAGGGAGCAGACCCTGAACCAGCTCCTGGTCGAGATGGACGGCTTCAGCGTGAACGAGGGCATCATCATAGTGGCGGCGACGAACCGGCCGGACGTCCTGGATCCAGCCTTGCTGAGGCCCGGTCGATTCGACCGGCAGATCGTCATCGAGAAGCCCGACCTGAAAGGCCGGGTCGAGATATTCAAGGTACACGCCAGGGGCAAGCCCCTCGACAAGGAAGTAAACCTCGAGACCCTCGCGAAGAGGACTCCGGGGTTCACGGGGGCGGACATCGAGAACATCATGAACGAGGCGGCGCTACTCACGGCCAGGCGCCGGAAGAAGAAGGTCGGCATGAACGAGCTCGAGGAGGCTATCGACAGGGTTATTGCGGGTCCCGAGAAGAAGAGCCGCATCATCAGCGAGCGGGAGAAGAAGGTAATCGCCTACCATGAGGCGGCGCACGCTCTCGTCGCGCGGATGCTCAGGCACACCGACCCTGTGCACAAGGTATCGATCATACCGAGGGGCGGCGCTCTCGGCTACGTGCTGCAGCTGCCCATCGAGGACAGGTACCTCGTGATGCGCGCCGAGATACTCGATCGCGTAACGTCCGCGCTCGCGGGCCGTGCGGCTGAAGAGATGGTGTTCGGCGAGGTATCGACGGGCGCTTCGGACGACCTCGAGAAGGCGACCAAGATGGTCAGGCGCATGATAATGGAATTCGGCATGAGCGAGGAGCTCGGCCCCTTGACCTTCGGAAACAAGCAGGACCAAGTGTTCCTCGGCCGGGACATAGCGAGGGACAGGAACTACAGCGAGGAAGTGGCGGCGGCGATCGACAAGGAGGTACGCAACATCGTGACCTCGTGCTTCGACCGCGCCAAGAGACTGCTCAAGGAGAACGAGAAGAAGCTGAATCTCATCGCCGAGACGCTTATCGAGAGGGAGACTATCGAGGGACCGGAGCTGGAGCGGCTCCTCAACAACGTCGACGCTCCCTCGCCTGCCGCGGTTGTCGGCGAGGCCACCGCTCCGGCGGTATAATCCCCGCGAGGCGGGCCCGGCAACAGCCGGGTATAATCGACTGCGGCCGTTGTCAACATTCTGAGGGTGTCCACTGAGGGCACCCTCAATTGTGACTCGCTACTCATGGACGATACACAACGTGGGCTCAAGACTGCCTCGGGGGGTTGATCTCGTACGAATACTCGATCGGGCCGGCCTTTTCCAGGGTATGGTGTACCGAACAGTACTCCTTCGCAAGGTCGACCGCCCTGGATACCTGTTCCTCCTTCAGGTCCTTCCCCCAGAAGCGACACCTCAGCCGAGCGCCCAGTATCAGGCGGGGTTTATCCTCCGTGAGTAAGCCCTCGACCTCGATAGCCATGTCGTCCACGTCAATCCTCATCTTCTTGAAAATTTCCTCCAAAGTGAGCGCGCTGCATCCACCCAGGCTGGCTATGATCATTTCAACAGGTTTAGGGCCTTCACTACTCATGACGATGCTCTTGCCCGAGGGCAGCGAAGCCTCAAAATCGGCTTGACCTTTACGAGAGACTGCAACGGTTTGTATCAACACTCCAAAGGCCTCCCATTCACGTGTACAGGGTGGAGGATCTTAAGGCCTACGGCATGCGTGCCCCCGGCCATTTCTTGCCCGGTTCAGTCGAAAAGCCCGGTGCTCAGGTATCGTTCGCCCGTATCAGGCAACACCGTCACGATTGTCTTACCATCCCCGAGTTCTTCAGCCAGGGTCAGAGCGGCCCACACGTTGGATCCACTTGAAACACCCACAAGAAGGCCTTCCTCTCTGGCAAGGCGCCGTGCCGTGTTTCTGGCGTCCTCATCCGCCACGGTAATCACCCGGTCAATGACGGAGGTGTTGAGTACGGGAGGGATCATGCCATCGCCAATCCCCTGCTGTATGTGGTTTCCCATCTTTCCTCCCGACAGGACTGCCGCGTTATCCGGTTCCACTGCCACTATGATCACGCCCGGGCACTTTTCCTTGAGAGACTCTCCTACGCCGGTCAGCGAGCCGCCTGTCCCGACCCCCGCCACGAAGGCGGAAATCGGCTCTCCAACCTGTTCCATGATCTCGGGACCGGTGGTCCTTCTATGGATGTCGGGATTGGCGGGGTTCTCGAATTGCTGCGGGATGAATACCCTGGGGTCGTTGTCTCTCAGATCGTAGGCCTTCCTGATACACGCTTCGAACGTTTTCTGCATATCCCCGCAATCCGGGGTCAGCACGATTTGCGCACCATATGCCCTTATGAGGCGCCTCCGCTCGATGCTCATGGTTTCCGGCATAACGATTATGGCCTTATATCCCTTTACCGCCGCAACCATCGCCAGGCCGATGCCCTGGTTACCGCTGGTCGGCTCAACGATGATGCTGTCCGGGTGGAGGAGCCCTCGACGTTCGGCCGCCTCGATCATCCCCAGGGCAGTCCTGCTTTTGATGCTACCGCCCGGGTTCACCGCTTCCATCTTGGCGAGAATGCGTGTTCGGTTTTTCGGCCTTACCCTCCGAAGCTCGACCAGCGGGGTTCCGCCGATTGCTTCGAGCAAGGTGCCGGCGATTCTGGGCACGGGCAATTCCACCTTTCGTGAAAGACCGGGCGCTACTCCGCGCCCAGGTACGTCTTCTTGACCTTCTCGTTTTCCAGCAGGTCTTTCGATATGCCTTCGAACGCCACGGAGCCGGTTTCGAGCACGTACGCCCTGTGAGATATCTCGAGGGCTATCCTGGCGTTCTGTTCGACCAGGAGTATGGGAAGGCCGCCGGCCGCGATTTCGACGATCTTGTCCGCGATCCGTTCTGTCAGCACGGGGGACAAGCCCAGCGACGGCTCGTCCAGGAGAAGCATCCCGGGCTGAGCCATTAACCCTCTGCCGATAGCCAGCATCTGTTGCTCACCGCCGCTGAGAGTTCCACCTGGCTGGAATCGCCTATCTTTCAGCACTGGAAACATGTCATAGACCCTCTCGAGTTCGGCTTTGATGCCCGATCTGTCGCGAAGGCGGTGCGCTCCCATCATCAGGTTCTCCTGGACAGTGAGCGTGGAGAATATCTTGCGCCCTTCAGGTACGTGGATTATTCCCAGGCTGGTTACAGCATGAACCGGCAGGTGATCGATCCTCTTGTTCTCGAAGCGTATTCTGCCTGACTTCACCGGATGCAGGCCCGAGATCGCCCTCAATATGCTCGTCTTTCCCGCCCCGTTGTTGCCGATGAGCGCCACGATTTCCCGCTCACCGACGTTCATCGTGACCTGCCGGACAGCGATATTTTCGCCGTACGCCACTTCGACCTTCGATAGCTCAAGCATGGGAACTACCCTTTCTGTACCCCCTGCCCAGGTACGCCTCGATAACCCTCGAGTCCTGTTGAACCTGGGCCGGAGTCCCCTCCATGATCTTCTCCCCCTGGCTGAGGACCAGGATGGTCTCGCACAGTGTCATAGCGAGTCTCATGTCGTGCTCGATAAGCACGATCGTCTTGCCGGCCTCCTGGTTGATGGCCCTGATCAGATCGGACAGGGATGCCTTCTCCCCGGTGTTGAGCCCCGAGGACGGCTCATCGAGCAGCAGGAGCCTGGGCTGAGTGGCCATCGCTCGAGCGATTTCCAGCCGCCGTTGAAGACCGTACGCCAGGTTCCTGGCCGGTTCATCCTGGAGATGGACGAGGCCCACGAATTCGAGCAACCGCATACTTTCCTGTCGAGTCCACGCTTCTTCGTCCCTGAACCGCCTCGTACGCATGACCGCATCTCTGACGCCGGTCCTCATGCGCGAGTGCAATCCAGTCTGAACATTCTCCAAAACGGTCATGTCGCTCAGTATCCGGATGTTCTGAAAGGTCCGGCTTATTCCGCGTTCGCAAAGCCTGTACGGAGCCAAGCCGGTGCACGGCTTTCCGTCAAAAGCGATAGTGCCTTCCTCCGGCCTTACCAGGCCTGATATTACGTTGAAGAGCGTGGTCTTACCCGCGCCGTTTGGGCCAATCAGGCCGTGGATAGACCCTTCCTTGACATCCGTGCTGACGTTGTTCACGGCGATTAGCCCGCCGAACTTCACGACGATGCCCTTTACAGAGAGGAGGCTCTTTCGGTCCTTGACCTGGGGGTTCATGGTTCTTCACCTGTCTCGAATTCGGGTCCGGTCTTGAGCCGGCGTACCATCCGCCGGAACCTCTCCCTCATGTCCCCTTCCTTCGCGATTATGGCCACTATCATGATGGAGCCTACCAGCACCATCCTGTACAGATCGGCAAACCTCAGCATCTCGGGCAGCAACCCCAGGACTATCGCGCCCGCCACCGGCCCGAAAAGCGTGCCCGCCCCGCCGAGAATCACCATACTGAGCATGGTGACCGAATCGGCCATCGTGAAACTGGGGCTGACGAATGTCATGTAATGAGCGTAAACACTGCCGGCAACCCCGGCGAAGAACGACGACAGCATGAACGCGAATACCTTGTAATAGACGACGTTGATTCCCAGGGACGCCGCTGCAATATCGTCGTTCTTAATGGCCCTTAGCGCCCGCCCGATCCTGGAATTCACGATGTTCCTTATTACGAGCAACTCCGATACCAGAATGGCGAGTGCATAGTAGCCGAACCCTACCTTACTGAGCTCGAACATGCCCATCTCCGCCCCCGGTATTCCGGGCAGACCCATAGGCCCGCTTGTGAGTGAAATCCAGTTTATCTCCACGAGCCGGACGATTTCTCCGAAGCCTATCGTGGCGAGGGCGAGATACATACCCCTCAGCCTCAGGCTGGGCAGGCCCAGCAGGAATCCAGACACCGTGGCGACGACACCGCCCGCGAACAACGTGAGATAGAACGGAACGTGGAGCCTCAGGGCCAGCAACGCGGCGGCGTATGCCCCAATCCCGAAGAATGTCGCGTGGGACAGGTTCGCCAGGTCGGTATATCCTACGGCGATGTTGAGGCTTGACGACAGCATGGCCCAGAGGACCACCATGAAGTATAGGTGTGTCCAGTACTGATTCGGCAAGAGTGGCGGTAGTGCCAATGCCACGGCCAGGGCTGCCGGGGTCAGCCAGCGACTTCTTTTCCAGCGGTTGATGGTGGCACGCAATTCGACGGCCATTATCGCCTCACACTTTCGATATGGTTCTTCCGAGAAGGCCTGCGGGTCTAAGCAGCAGGGTCAGGATCAACATGAAGAATGCTATCGCGTTCGTATACGCGGTCGAGATGTACGCCCCACCGAGGCTCTCGACAAGCCCCATCAACAAGCCTCCAACCACGGCCCCGGGAATGCTTCCGGCGCCTCCCAGGATGACCGCTGTGAATGCCTTGATCCCGATAATCGAACCCATTGTGGGATAGACCGTACCATAGTAGATCGCAATCATGATAGCGGCGATGACGCCGAGGCCCGACCCTATGGCAAAGGTGAGGGAGATCACGTTGTTAACATTCACTCCCATCAACCCTGCGGTGTCCTTGTCTAGGGAGGTAGCCCTCATGACCATCCCCACCCGCGTTTTCTGGACGAACAGGTGGAGGCCGCTCATGAACACGAGCGACAGCAGGAGAATGAGGCCCTGAACCGAGTTGACGGAGGTGTTGAGGATCTGGTACGTATGGATCTCGAATACTTCCGGCATGTGCTTCGGCTCGGTCGTGAACGTGAGCTGCAGCATGGTGGCTATCACGAATGAGAATCCCAGCGAGACGAGTATGGCTGCTAGACGGGACGCCTTCCGGAGGGGGACGTACCCGATCTTCTCCATGAATACGCCGAGAGCGACGCCGCCGGCTATGCCGAACAGCATCGAAGGCAGAAAGCCCCATCCCCAGTTCACGTATGGAAGCCAGGCGAGATATGCACCGACCACGGCAACATCGCCGTGAGCGAAGTTCACGAAAGACAGCACACCAAACACCATGCTGTACCCCAGGGCCAGCAAGGCATATGTCGACCCAAGTGTGAGACCTGCAATCACTTGTTCCAGGAACATAGTACCACTCTTCCTCGAACCTGAGCGGGCCGATGACTGGCGATGGCCCGCTCAGGTCATGGCTTCACATCCGCCCGTCACTTCTTCTTGGGTGTATACTCGACGAATTTCCCGTCCTTTACCTGGACGTATATGGTCGGTACCACGGTATCGCCGTTCTCGTCGAAGCTCAGTTTCCCTAGAGCACCATCGAAGTCCTTAAGATTGGTCAGGTAATTCTTGACCCCTTCACGTGAGACACCGCTCTTCTTGAGCGCTTCGATGATCATCATGGCGGCATCGTATCCGGCCGGGGCTATCACGTTCGGCTCGACGGAGCTCCCATCACCCTTGTACCTGTTCGCATACTTGTCGAAGAATGCCTTGAGGCTTGGCCTGATATTGTCGGGGTGGAACATCGCGTTGCCGATGGCTCCCTCCATGGCCTTGCCTCCAAGCCTGATGACATCGGGATTGTATACGCCCGCGCCGACAAGCTGTGGCTTGTATCCGACCGCGTGGCACTGCTTCATGAAGAGCGCGAGGTCAGACTGGTCGAGATGCCCGTAGATCGCAGTGGCGCCGGCCTTACGGAACTTCGCGATAATAGTCCCGAAGTCTTTGGTCTCGTCGAGCATGAACGACTCGGCCGAAACGGGCCTGATCCCTGCTTTCTCGAGGGTCTTGACCGCGACGTCATAGCCCCCACGGCCGTAGTCGTTATTCTCATACAGGATACCGATCTTCTTGTATCCCTCGTCAATCAGCAGCTGAACATTGAAGCGAACATTGTGCTCGTCCGTGTTGCACACCCTGAACGTGTAAGGACCCGCTTCGGTCACTTTGGGCGAACTCGACGTCGCGGTAATCTGGACCAGGCCGCCCTTGTTATAGATCGGCGCGGATGCAAGCGTGCACGAGCTGTTGAGGTGACCCACCACGGCCACCACCGTGGGATCTGAGACGAACATATTGGCGATTGCCGCCGCTTCCTTCGGGTCCGCGCGATCATCCATGGCCACGAGCTCGATCATCACGCCGTTGATTCCACCGGCCTTGTTGGCCTCTTCGATCGCCAGCTGCACGCCCTTCTTTACCCAGGTGCCCAGTTGCGCGGGACCACCGGTCAGCGCTCCTGCGTTGCCGATCTTGATGGTCTTCGGCACCTCGGGTTTGGCCGCCGGAGCTGCCGGAGGTTGTGGCGCAGCTCCAGGCGTGGCCTCGGGTTTCTTCTGAACGCACCCAACGGCCAGCATGCTCACCAGCGCCAGGAGAACCACTGCCAGTCTTACCGTACTGCTTCTCATTTCTTCCTCCCCCTTTGTTTTCGTCAAGAGTGCGTTGACCTCGACGCGGTAAATCGAGCCGTTTGCGGATGTCAAGAGGCGATTCGTTTGAGGAGAGCATTGAGGCTCTCCATGTCCGGGGTGACTATATGTGGCGATGGCGCCCACGGTTCTATCGCGTCAGGATCGTTCAACCCTTCTCCCGTAATGGACGCAACAACTATGTCCTCACGTGAAAGACGCGATTCGCTCACCAGTCTGATTATCGCAGCTACGCCCACCGCGCCCGCCGGTTCCACGAACAATCCTTCCTTGCGGGCCAGCAGCGCCTGTGCCTGAAGGATGAGTTCTTCCGAGACTCCGGCTACGCCGCCATGAGATTGCTCGGCCACCTCCAATACACGCTTGCCCCCGATTGACGGGTCGCCGACTGCTATTGACGTTGCCACTGTGAGCGCCGGCGCCACTGGACGGACGTCGCGGTCCCCCCGTTCGAACGCGCGAGCAATGGGGCCGCACGCCTCCGGCTGCGCGCCAAAGACCGCCGGCTTACCGCTACACCACCCGAGCGCCTCAAGCTCGAGGAACCCCCGCCATGCCGAAACCAAGCCGTTACCGAAGCATGTGGGCATCACCACCACGTCAGGCACTGACCAGTCAAGGCTCTGGCACACCTCATGGGCGAGCGTTTTCTTTCCCTCCAGCCGGAACGGGTTGATGAGCCCGTTGCAGTCGTACCAGCCGTACGCCTGGCGAGCCTCGAGGTACAAGGCCTCCACCTCAGAATACGGTGCATCTACATGTATGAGCATGGACCCATATGAGCGGCACTTGGCGAGCCGTGCTGACCTGCCGCCTGCCACGAACACCACTGCTTGAAGTCCGGCGCGGGCGGCGTATGCGCTGAGCGAGGCAGCCGCGTTTCCGCTGGACACTATCGACACGGAGCTGAAGCCGAACTCGAGCGCCTTCAGAACGACGAGCGGCATGGAGCGGTCCTTGAGGGAACCCGTGGGGAATCTCGTTTCGTCCTTGAAGAAGAGGTTATCAAGCCCAAGGTACTGTCCAAGGTGCCTCGCATGAATGAGCGGAGTAACAGACTCACCCAGGGACACACGAGGAACCAGCTCGGGTTTTTCGATTGGCAAGAATTCGAGCCAGCGCTCCATTATCCCCTGTGGCCGGCACTGGAAATCCCGCCGGTTCAGGCTTTCCTTCATTCTGTCAATGTCAAACACCACCTGCAAGTAGCCGTTGCACTTGGCGCAGGCGTAACGGTGCTCTCCCGCCGGGTACGTGCTCCCGCAACTGACGCATTCCAGGTGCTTAACGAATCCCAACTGCAGTTCCTCCTTTTCCCATCCCTGCGATGTCATTCCCCATTGATATCAGCGCGTGGGCTACGATATCTGCCGTCACCTTGAGGTCATTGGCATTCACATGTTCGGGTAGATCCTCGTCAGTGTGAACGCGAGGGTCGTCTGGTTTAAAAAGCCAGGACGCAGGAATACCAGCGTCAAGAAGCGGACCGGTGTCAGCCAGGCCTATCGATATCTCGTACGAATCCAGATGGTAATTCAAGGACGCAGCGCTCCTGGCAAGATACTCGTTGATGCGTGCGCTGGTACGGCTCCGCTTATCGCCAGTGACTATGCGGAGATTGCTTCCCACCGAGATCATGTCAAGATTGATCGCCCCAAGAACCGTGTGAGAGTTGCCCTTCAGGTGCTCCCTCGCATACTGGGCCAGGCCGATGCCGCCGCCTTCTTCCGCCGCCGAAAACATCGCACGCAGGCCGAATGGTAGGGGTTGATCGCGAAACGCGCGCATGATCTCGAGCACTGCCGCCATGCCGGAAGCGTTATCGTTTGCCCCGGGGCTTATGTGAGTGGTATCCCGGTGGGCTACAAGCATGAAAACGCGCCCACTGCCATCAGTCCCCGGTATCTCCATGAACAGGTGGTCACTGTATCCGGGTTCGCCGGCTACGTCACAGTCGAGGCGCACGACGACAGGACCTTCCTGGCAGGCCCGGCGCAGCCGCTGACCGTCTTCATACGACACGCAAACGACCGGCATTGACGCCGGTTCCGCTGTAAGTCCCCATGCGGCGAGCTTCCCGCCCGGGTGGGCGTGTATCCAGATCAAGCCTGCGACGCCGAAGTGGCGCGCGATCGACAGTTTCTCCGACGAATCCAGCCCCCAGGTTTCCTGCAGCGCGATTTTTCCGGCTGCGTTGTTGCCAGCGTAATCGGATTCGCGTCCGTAGCCGGCATATACGACCTCTGCCGTCAGACCGCCGGGGGGAGCGGCTCCGGTCCTGTCCTGGGGCATGCAAAGCACGGTTCCTGGCGCCGGAGCGATACACTCGAGAGTAGCTGAATGTGGCACAAACTTTGAAACGCGGCAGGGCACGGTCCAATGATCGATACCCCACTCGTCAGCCAGTCTGATAATATAGTCGAGAGATGCCCTATCACCTTGCGTACACGGGTTACGAGGACCGAAAGACGCAAGGCGGGTCACGTGTTCAAGAATCCGGGGTGCATCGAGTTTCCTGACGATGTCGTACGTATGCATACCGACGTTCCACCACACCAGACGAGTTTTGAGGTAACGACGCCGGCAGCGGTAGAACAACGCCATCCGGCACGGCTTGACACAATAGGCACAATGTGTTTCTATTGTTATGTTTAGTGGGCTATGTTCAACGGACTTGGCCGAATTCCTTCCGCGTTTCTGTGAGAGTGAGAAATTGTCTCTCGGAGGGGACCATCCTAATAGGCAAGGTCCTTTGCTAATGCCGGGAACTGGGGGAATCCTGTTGATCGACACCAACTTATTGCAGGAATGGCAGATCAACAGAAGTCTACCTACGCCTCTATGCAAGCAGCTGGCAATGAACATCCGCTGGAGTATCTCGACCGGCAAGCTTGTGTCCGGGATGGTGCTACCCCCTGTACGTGACCTCGCGCGCCATCTCAGCCTCAGCGTCCATACCGTGCGCAGTGCCTACAAGATCCTCGAGGAAGAGGCGCTTGTCGTTGCCCGTCCGAAGCGGGGCACCGAGGTAATCGGCAGCCCAAATGCGGGCAATGATGTCCTCGCTCCCCCCGTTGGCGGCCAGGTAGAGGACGTTTTGTTCCGGGCCGTGTTACGAGCGGTGTCAAGCGGATACACCATTCAAGAGTTGAGGACCGTGTTCGAGAAGGTGCTGGACAGGGCGGTTCTGAACCCACGCAGCTGCGTGGCATTCGTTGAGTGCACGGCTTTTGATGCGGAGAAGCTGGCGGATCAGCTCTCGCGGGAACTCGATGTTCTGGTAGAGCCCGTGGTCCTCGATCACCTTCAAAGCTGGCTTAATCTAGAGGTCGGCGTCTCCAAGGCGCCCAAGGCGATTGCGACTACATTCTTCCACTATGCGACAGTGCTGCGCGAAGTCCAGAAATACAACATACCAGTGTTCGGAGTGGTAGTTGAGAGCGACCCACAGACAATCGAACAGGTCTCCACTATGCCGCCAGCAAGCAGGCTCGGCGTGGTCTGTCGCCGCGAAGACTCGACGCAGTATTTACTCAACAGGGTCAACGATATCGTGAGGAACGGCGCTCAAGTAAGGACTGCACATTTGCACGAGACCGAGGAGCTGAGAAACCTGCTGGCCTGGGGCGATGCTTTCTTCGTTACTCAGCCCTGCAAGGCTACGGTTGAGAAACTGGCGCCGGGAGCGAACATCTTCTTGTTTTACGATAGGATTAACGACCAGTCCGTCGCTATGCTTCGTCAGTATGTGGAGGGTCTGTGTCCTCACACTCAGTTGCAGGCGAATGAGAACCCAACCCCATCCACACAGGATTGATCTGATAGGCGTTAGAGACTGAAAGTCCACTGACAAGGTGGGCTTTCCTATTTCAACAGGAATATCCTGCAGTAGAAGCGAATTAGGCCGGGGTGCTGCCGGATATTCACGTGACGCCTAGACACACTAAGGCACACCAAGGTACGTAGGACAATTAGGTCGCTTCTGGAGGAACTCTGATGGTTGGCGACTTCTTCCCTGCCACGCTTTCGAACGGAGTCAGGGTCTACATATATCCTACGAGCAAGTTCAAGACCAACACCGTAAAGGTATTCCTTCACAACAGGCTCGGCCGGGATACTGTCACCCATATGGCGCTTGCCCCCATGGTGTTGAAACGCGGGTGCAGCGGGCTGGAGACCAGGAAGGAGATCGCGCGGCACCTGGACGACATGTACGGCGCGCGGTTCGACGCCGGCGTGTTCAAGCTCGGCGAGCACCACATGATGCAGCTCGGCCTCGAGGTCGTGAACCACAAGTACGTCGGCGCCGGCGAGGATCTGCTGGCACGCGGGCTGGATTTCCTGAGGCGGGTGACCCTGGAGCCGGTCACGTCGGGGGCGACTGGAGGAGCGGCTGGGGGAGAAACCGGCCCGTCATTCAAGAGAGAGTACGTCGAGCAGGAGAAGGACGTCCTCACGCGCGAGATCGCGGGGATCATCAACGAGAAGTCACGGTACGCCGTGGTGCGCTGCGTGCAGGAGATGTGCGGTGGTGAACCGTTCGGGCTCCACGAGCTGGGCGTTGCCGAGGACATCCCGTCCATAGACGGCGCCTCGTTGTATGGACTCTACAAGGAATCCCTCGAGACCAACCCGGTCGACGTCTGTGTGATAGGCGACGTGGACCGTGAGTACGCCTTCGACCTCGTGGAACGCGCGTTCAGCTTCGACCGGCGAGGCGGTGGGGAGATCCCCGGCACGATAAGGAAGAAGGCACCGGGTGAGCCGCGGTTCGTCACGGAACGACAGGCTGTGAACCAGGGCAAGCTCTGCCTCGGTTACAGAGTGGACGCCTCACCGAGGGAGGACCTGTACCCGCTCATGTTCTACGACGGCGTATTCGGCGGGTTCGTGCACTCCAAGTTGTTCACCAACGTCAGGGAAAAGGCCAGCCTGGCGTATTATGCGAGTTCCACGTACAACCCGGTCAAGGGGCTCCTCCTGGTTACCTCGGGAATCGACGTGGATAAGAAGGACCAGGCATTCGACATCATCTGCCGGCAGGCCGAGGACATCAGGAAGGGCGACGTCAGCGACGAGGAGATGGACTACACCCGCAAGGCGCTGGTAAACCGGCTGCGCTCGTGGGAGGACAATCCCGCTTCGATAATCGCCTCGTTCCTGGAGCTCCTCGCCCTGGGAAGGCCCGAGACCCTCGACGAGCGGATCGCCGCCGTCATGGAGGTCACGAAGGACCAGGTGATCGAGGCCGCATCCAGGGTGGATCTCGACACGGTGTATTTTCTCACCAACAAGTGAAGGGCTGGCAGGGGGTTGGACCGATTGCAGGGTGACAGGATCGTGAGCGAAACGCTTGATGAACGCATCCACGTAAGGCGGCTGGACAACGGTCTGCCGGTCTACGTTATGCCGAAGAAGGACTACAACAAGAAGTATGCGACGTTCGCCACGAAGTACGGCTCGATCGACAACCGTTTTGAGGACCCCCGGACCGGCAGTGTGGTCGAGGTCCCCGACGGCATAGCCCACTTCCTCGAGCACAAGCTTTTCGAGGAGGAGCACGGTAATATATTCCAGGAGTTCGCGGAGCTCGGCGCCTCCGCCAACGCCTACACCACCTACACCAGCACGACCTATCTTTTCTCGACGACCGACAACTTCTACGAGTGTCTCCGGATACTCCTCGGCTTCGTACAGCGGCCCTATTTCACGGACGAGAACGTAGAGAAAGAGAAGGGCATCATCGAGCAGGAGATCCGCATGTACGAGGACATGCCCGAGGTTAGGGTCGGATCGAACCTGATGAGGGCGCTGTACCACTCCCACCCGGTCCGCATCGACGTGGTGGGCACGGTGGACTCCATACGGCGGATCACCAAAGAGATGCTGTACCTGTGTTACGAGACGTTCTACTGCCCGGAGAACATGGCCGTGTTCGTCGTGGGCGCCGTCGAACCGGAACGCGTATTCGACGAGGTAGCAGCCCTCGTTGACGGCCGGGACAGGGCCCGGCGCGGCGAAATCAGGCGGCTCTATGGAGATGAACCGGACGGCGTCAAGGAAGGCACAGTGATCCAGGACATGGTCGTGGCCACCCCGCTCATCGAGATCGGATTCAAGGATGTGGCGGGTGGAGTTCGCGGCTTCGACCTTCTGAAGACGGAAGTGGCTTCGCGTGTCCTCCTCGAGGCGCTGTTCGGCCGCGGATCTGATCTGTATTCCGAGCTATATGAGGAAGGGCTCGTGGATGAGAAGTTCGGCGCGGCTTACGAGTCCGAGCTGGAGTTCGCGGGCTCGTTTGTCGGCGGCGAATCGAAGGACCCCGAGGCGCTGCACTCGCGGATCATGGACCACCTTTCGAAAGCCCGCGAGGTGGGACTGCGCCACGAGGACATTGAACGGGCCAGGCGCAGGATGATCGGCGAGTTCGCATCACTGTTCAACTCGCCTGAGAAGGTCTCTTACAGGTTTAATCAGCACCTCTTCAAGGGAGCGGACCTGTTCAGCTACATGCGCGCGCTTCGCGAGTTGACCCCGGGGACGGTGGAGAGACGCCTGGGCGAGCACCTGATCGACTCAAGGCACGCCGTTTCGATCATTCGACCGAGATAGTGTTTCGGGAGGGACCGGATTGGACCTGATATTGCTTGATGGCCGGAGTCTGACCGTCGGAGACGTCGTATCCGTCGCCCGCGGCGGGCTCAGGGTAGAAGTGTCGCCCGCCGCCGCCGAGAGGGTGAACGTCTCCAGGACCGTCGTGGAGCGGGCCTTGACCGAGGGTCGCGCTGTCTACGGCGTGACCACGGGTTTCGGGAAACTCAGCGAGGTCACGATCGACCCCGGGCAGGTGCAGGCCTTACAGGAAAACCTGATCGTGAGCCATTGCGCCGGGGTTGGACAACCCCTCGACGCCGAGTACGTCAGGGCGACAATGCTCCTGAGGGCGAACGCCCTCGCCGTCGGCAATTCGGGCGTCCGGCTCACCACCCTCAATACCCTCGTAGACATGCTGAATGCCGGAGTGCACCCCATTGTTCCGGAGAAGGGTTCCCTCGGCGCAAGCGGCGACCTGGCGCCGCTCGCTCATCTTTGTTCCGTGATGATCGGCCGCGGCGAGGCGGTTTACCAGGGGCGGAAGATGGACGGGCTCTCGGCGCTACGAGCCGCGGGCATTGAGCCGGTCAGGCTGGAAGCCAAAGAAGGGCTGGCGCTCATAAACGGGACCCAGATAATGACGGCGATCGGGTGCCTGGTGGCCCACGATGCCTGCGTTCTTCTCAAGACGGCCGACGTCGCCGCCGCGTTGACGCTCGAGGCCCTGCGCGGTATCCCGGACGCGTTCGACGAATTGATCGTATCCGCGAGGCCACACGCCGGCGCGCGCGAGTCCGCCGCGAACGTCAGGACGCTCACGAAGGGTAGCGGACTCACTACTGCCCCGGGCGAGAAGCGGGTGCAGGACGCTTACGCGCTGAGGTGCGTCCCGCAGGTCCATGGCGCCTCGAGGGACGCCGTACGCCACGTCGTTTCGGTGCTCGGGACGGAGATTAACTCCGCCACGGATAACCCCCTGATATTCCCCGCGACCGGCGAGACCGGGGATGGCGGACGCCCCGGTGGCGCCGTGGGTGGCGCGGCGGGCGGGACGATAATCTCCGGCGGGAACTTCCACGGGCAGCCGGTGGCGCTCGCCATGGATTACCTCGGTATCGCGGTCTCCGAGATCGCCAACATATCGGAACGGCGCATCGAGCGGATGGTCAACCCCGCGTTGTCAGGGGGACTCCCACCATTCCTCGTCGTCAGGAGCGGCCTCAACTCCGGATTTATGCTGGTCCAGTATACCGCAGCCGCGCTGGTGTCGGAGAACAAGATCCTGGCGTCCCCGGCCAGCGTCGACTCCATCCCGTCCTCGGCAAACCAGGAAGACCACGTGAGCATGGGCACGATCGCGGCCAGGAAAGCCAGGGAGATACTGTGGAACGCGGCCTGCGTGGTGGCGATGGAACTGCTCACGGCCGCGCAGGCGGCCGAGTTCTGCGGGCCGGAGAGGCTCGGGGCCGGGACCAGGGCGGCGTACGACCTCGTGCGGTCGAGGGTGCCCTTCCTCGAAGTGGACAGGCCCCTGACGCCTGACATCGAGGCCGTTCGCGACATGATCCGCAGCGGCGCTGTGGTTGAGGCCGTGGAGAAGGCGGCCGGGCCGATGGCGTAGCCGCCACGCGTGGACCACAGCGAACCTGAACCGTACTAAGGGCCCACCTGCTGGAATAGCGCTGGAGTAGACAGACTAACCGGCAGCGACCGGCAGGGGGGCGTCCGGAATGCTTCTCATACTGAGGAGGTGCCGCCGCGCGGCGGTTTCGATAATCCTGGCGCTGGTTACCGGGTGCGTACTCCTCTTCGCTCTCGAAGTGGGGGAAGAGTACACCGAGGCCTCCAGGGTTGAAGTGTCGTGGGGCCAGGGCGACGGCCAGGTGCCTGTGGCGCTCTCAAAAGGCGGCAGCCTTTTCGGGGTCAGGGCTTTCGGCTGCGGCCTGGATGGGAGCGTTTACGTTGTCGATTCGGCCAGGGGGCGCGTGCTGAGGTTCACCCGGGCCGGCGAGCTCCAGGGCGTGCTCGAGACCGGTCGCGCGCGGATGGCGGTCGACGACGTCTGCGTGATAGAGGACGGGACCGTTCTCCTGGCCGACAATTCGTCGGTCGCCGTCATAGCCGTCGCAAGTGAGCGTCCGCCCGTCGTGCTGTGGAACGGGAAGGGCGAACCGGCCCCCGTCAGGGTGATCGAGTCGATACGGGCCGGTGGCGCCGGGAGCGCGTTCGTGGTGTATTCGACGTGGAGCAAGGAGCGATATGTAAGGACGCTTTCCGCCATCCGGCAGGGAAGCCCGGAGCAGAAGGTCGTCGAGTTCGTCGTAACGTCACCCGGGGAAACCGCTCAGGGTTCCGTCACCGGCCTGTGGGCGCCGGCGCGCGGGGGGTATTATGCACAGGTGCACGAGGGGGACCCGTTCACGAGGACGATCAGGCGGGTGGGCCCCGGGGGTGACGTCCGGACGGAATACGTGGTGAACGCGGACAGGGTGCTGCAGAGCGTGACCGTGCTCGGCGACGACCGCAGGGGCAGGCTTTACGCCGGGGTCGACCTCGGTACTCCGGAGGGCAGGGTGATGGTGTTCGACGGCAGGGGCCGTATGGTCGCTGTGGTGCCCGCCCCGTATTCCGGGAAGCACAAGTCCAGCACATACGCGAGGGTAGATGACGCGGGCAACATATATCTTCTCGAATCGGGGGAGCACTCGGCCTGGATAAGGCGGCTCGAGGCACGGAGGCGCTGGTCGGTCGGGGTGCGAGGGAGGAGTTAGAGTTGGTCGGGGCGGACCTGGTGGTGCTCAATGCCGGGCAGCTGCTGACAGTTTCAGGGCAGTCGCGGCCCCGCGCGGGCCGCGCCATGCGCGATCTGGGCATCATTGAGGACGGGTACTTCGCATCGCTCGAGGGTGTGATCGTGGACGCCGGCCCTCAGCGCGAGTTCGAGCGGCGCGTGGAACCACTTCCGGGTGCCACCGTGATCGACGCCAAGGGCGGCGTGGTTTCGCCCGGGTTTGTCGACCCCCACACTCACCTGGTGTTCGCCGGGTGGCGGGCGGGGGAATTCGCAATGCGCATCGAGGGGAGGACGTACCTCGAGATCCACAAGGCGGGGGGCGGCATCAACAGCACGGTCGAATCTACCCGTGCCTCGGACGAGCCCACCCTGCTGTCACGGGCGCTGGAAAGGCTGGATGAGTGCCTCAAGTGGGGCACTACAACTGTCGAGGTGAAAAGCGGCTACGGTCTCGATACCGGGAACGAGCTCAAGTGCCTGCGCGTGGTCTCGAAGGCCGCGCAGGTTCACCCCGCCGGAGTCGTGGGCACGTTCATGGGGCTGCACGCGGTGCCGCCCGAGTTCGCGGGTAACGCGGACGGGTACGTGGACCTGATCGTGAACGAGATGCTCCCGGCCGTGCAGCAACAGGGGGTCGCGCGGTTCGCGGACGTATTCTGCGAGAAGGGCGTGTTCACCCCCGGGCAGTCGAGGAGAGTGCTCGTAGAGGCCGGGCGAAGAGGGATGCGGGCGAAGGTGCACGCCGACGAGCTGGCGCCTTCCGGAGGGGCTGAACTGGCTGCGGAGGTTGGCGCGATTTCGGCCGAACACTTGATGATGGCTTCCGACAGGGGGCTCGAGGCGATGAGGGGCGCTGGATGCGTCGCGGTTCTCCTGCCCGGCACGCCGTTTTTCCTGGGCGGCCATGCTTATGCGCCGGCGAGGAGGATGATAGACATGGGCCTGCCGGTTGCGCTGGGGACGGATTTCAACCCCGGTTCGTGTACTCTCCAGGTGATGCCTGTGGCGATGACGATTGCCTGCACGCAGATGAGAATGACTCCCGAGGAATGCTTCACCGCGGCCACAGTTAACGCCGCCTGCGCCACCGGGATAGGCGACCGCGTGGGCAGAATAGAGCGGGGTATGGCGGCTGACGCAGTGGTGTTCGACGCCGGTGATTACCGGGAGATCCCGTACCGCTTCGCAGCGAACCTCGCGACGTGCGTGATTAAGTCAGGTCGCGTGGTGGCCAGGGACGGTGTACCGTGCTGGTCGGCGGATGGACGAGCATGACAGGAGTTTGCCGCGGGACGTAGAAAGGAGAACGCTGTGAAGTACGACTGAACACTCCGCCCAGGCGGGGCCCCCCGGGAAAGCGGCCGGTGGCGCCGGCGGCGGAACGATTCTTGCATTGACTGGAGCGTATGAGAGCGGGGGGGTTTCTCGTCAGTAGACGGGTTTGCGGCCCGATCCGACGAATCTGCGGACAAGGAAGGTGCGCCGATGAAAAGCGACATCGAAATCGCCCAGGAAGCAAAGATGAAGCCTATCGGGGAAATCGCAAAAGGCATCGGGCTCACGGAGGACGACATCGAGTACTACGGCAAGTACAAGGCGAAGGTATCACTCGATGTCATCGACAAGTTCGCCGGCAAGCCGAACGCGAAGTACGTGGTAGTCACGGCCATAACCCCCACACCACTCGGTGAAGGCAAGACCACCACCACGATAGGCCTTGGCCAGGCGCTAAACCGCCTCGGCAAGAAGACGATCAACTGCATAAGGCAGCCGTCGCTGGGCCCCGTGTTCGGGATAAAAGGGGGCGCCGCCGGTGGCGGCTACTCTCAGTGCATCCCGATGGAGGAGTTCAACCTCCACTTCACCGGCGACACCCACGCGGTCGCACTCGCCCACAACCTGCTGGCGGCGTTCATCGACGCCAGCATCCTACACGGCAACCCGTTCAACATCGACCCGTTCACGATAACGTGGCCGCGCGTCGTCGACATCTCCGACCGCGCCCTCCGGAAGGTCATCGTCGGCCTGGGCGGGTCCGAGAACGGTCACCCTCGCGAGACGGGATTTGACATCGCCGTTGCTTCCGAGGTCATGGCGATCCTCGCACTCACCAATAACATCAAGGACCTCCGCCAGAGACTCGGCAAGATCGTCGTCGGCTACAGCAAGGACGGCAATCCCGTCACGGCGGAAGACCTGCGCTGCGCCGGCTCGATGGCGGTCCTCCTCAAAGACGCGATCAAGCCGAACCTGATCCAGACCCTCGAGAATACCCCGGTTTTCGTGCACGCGGGGCCGTTCGCCAATATCGCGCACGGCAACAACTCGATCCTGGCGGACAAGATCGCGGTCAAGCTCGGTGACTACGTTGTGACCGAGGCCGGGTTCGGCGCCGACATCGGCTGTGAGAAATTCTTCAACATAAAGTGCCGCTACAGTGGCCTCAAGCCCGACGCCGCGGTCATGGTCGCGACGGTCCGCGCGCTGAAGATGCACGGCGGCGCGTTCAGGGTCGTCCCGGGCAAACCGATGGACAAGGAGCTCGTCGCGAAGGAGAACTACGACGCTCTCGCGAAGGGCTGCGAGAACCTGGCGAAGCAGATCGAGAACGTCAGGATGCACGGCGTTCCGGTAGTCGTCTGCGTCAACAGGTTCGATACCGACCACGACAAGGAAATCCAGATGATCCGCGAGCTCGCCGTGCAGGCGGGAGCCTCCGACTCCGTGCTCAGCGAGGTCTGGGCGAAGGGCGGTGAAGGCGGAATCGACCTGGCGAAGGCCATCATCAAGGCATCGGAGCAGCCCAACCAGTTCAAGTTCCTCTACCCGCTCGAGGCGTCGATCAAGGAGAAGATCGAGACCATAGCGACGAAGGTCTACGGCGCGTCGGGAGTCGATTACCTGCCGGCGGCGGAGAAGCAGATCAAGATGTACACCGCGAACGGGTTCGACAAGATCCCGATATGCATGGCCAAGACCCACCTCTCGCTATCGGCGGATGCAAGCCTGAAGGGCCGGCCGAGAAACTTCAAGGTCACCGTGCGCGAGGTCCGCGCGTCGGTCGGCGCCGGCTTCCTCTACCCGCTCCTCGGCGAGATGAGGACTATGCCCGGCCTCCCGTCGGACCCCGCCGGAGCGCACATCGACTTCGACGACGAAGGGAAGATCGTAGGGCTGTTCTAGCAGGTGTTGTCCGCAGGGCCCGGCCTGGGCTGGGCCCTGTTGGGCCCCTTCCAGCAGGACTGCACGAAATGGAGGCGACCACCGCGTCGCCTCCGATCCATCTCTAGCCCTCCTTGATGGCTTGTTGCCAGCATGTGTCTCCAGTGCTTACCTGAACGCTTGCAGGGCAGCTGCTCGTAGAAATCAGACAACTTAACAGGATTCTTTCATTTTGGGGCGAAATGCGGACCGTGTGGAAAGATTGCCATAAATTGCCACGTCCTTGTGGGACCGTTTTTATGCGACGCTCGGGGCAACATCACGGTAGTGGCCGGGTTCAACATCCACGCAGACCCGGAGGCGGCGGCTGTCGTTTTCCAGTCGGGGATCCCCATCACTATGGTTCCATGGGAGACAACGCTAAAGGCGCTGTTTGGGGCCGAGGGCATGGAGGTACTCGAGCGCTCGGACCGTCCCCTGGCCCAGACCTTTCTCAAGGCCAGCCGGACGACGGCATCGGCATGGTCCACCAGCACTTCATGTTGGCGCCCTCCCTGACCGTCGCCGAGAACGTGGTCTATGAGGACACACCGGCCGGCATGCGCCAGAAAGTGGAGATCCTGACGGCCCTGAGGAGAGGGGCCGAACTCCTGGTGTTGGACGAGCCTACCGGCTTGGTCGAAGCCTCCGTGCAGGAGGACATGGGCATCCTACAGAATGGAACGCACAATAGTCAGGATCTGAAGCAGGAACAGCGAAAGGGCTAACATTTTGTCGCGGGCAGTCATGGGAGCTATCGTAGGCCTGCTCTCCGGCCTCGTGGGTACCAGCAGGCGGGCTCGCGCTCAGATTTTTATAGGGAGATTTTCGAAGGAGGTGATTATTGCAGGAACGCACGCCTGAAACTCCAGGAGACGGCGCTTGATTCAAAGCATCTTGATTCAGGCTATCTTGATTTAGATCATCGCGAGGGGGGTAATCGGTTTTGAAGAGATTACTGGCGCTAGTAGTGATCGCGTGTATTGCCGCGTCGGTGGCAGGCTGCACCAGTAAACCCGGAGAGATAAAGATCGGATGCAACGCCGAACTTACCGGCAGCATCCCTGTAGTCGGTCAATCGTGTAAAAACGCGGCTGTCATGGCGGTGGATGAGGTTAATAAGGCCGGTGGCCTGGAGGTAGGCGGCAGGAAGTACACGATCACCTTACTGATCGAGGATAACGAGGATAAGGCTGAGTCTGCCGCGGCGGTCACTCAAAAGCTGATTAACCAGGGCCAGGTTCTCGCCATGATCGGGCCGAACGCCAGCCGCAACGCCATTCCCGCCGCGTCCATCGCCGAAGCATCCAAGGTTCCTATGATCAGCCCGTGGTCCACGAACCCCAAGACCACCGATGGCAAGAAGTACATATTCCGCGCGTGCTTCATCGACGACTTCCAGGGAGTGGTGTGCGCCAAGTTCGCGTTGAACAACCTGCAGGCCAAGACGGCCGCGGTGCTCTACGACGTAGGCAGCGAATACAACAAGGGCATCGCCGAGGTGTTCAAGAAGACGTTCGAGGGATCCGGCGGAAAGATCGTGTCGTTCGAAACCTATACCACCGGTGACAAGGACTTCAGTTCGCAGCTCACCAGAATAAAGAATGCCAGTCCGGATGTCCTGTTCCTCCCCAACTACTACAGCGAAGTCCCGCTCCAGGTCCAGCAGGCATACAAGCTCGGCTACAAGGGCAAGTTCCTGGGCGGCGACAGCTGGGGTAGCCCTGAGCTCATAAAGCTCGGTGGCGCCGATATGGAGGGCCACTTCTTCAGCACCCACTACGCCCCCGACATTGCGACTCCGGTGGCGCAGAATTTCATCAAGACTTACAAGGAAAAGTACGGGAGCACCCCCGACGATGTCGCGGCGTTGACCTACGACTCTTTTAGCCTGCTGTTCCAGGCGATCAAGGCAGCGGGGAAGCCCGACAGGCAGGCCGTACGCGACGCCCTGGCAGGGATCGCGAAGTTTGAGGGGGTTACGGGAGTCCTCCAGTTCAAGGGGACCGGAGACCCTGTCAAGAGCGCGGTCATCCTCCAGATCAAGGACGGCAACTTCAAGTACTTCGAGACGGCCAAACCATAACCGGGTGCAAAGAGGGGCGGAAAGGGGCCGTCACGGGACGGCCTCACCGCCCCGATTTGCCTGGGGGAGGGTCACGCATTGGTGCACCTTGTGCAACAAGCACTGAACGCGCTCCAGCTGGGTAGCGTGTACGCCTTGATAGCGCTGGGATACACGATGGTCTACGGCATACTCCGGCTGATCAATTTCGCGCACGGCGATATCTTCATGGTCAGCGCCTACCTCGGCGTGTTTGCGGCGGGCTTTTTTCTTTCCTTCAGGCACGCGCCGTTATGGCTGGCGTTCATCCTGACCATGCTCGTTTCGATGATAGGAACCGCGACGCTCGCCGTCATCATAGAGCGGGTGGCGTACAGGCCGCTCCGGAACGCGCCGAGGGTGTCATTGGTCATAACTGCACTGGGCGCCGGCCTGTTCCTGGAGAACTTCACCCTCGCAACCATGGGCGCGGAGCCAAGAAAGATGCCGGCTCTCATTCCTGTCGTCAACATCGACCTCGCCGGAGTGACGGTATCAACCATCCAGATCCTGATTGTTGTGGTTTCCGTGGTCGTCATGTTAATCCTTGACACAATCGTCATGAAGACGATGACAGGCATGGCGATGCGCGCCATATCCTTCGACAAGAACGTGGTTCCCCTCATGGGAGTGCCGCTGGACCGGATCATTTCACTCACATTCGCCATCGGGTCGTCGGTCGCGGCCGCCGGTGGAATTCTTTACGGGATCGCCTACCCGGTCATCGACCCGTACATGGGGATCAGGATCGGGTGGTGGGCGTTTATCGCTGCCGTCGTGGGCGGCATCGGAAACGTGCGGGGCGCGATGATAGGGGCGTATATTCTCGGCTTTGTGGAGATATTCACCCCGCTCGTTCTCCCGTCTTCAACGTACAGGGACTTTGTAGCCTTCTCGATTCTCTTGCTGTTCCTCGTGTCCAAGCCCACCGGCATACTGGGCAGGCCCAGCGTGCAGAAGGTGTAGGCCAACCGCCTTGAGCGAATGCAAGGTACGAAATGTGAGGTGCCTAAATGAGGAAACGGGACAAACACATCTGGGTCATCCTGGGCCTCATCCCCGCCCTGGCGGTCCTCCCCCACACCGGACTGGTCAACCCATACCTGGAACTGGTGCTCATGTACATAGGAATCAACATCATCCTGACCGTCGGCCTGAATCTCGTCAACGGATACATGGGGGAGTTCTCCGTGGGTCACGCGGCGTTCATGGCAATCGGGGCATATGCATCCTCCATCCTTACAGTAAAAGTTATTCCTGCAGCCTGGGGCGCCACGTTGTTCCCGCTGGTGGTACTTGCAGGGGGCGCCGCGGCAGCGCTGGCGGGAGTGGTCATCGCTGTCCCTTCTTTCAAAACGAGGGGCGACTACCTGGCGATTGTCACGCTGGCATTCAACATGATCATCAGGAGCGCCCTCGAAAACATGGAGGTAATTGGGGGACCGCGAGGCTTTATGGGTATGGCCAAACTGACTAACCCGGCCTGGGTGTACGTGTGGACCTTGATAGCGGTGTTCGGGGTCAGGAACTTCGTCTACACGAATTACGGGCGCGGGGTGCTTTCGATCAGGGAGGACGAGGTGGCGTCGGCGCTGGTCTCGGTGGACACCCGCAAGTGCAAGGTGCTCGCCTTTGTGCTGTCTTCATTCTTCGCCGGAGTGGCGGGGGCGCTATTTGCACACCTGCTCCAGTTCATCAACCCCAGGTCGTTTACGATACTGAAATCTACCGAGGTGCTGGTTATGGTTTACCTCGGCGGCGTCGGCTCGATCTGGGGGTCCATACTCGGCGCCGCGATATTCACGGTTCTTCTCGAACTCCTGAGGCCGCTGATGGTGTGGCGGTGGGTGGTCGGCCCGTTAATGCTGGTGGCGCTCATGCTATTCAGGCCGACAGGCATAATGGGTCTTCGTGAACACAGGTGGTTTTTGCCCGGGGACGAGGACATGAGCACGGTGGAGGTGAAGGCCGATGTCGCTGCTTGAAATGTGGGGAGTCACCCATTTTTTCGGCGGCCTGCGGGCGGTCCGCGAGTTCGAATTACGTGTCGAGCCTGGCGAGCTGGTCGGGATAATCGGGCCGAACGGAGCCGGCAAGACCACCGTGTTTAACCTTATAACCGGCGTGTATCACCCAACAGAAGGATCGATAACCTTCAAGGACAGGGACATCACAGGTATGGCGCCCAACGTCATAGCCTCAGCTGGCATAGCGAGAACGTTCCAGACCATCCGGCTATTCAAGGACTTGAGCGTACTGGATAACGTACGAATCGCCCAGTTTTCGCAGATAAAGTATGACCCGTGGCAGGGCTTGCTCAGAACAGGCGCGTTCAAGAGCGAAGAACGCGAGGTGCGCTCGAGAGCGCTTGACCTGCTGGGCATATTCAACCTGAAGAAATACGCGGGGATGCCCGCCAGGAGCCTGCCCTATGGAGAGCAGCGCCGCCTGGAGATAGCGCGGGCGCTTGCATGCAACCCCTCTCTCCTGCTTCTCGACGAACCAGCCGCCGGCATGAATCCCGGGGAGATTTCGAAGCTGATGGATCTTATCCAGTGGGTGCGGAGCCAGTTTAACCTCACTATATTGCTCATCGAGCATCAGATGAAGGTGGTCATGGGGATCTGCGAGAGGATCAAGGTGCTTGACTTCGGGGAAACGATCGCCGAGGGGCGGCCATCGGAGATCCAGAGCAACCCGCGCGTGCTCGAAGCGTATCTCGGAAAGGAGATGGTCGTGTGAGCACACCTTCCGCGCCGCTTCTTTCCGTAAGGGAACTATCGGTGTCGTACGGCAGCATCCGCGCGCTGCGTGGGATCTCGTTCGACGTCTATCCCGGGCAGATAGTAACGCTGATAGGAGCGAACGGGGCCGGGAAGTCCACCGCGCTGAGGACAATATCCGGGCTGCTCCGGGCCAAATCGGGCGGCATCATGTTGGACGGTCAGGATCTATTGAAGCGACCGGCGCACGAGATCGTCGAGATGGGCATAGCACACGTTCCAGAGGGTCGCGGGATATTCGGGAACCTGACCGTCCTTGAAAACCTCAAACTGGCGACGTACGCAAGGAAAGACCGCGCGGCCGTCAAACAGGACCTGGAGCGGGTGTTCGCTACATTCCCCCGCCTCAGGGAGCGACAGAATCAGTTTGGGGGCACTCTGTCCGGCGGTGAACAGCAAATGCTGGCCGTCGGGCGCGCCCTGATGACGCGGGGCAGGCTGATGCTCCTCGACGAGCCGTCGATGGGTCTTTCCCCCATCCTCGTCCAGGAGATATTCCGGATCATAAGGGAAATCAACCAGAGCGGTATCACCGTTCTCCTGGTCGAGCAAAACGCGCACATGGCGCTCCGGATAGCAGATTACTGCTACGTGCTCGAAACGGGTACCATCGCGTTTTCGGGGACGGCCGACGCCCTCCTGGGCGATGTCCGCATTAAGGAGGCATACCTCGGCGGGTCCGGCAGGGAAACCGCCTGACGCAGCGGAATTATCCTTGCCGTAGGACCTCACGATCACGTGGCGCCATACATAGGTCCTCACACCATGGTGACGAACCGCCGCAGTGCGACCGTGGCCGTAATGTACCAGGGCCTAACGCACCAAAGCGCAACTGGGCATTCTAAAGAATGACATGAGAATGACATGCACGAAAGTCAGGATCTGAAGCAGGAACAGCGAAAGGGCTAACGATTTGTCGCGGGTAGTCATGGGAGCTATCATAGGCCTGCTCTCAGGCCTCGTGGGTACCGGCGCGGGCGGGCTCGCGCTCAGATTCTTCGGAAGACCGTCCGACAGGGTATTCAGCATCATCCTCGGGTTCTCCGGCGGCATCATGCTGTCCATGGTCGCCTTTGACCTCATGCCCCAGGCCTTCCGTCTCGCCAGCGTGGGCTGGGGGATTGCGGGCCTGGTCGGGGGCGCGCTGCTCATCGGGCTGATCGACCTCCTGACGCCGCACGTCCACTTCATGTCTGACGACACCGAAAGCTCCCGGTTTGTCAGGGCCAGCCTCCTGATCGGCATCGGGATCGCGATACACAACCTGCCGGAGGGCCTCGCGATCGGGGCCGGCTACCTTGCTTCCGAGAGATTCGGCATCGGCCTGGCCATCATGATGATGCTTCATAACGCGCCTGAGGGTATGGCGATGTCGGCCCCAATGTGTAGAGTCGACGGGTGCACCTGGAAGGTGGTGGGCTGGGCGGCAGCGGCGGGCCTGCCGGAGGGGGTAGGCGCGCTGATAGGCCTGGCGCTTGGAGGGGTTTCGCCGATCGTGCTGGCGCTTGCCCTCGGCTTCGCGGCCGGCGCGATGCTGTTCATAACTTGCGACGAACTCATCCCCGATGCGCAGGAGTTCCGCGTCGGGCATACGGGAACGTGGGGGATTGTTGCGGGAGTGGTGACGGGCATTGTATTATCTACTTTACTGGAATTGCATTAGGTTGGACCCCCGGGCCAAGCGCTGGGAGGCGCGCTGGAGATCCGGCTGAGAGGTGGCGGTTCGCTCATGGTGCTGGTAGTTGACGTAGGCAATACGAACGTCGTGCTCGGAGTATACAGGGGCAAGGATCTCGTGGCGCACTGGCGCGTGTCGACGCAGAGGCACAGGACGTCCGACGAGTACGGTATCCTGTTCTGCCAGCTGTTCACGTACGACGGGCTTGACCCCAAGTCCGTGGATGCCGTCGTCATATCCTCGGTCGTCCCGCCGCTCACGGGCCACGTCGAGGAGATGTCCAGGAGGTTCTTCGGGGCCGAACCGCTTGTCGTGGGTCCGGGGATAAAGACGGGTATCACGATCAGGTACGATAACCCGCTCGAGGTGGGCGCCGACCGGATCGTCAACGCGGTCGCGGCCTTCACTAAATACGGTGGCCCCGTGATCGTAGTGGATTTCGGTACCGCCACGACTTTCGACGCCATATCCCGCAAGGGCGAGTACCTGGGCGGCGCGATCTCTCCCGGGATCGGGATCTCCGCCGAAGCGCTCTACACGCGCGCCGCAAGGCTCCCCAAGATCGAGATGATCAAGCCGCCGTCCGCGATCGGCAAGAACACTGTTGCAAGCATGCAGTCAGGGATACTGTTCGGTTATGCCGGGCTGGTGGACGAGCTGGTAGACCGGACCAGGAGGGAACTCGGCGGGTTCGCGCGTGTCGTGGCTACCGGGGGTCTCGCGTCGCTAGTGGCGCCGGAGACGAAGACGATCACCGAGGTCGACCCGTGGCTCACGCTCGAAGGACTGCGCCTGATATACGAGATGAACGCCAAGGACATGCAGGCGGAGGCGGTATTGCGGTCGTGTTGAATGCCACTCAGAGGGAGAGGTATCAGAGGCAGATTGTCATCCCGCCGGTAGGAGAGGAGGGGCAGGAGAGGATCCTGCGCTCCCGCGTCCTTGTCGTCGGCGTTGGGGGGCTTGGGTCCCCGGCTGCATACTACCTTGCCGCGGCAGGCGTTGGTTTCCTCGGACTCGTGGATGGCGACGTAGTGTCAGAGTCCAACCTGCAGCGACAGATCATCCACTCCACCTCGACCCTCGGCGTGCGGAAGGTCGAATCGGCCGCCGCACGGGTGAGGGAGCTTAACCCTGGCGTGACGGTCAGGACTTACGAGGGACCCCTGACCCGCGGCAACGCGCCGGACCTCGTCCGGCAGTACGACGTGGTGTTGAGCTGCCTCGACAACATGGAGGCGAGGTACGCCCTGAACGACGCGTGCGTCGCCGAACGGAAACCGTTCGTCGAGGGGGGCGTGATGAGGTTCAACGGCCTCGCGACCACTGTCGTCCCGGGTGTCAGCCCCTGCTACCGCTGCATATTCCCCGAGACTCCCCGCGAGGGCATGATGACTCCCGCACAGGCCGGCGTGATCGGGCCGGCGCCGGGCGTGATCGGCTCCGTGCAGGCCGTAGAGGCCATCAAGATCATCCTGGGGATAGGGGACCTGCTTACCGGCCGGCTGCTGCTGATCGACCTGTTGGGCGGGTCATTCAGGGAAGTATCGGTGCAGAGGAACCCGTCATGCCCTGCGTGCGGCGGGATGACGGCCGGATAGCACGGGGGTCCCGAGCTGGGCGGCAGTCGTGCTCAGAACAGCCTGAGCTCGGCCAGCGCGTCCCAGGTAGCGGCGTTCTCGAATCCCCGGCGCCACGAGGCGACCCCTTTCAGTCCGAACTTCTTCACCAGCGCGACCCGCCTGCGTATCGACTGCTCGTCCTCGATCCACATGACGTACCTGTGGCCGTTCTCCTCGTACCGCACGACGAACTGTTGCGCCTCCGCATCCCACGACGGCTGGAGTTGCCTGTCGCGAATGATCGCGGCAGCCTCGTCCATCGACACGGCGCGCTGTGTCACCCGCGCGGCCTCGCCGTTCGAGGCCCCAGGCGCGGCGGGCGTGGCGTCAGGCGCCAGCCGGCCGGGCGCCGCCGCCGGGCCGGGCTGCTTCCACAGGCGCGTGTAGAACGGCACGCCGAGCACGACCTTGGACGGGGGGACGTCCTCGAGCAGCGAGCGGATGCCCTTCTCCACCCACGGCAGTGACGCCGTCGGCCCCGGAGTCTGCGACCCCGCGGGGTACTCGTCGTAGGCCATGAGCATCAGGTAGTCGGCCGCGCTCCCGAGCGCCTTCCGGTCGTAGCATAGCGACCAGTTGCCGCTGGACGACTTCACCGTGACGTCGATGGAGACCGCGAGCCCCTGTTCGTGCGCGAGCGGGACGAGCTCCCTGATGAACTGCACGAGCAGCCCCGCGTCTTCCTTGAATACGTTCTCGAAATCCACGTTTATCCCGTCGAAGTCGTACATCTCCGCGTACAGGAGCAGCGAGCGTACGATGTTCTCCCTCGCGGCCGGATCCGACAGGAACGCGCGGGTCCGGTTGGGGTCGAACCCGTTGTCCACCAGCGCCCAGACCTCGCAGCCCCGCGAGTGAGCCCACTTCACGTATGCGGGGTCAGCGCGGCACGTGACGCTCCCCGAGCCGTCGGCCACCTTGAGCCAGGTAGGGGCCACCACGTTCACGCCCGGGAGTGGGCCGATCGACGATGGCGCGGGGTTCTTGTTGAGCACGTGCTCCCAGGTGAGGTTTATCCGTTCGCCTGTCCTCTTCCACGGCCTGTAGTAGTCGGGGGCCGGTGGCTGGGGTGCGTGAGTGACCCCTTTGAGGACCACCGCCGCCTTGGCGACGTATCCCGGGAGGCCGCTCTTTTGCCTGGCGAGGTACCAGCCGTGCATCTCGCCAAACAGGTACACCTCGGACCCCTGCTTGAGTTCGCTTATCACCGGCGCCTTGACCGAGGGAGACGTTCTTATGGCGGTGTCGACCGTCGTTTCGCCCGTCGCGGACTGCGAGCCGGGCGGGTCGATCACCACGACGTGCGATTCGGGGTCGTGGTGGACGGACAACCCGAGAAGGCGGGAGAACGGCTCCGCCGGCGCGTAGGGCCGATCATCCATCATCACGGGCGCGATCGACAGGGAAACCGGCCGGCCGTTGACGTAGGCGGTGAGGTCGCCGGTGCGCATTTTGACTACACGGTCCCTGGTCGTCACGATGACGGCGCGGGCCGTCTCGTCCCACACGATATGCGGGTCGACCAGGTCGTGCAGCGCTTCGACGGGGAGCAGCAGGCGGCCGTCCGCCACGACGGCCGGAGCGGCGTGACGTATGCCGCCGGCGACGAGCGCGGGCCTGTCCGGTGATGGCTGTACGGCCGGTTCATCTGATGGGATGTAGGGCAGCACCGCCATGTACGCGATCGTGCACAGGACCACGACCGCGAGCGGCGCAACAAACCACGGTGCGCGCCTTCTCCGGGTTACCTGGGGACCGATTGCCGCCACGACTCTCCGCCCTTAGGCCAGGTTAACTGGTCATACCTGCCAGGAACATCCAGTGCAACCCCGCAGGCTGATCGACATAATACTTCGACCATCCGCGGCGGATCTCTTTTTTCGGTAACATCGGAGAAATCTTCGCCAGACGCTCAGAATCTGCTTGACAAGGTGAGATGACGATGCTAGGGTGAAAACGAAGGCCCCTTGAGGACATAGGGCAAGCATAACGACCTTGAAGCCCGCTGATGGTCCCAGGTGGGCGTTCTCGCTTGATTGCAGTGAAATTTGGCCGAATCCGTGATGACGGGGGTGGTAGCTGTGTTCTACCTGTCGAGCTTCCTCGGCACCAAGGTAGTTGACCGTAAGGGAGCATTTGTCGGGAGTATCTCCGACATGGTGATCAAGGCGCACAACCCGTCCGGCACGGTCGTAAAAGCAGTTGTGTCGTCGGGAAAGAAGGGCGAGGCGTTCGCCGTCCAGTGGCAGCACGTCACGGCGTGCGACGAGGCGATCATCCTATCGGTTGACCGCGAGGCGCTACCGGCCTACGTCCCAGACGAGGACGACATCCTGTTGAGGGACAACATCCTCGACAAGCAGATCATCGACATAAAGGGTATCCGGGTTGTGCGCGTGAACGACGTCGCGCTGGCGCGGCATGAGAACTGCCTCAGGGTCGCCGGAGTCGACACGGGGTGGCGTGGGGCGCTGAGGCGCCTGGGCCTGCTGCGCGCCGCGAACCTCGTCGGGCGGGCGGCGGGGTGGGTTGCCCCCGAGAGGCTGGTTCCGTGGAACTGCGTCGAACCGCTGGCCGGCGCGCTCAGCCCCATCACGCTGACGGTCCCGTGGAAGAAGGTCAGGCATCTCCACCCGGCCGACCTGGCCGAGATCGTGGACGACCTCGACGCTAACGAGAGACGGTCGCTGTTCAACGCCCTCGACGATGAGGTGGCGGCGCAGACCCTGGCCGAGGTCGAGGAGCCGAAGATCCAGGAGTCGATACTCGACACACTCGGCCACGAGAGGGCGTCCGACCTCCTCGAGGAGATGCCGCCGGATGACGCGGCGGACATTCTAGGTGATCTGCCGCCGCACAAGGCGCAATCACTGCTTGAGGCCATGGAGGACGACGAGGCTGCGGAGGTTAAGTCGTTGATGCACTACGACGAGGACACCGCCGGCGGTCTCATGACCACCGACCTCGTGAAGATACCTGTGGGCTTCACCGCGCAGCAGACGATCGAATACTTAAGGCAAATCCAGCCCGGCGCGGACACCGCTTATTACCTGTACGTGGTTGACGAGTCAGACCGGCTGACGGGCGTGCTGTCGCTGCGCGATCTCGTCGTAGCGCCCCCCGAGGCGAACGTCGGAACGGTCGCCGAATGCCCGGCAGTGTGTGCGACCGTCGATATGGACGCCGACGAGGTTGTTGAACTGATGGCGAAATACGACTACCTGGCGCTACCTGTCACCGATCGCGACGGCGCGCTCAAGGGCGCGATAACGGTGGACGATGTCATGGATGTGGCGCTCGAGGCCAAGCCCCGCCGGCGGGGCTGAATACCGGCGGTGTAAGTGCGGCCCCCCGGCGACCGGTGTGGCGGCATGGATATACGATTGCATGCAAGGAGCGTACCGCAGGTGTTCCTGCGTGCGCTCCTTGCATTTCAGTCATGGGCCGTCTAGTGAACGAACGTCTGCACGAGCATAACTGCGGTCAGAGCCACCAGCACTGCAGCCTGGCTCCAGGTTATTATGTTCTCGAGCTGGTTGTTCGTGTGGTTACCCATGATCTTACAGTTGTTGATTATTCTCAGCATGAAGTAGAGTATCAACGGCAGGAGGACGCCGTTCACTGTCTGTGAAAACAGCATTATCTTCATGAAATCGACATTGGGCATCAGGACCATGGCGGCCCCTATGGCGACCATGGCGGTGTAGAGCCAGTAAAACGCGCTCGACTCACCCGACTTGACTTCGAGGCTCCCCTCGAAGCCGAGTGCTTCGGCAACGGCATACGCAGTGGTCAGCGGGAGTATGGAGGCCGCCATTATCGACGCATTGATGAGCCCCGCGGCGAACAGGAGGCCGCAGTACTTCCCCGCCAGGGGTGCCAGCGCAACAGCCGCCTGGTCTGCGGTATCGATGGTTATACCCTTGGGGAAGAGAACTGCCCCGCACGCGACCACAATGAAGAACGCCACGAAGTTGGTCAAGAAACTCCCGATATACGTGTCGATCCTCTCCATCGGCAGGTCCTTCACCGTCAGGCCCTTGTCCCTGATGGCCGACTGCTGGTAGAATTGCATCCACGGCGCTATGGTCGTTCCGATAATGGTAATTGACATCGTGACGAAGGCGGGGTCCCACGAGAAAGTGGGCCTCACCATGTCGGTGAGAACCCCGCCCCAGTTGGGGCGCGCGAGAACGCCCGAGATGACGTAGGTGCCAAACAGGATACAGAAGGCCATGTAGAACCTTTCGACAACCTTATAAGATCCCCGGACCACCAGCCACCATACGCCCAATGCACACAGCGGCACCGAGATGTATCGCGAGACCCCGAATATTTCGAAACCCGCCGCTATACCGGCAAACTCGCCGGCCGTATTGGCCAGGTTGGCGGCAATGAGCGCGAGCATAGCCAGCACGGTAATACGTATGCCAAAGGTCTCTCTTATGAGGTCGCCCAGGCCTTTACCTGTGACGGTCCCCATGCGCGCACACATTTCCTGTACAATGGCCAGGCTGAACGTGATTATGAAGAGTATCCACAACATGCGGTAGCCAAAGCGCGCTCCCGCTGCGGAATAGGTAGCTATGCCGCCGGCATCGTTGTCGACGTTCCCTGTTATGATTCCCGGTCCGGCGACTGCGAGGAAAACCAACAGATTGTGCTTGAGCGTTGCGAACCTGTTCTTCATTCCCGATACCCCCCGGGGCGGTCTACACTCCGTTCAACCTCCGTTTTTGGCCCCAGTGAATTCTGGCGGCTACCGTGGGGGCTCTACGAGTGACTACCATCGCCTGGCTCGTCTTGCGGCCGGTTAGCTCGCCGATTCTCAGCGCCACTTACTAGACTACGCCCGGCATTGCCCCAAGTCAAGCAAATTGATTTAATGTGATCGGCATGCTTTTCGTAACCCGGCCTTGGCCGGAGGTGGGCATTCTGAAGCGTGAATCCCGTATTGTATACATGAACGGCCGGTTCGTGACCCTGGACGACTCGCGCCCCAGCGCCGGGGCGGTGGCCGTGCGGGGCGGGCGGTTCGTGGCCGTGGGCCCGACAGCCGGGGCGCTTGAGGCTGCGGGGCCGGGCGCAAGCGTGTGCGACTTGCGCGGGCTCACCGTCGTCCCGGGATTCATCGACTCGCACTTGCACTTCGCTTCGTATGGTCTCGGGCTGCAGGACGTCGACCTTTCGGGCGCGGCGTCGGTGCGGGAGATACTCTCCCTCATCGGTCGCCGCGCCTCGCTATCGGCTGCGGGCGAATGGGTGGTGGCCCACGGCTACAACCACCTGGCGCTCGCGGAGAGCCGGCATCCCAGTCGCACCGAACTCGACTTCGCTACGCCGCGGAACCCCGTCTACCTGAGGCACTCCTCGGGCCACCTGTGCGTGGTCAACAGCGCCGCACTGCGCCTCGCGGCGATCGACAGGGAAACCCCCGATCCGGAGGGCGGCGTGATTGGCCGTGACGCTGCGGGAGAACCCGACGGCGTCCTCCACGAATCCGCGCAGATGCTCGTAAGGCGTCTCAGGCTGCCCCACGCGAGGGATCAGCTCGTGCGGGCGATAGCGCTGGCCAACGCTGAGCTGGTGAAGCGCGGGGTGACGAGCTGCCACGAGGCGCGCGCGGGGAGGCTGGCTCCCGACGAGGTCGAGGCCTACATCGAGGCGTCCCGCCGGGGCCTGCTCCAGATCAGGGTACACCTCATGGCCGACGGCACCACTGGGGCCGGTGGGCGCCCATCCCCGGAGTGGGCCGCTCTGCCCGGCGACGACCGCGCGCTCTCGGGCGGCACTGTCAAGTTCTTCGCGGACGGCTCCATCCTGACGGGCACCGCGGCTTTCTCGGGGGATGGCAGGTGGGCTCCGGTGAGGCTGGGAGAGATCGAATCGCTCCGCGAGGCCGTGCGAAACGGCTGGAGGGTTGCTGTACACGCCATCGGCGATCTCGCAGTCGACGCTGCGGTGACGGCCATTGCCTCGGAGGCGACCGGGGGGCGGAGCCGCGCAAAGCGGCACCGGATCGAACACTGCGGCTTGCCCTCACGCATCGCCGTCGAGATGATGGCGCGGATGGGAATCATGGCGGTCGGTGAGCCGTCTTTCGTGGCGGGAAGCGGCGACGATTACGAATCCCTCCTCGGGCGCGCCAGGGCCGAGCGGCTTTTTCCCGTTGCATCCCTCCTCCGCGCGGGGATCCGCGTTGCGTTTGGGACCGACCTGCCGGCGTCGAGGTCCACACCGGTCAGGGCGATCCACGACGCCGTGAACCGGTCCACGCCTTCAGGTAACGTGCTCGGGGGCGGCGAGAGAATAGGCGCCCTACAGGCCTTGAGATGCATGACCTCTGAGGGCGCCCACGCTTCGATGGAAGAACGCATCAAGGGCGTCATCCGGCCCGGGATGCTTGCCGACTTCGCCGTGCTGTCGGACGACATCACCCGGACGGCCCCTGAGTCGATCGGGCAAGCAACCGTCGTGGCGACCGTGATCGGCGGGGAGCCGGTTTTCGGGGCGCCGGACCTGGGCTGGTAACCAGGTATGAAACCGGCCGGCGCCCCACGCTGGATCGTTGACCGCGCGACAGCGTCAGGCGCGGCGAACGGCGCTACTTGATGAGGTAGGACGCCTCCACGGCGACCGAGAACTTCAGCGTGCCCGGCAACACCGGCATGGGCGCGGGCTGCGCCGACTCCAGCGCCTTGGCCGCCCTGTAGACTATGGGCGGTTCTCCCGCTTGCTCGTCCACGCTGACACTCTGTACTCCGGTGATCTCCTGGTTCGTCCTGGCGGCGATCTGCTCGGCTTTCTTATGCGCGTCCTCCACCGCGAGGTCTATCGCCTGCTGCTTGGCCTTCTCCGTATCCTTCAGTGAGAACGCAACGCTCTGCACCTCGTTCGCGCCCGCCTTGACCGCCTCATCGACGATTTCACCCACCTGGTCGAGCTTCTGCGTCGTTATCGTCAGGAGCGATTCGGATGCGTAACCTACTATCTTCGGCGTCCCGCGATAGTCGTACACAGTGTTCAAGCTCACCCTCGAGGACCTGATGTCGGACTCGGGGATGCCGAGTTTCTTCAGGGCGGCCACCACGTCGTTGATGATCGCGGCGCCGGCTGCCTGCGCCTCCTTGGCGGTACCCCGCTGCACCCTCATCCCCAGCGTTATCGTGGCCGTGTCCGGCTTCACGTCCAGCGTGCTCGTGCCCCTGACCCTGATCGTCTTCGCGGGTGAAGCCGAGTTTACGGTGACGCTGGGGGTCCTGTTCATGGACATGACCCCGAAAACCAGCGAGATTACGGCGACCGCGAGTACGGCCAGCATGATTGGGTCTCTTTGTGTGGACATTTCGTGACCCCTCCCGTCGTAGCGCCTGCAGGCTGCTGGCTATTGGACGGAACGGGAACCGTTTGGTTCCGGAGGAGCACTACTCCGTCTTACGCTCGGTGTGGAGAGAGTCGAGGACGAACCGCTTGACGTACGCGGTGAACGCGGTGGAGGGATTCTCGAAACCCAGGCCGGTTAGCCAGCCTGACAGGGTCTGCTGCACCCTGTTCACGACGCATTCGACCTCACCGAACGCGTCCCAGCCCGGGGAATTGACTGTCACGCCGATCGTGAGGTGCTCGGGGAGCTCGATGGGCGTACTTATACCCAGCCCGGACAGCCCGAGGTCGAGACAGATACCGGTCCCGACCCCTTTCGATTCGGTTAGGTCGTGCTCCAGGTACCTCAGGAGGCGGTAAGTGACGTTGGCCTGGAAAGGGACCCGGACGGACCGGCGGCGTTCGCGGTGCTCGACCAAGCCCGACGGGAACATCCTGATTTCTTCGGGCGAAATCCGGACGGCGAACCCGCCGAGGGCGCGCACACCGGACATCGTGTAAACCTGGGCTCTGAAGCACCCGTGATGCGGACACGGGGTTCCCGGCGGGATAGTGACTCCGAACAGGTTCCCGCGCACAGTGAGGTTGCCCGAAACCCTGTGGGCGAACTCACTGTCTGTGAAATAGAGGTCAACCTTCGCCCCGGCAGACTTGCCGAGGACTCTCATGTGGAATTCGCGCGGTCCGCCCCCGGTCGAGTTATCCATGGATTTCCCCTAACCGTGTGACCGCTTGCCCGTCACTATGTCCATCGAAACCTCAATAACCAGGGTTTTCTCGGTGGCTGCCCTGCTGACGGTGCCGGAGGTCTCCGGCGCGTACTTCCGCGCGAGCGCCTCAAGCGCTTCCATCTTCCTGCCGGTGTCGTCGACTATCGTCGCCCTGCCGAAGGCGACGACGCTGCGGTAGACGTATGACAGCTCGCAGGCCGTCGCTGCCCCCACGATCCCGCCGGCGTCGAAGACGGAAAAGCAAACGCCGGCTTGCCGGCGTATTGCGTCGATCTTGGCGCCCTGCCTGGCGCAGTGGATCACGACCCTGTCGCCCAATACGGCGAAGTTGACCGGAATGGCATACGGACGGCCGTCATCCAGTACGACGGCGAGCGTGCCAACCTCGGCCTTTTCGAGCAGTTCGCGCGCGCCCTCCGCGTCCATCGCCTTGTCCTTCCGGCGAAGGTGACCTGCTCCCGTGGGCTTCACGTGCTCGCTCATAGTTACCTCCCGCTGCATTTAGCGCCGCCCTGTCCCGCCGCCATACTTTATGCCAGCCTGAGGGCGAAGTCAGGGCAGACCGGGTTGCAGTACCCGCATAGGAGACATTTCCCGTAGTCCACCACGGCCTTACCATCGACAACCCTTATCGCCTGGCTCGGGCAGGCTCTCTCGCAGGTGCCGCAGCCCCTGCACCATTTCTGCACCAACAGTCTCTTGTTATGCTTGCCGATTTTCGAGCGGATCTCCTCGGGGACGGGTCTCCCCTCGTACGCTGCGATGTTGGCGTCGACTTCATCGTTCGACAGCATACCGATGGCGATCGAGGTCACACCGGGCATGTCGCGTACAAACCGTATCGCCTCGTCGTACCGGTCGACCAGGTGCCCCCCGGCGAGCGCCTTCTGAGCGATGACCGCCTTCCCCCTGGAAAGTGCATACTGAATTGCCTGGATCATGTCCTCTCTCGAACCGTCCATGATACCCACGCCGGCCACGTTGATTACAGGCATCACCACGTCGATCTGTGGGACATCGGCGGCTATCCTGAGGAGCTCCACCGAATGCAACGAAATGCCTGCGGCGCGGATGAGACCCTCCTTCTTTGCATCGACGAGGCAACGCAGCGCATCACGCCTCTCGGATAAGACGGTCAGAGGCACCCGTGCGGCGTGGAGGTACATTATATCGACGTGGTCGATCGCCATCTCGGCGATGGCCTCCTCGATCGCTTCGCGCATGCCTTCGTAGGTGGCCGCGTACGACTTGCTGGCGATTACCACCTTTCCACGGTGCTCCAGGAGGGCTTTCTTGATGTGTGGGTAGGTCTTGTAGGCCTGAGCGGTATCAATGCAGCTTATGCCCTTTTCGAGGGAGTGCTTGATTATCGAAGCCCCCTGGGCGAGGCTCATGTTGACCTGCAGGGGTCCCAGGGGGAGCGTCCCGTAGCAAAGTCCGGTCATCTTGATTCCTGTCTTACCAAGGTAGCGCTGCTCCAACAATGGTCACCCCCGGAATGATTCACTCCCGCCGGCAAGTGTTCCATGCCGTCACGACGAAACCCTGCAAGTGGTCCGCTTGACACCCGGCTTGCTCGCGGATAAGATCCCTGATTGGAAACAAGGCCGTTGGAGGAGGTATCCGGCATGCCCACCTACGAGTACGAATGCGCCAGGTGCGGCAGGTTCGAACACTGGCAGAGTATAACCTCGGAGCCGCTGGGTGAATGCCCGAAGTGCGGTGGCTCCGTAAAGAAGATCATATCGGGCAACGTGGGTATCATCTTCAAGGGTTCGGGGTTCCACGTCACCGACTACCGCAGCAAGAGCTACTCGGAGAAGGCCAAGGAGGACGCCCCGAAGGATCCGGGCAAGGCGGATTCATTGAAGAGCGGGAATGACGAGTAACCGGACCGGCGGTCAGGCGACCCGGCAGGCGGGCGAGTCTTACGTCTGGTCCGGGGCTGTGACGGGCGCCTGCGCCCGATCGGCGGGGACCCTTGGACCGGTGAGGCGATCATACGCCGCGGCCAGCGTGGGCCAGGCGCCCCAGAACAGGGTCGCCACCAGCCCGGCCGCGAATCCGTTGTTGTAGAGGTTCATTCCACCGTGGAGCCACCCCACGTTCGTCACCACGGCGGTATGCACGATCCCCGCGAGGAACCCTGCGAACGGGCCGAACATACCGGCGACCGGCGCCAGGGCGGTCCCAAAGAGGGCCGCAAGGATCACGCCGGGCGTGGATGGCTGGAGACCCAGTATCCAACCGCCCGCGAGCACACCCATCATTATCGGCAGTACGTTCCGGGGATGCTTCCCCATTGCGGCGAAGCCGACCATGGTGAGAAGACCGCCGACCGTCGGGCCGTTGAACACACTGCCTGTCACGAGGATGTAGGTACTCCCCATCAGCCCCACTGTGCCCATGTTGAACAGGGTCGAAGGCCACCCGGCGATTTGCACGAAGTCCGAGGTGAGTTTCCCGGAGGACGCCAGTATCCGGCCGTAGTTCTTCGTCAGCGAGTCCTTTCCCGTGACGTACGCTACCATGCAAAGCCCCACGAACAGCAGCGTGAACAACCACCCCAGCCAGCTCGACCAGTGGACCGACCAGATCAGCACCGGGTCGAACTTGCCGGTGAAGCGCACCTTGAACGCATAAACGATACTGCCTACGATTCCCGCGGTAAAGCCTATGTTGTACAGGTTTAAACCGTTATGGCAGTGGTAGAGGACGGGCCTCAGCGGGGGCACGAGGAATCCAGTAATCACACCCATCAGTATTCCGGTGGGAAGGCCCAACCCCAGGCCGAATGCCGCCTGGCTCACGACGGGAGCAAGCGCCGTCGCGAACATGGCGGGTGTCAGGTAGTTCCTGAACGCCTTCCCCTCCGCCAGGCTGTAGAGGTACACCCCGCCGATGAGCGGGAATATCGTGATGAGGTTCTTCCCGAAGAACGCGAACCCCGTCATGGTCAGCACACCCGCCACTTCGGTACCGGACGGCCGTATGCCGCATATCGCAGCGAGGAGCACACCCGCCAGTCCGACCGCCCCGGCGTTCACGAGCGCCGCGCCGACGCCGCCCACCATCACGTAGTCGGTAATCAAAAGTCCGGGGCTCAGCACGACCTTCTTCAGGCCCTCTGCGAGAACCCCGGACTCAACGACGATACCGGTGAGTATCAGGAATAACTCAAACGCGGCGAGGACAACGGCTTCAGGGTATACCCGTGGAGTCTGTCTCGGACGCATCGCAACCCCCTGGCGACGCCCGGCGCGCACACGGCGGGCGGATTGATGAGGTTGTGAACATGTTCACTTTTAGCTATACAATCAATCTAACAGATGAGGCGCGCACCGGTCAATCACTCTTTTGGGTAGGACGGCCCGGGAGACGGCCCACCCGCGCGGCACTGCGACGTGCTACCCCGCGAGTTCAAATCGCTTGTGAAGCGCCCTCACGGCGTCCGCGAGTCGCTTCCTGTCGATTATGCACGATATCCGGGAACCGGAGGTGCTTATCATCTGTATGTTTATGCCGATCTCGGCCAGCGCCTCGAACATGTCCGCGGCTATCGAAGCGTCCTGAGTGATCCCCGCCCCAACCACGGAGACCTTGCCCACGTCGTCCTCTATCACCAGCTCTTTCCCGCCGATCTCCCTGCATATGCTCTCCGCGGCCAGCTTCGCCGAGGGGAGATCCTCACGAGAGACCGTGAACGCGATGTCGTTGACGGCACTCTGCGCTATGCTCTGGATGATCATGTCCAGCCGGACTTTCTCGCGGGCGAGCGAGCGGAATACCCTTGCGGCGATGCCGGGGACGTCCGGCACCGACTTGAGTACGATCTTGATCTCGTCGGCGTTGTGGGTTATGGCCCTGACAAGCGGCTCCTCCATGCCTTGCGCCTCCCTTATCCAGGTTCCGGGGTTGTCGTTCATACTGTTGCGGACCAGTATCGCCACACCGTACCGCCTGCCGAACTCGATCGACCTGAGCTGCATGACTTTGGCCCCGAGCCCTGCCATCTCGGCCATCTCGTCGTAAGGGATCTCGGGTATAAGCCGCGCGGACGGCTCGATCCGCGGGTCGGCGGTGAACACCCCATCGACGTCGGTGAATATCTCGCAGCTGCTGGCCCCGAGCGCGGCCGCCAGCGCCACCGCTGTCGTGTCCGAACCGCCGCGGCCGAGCGTCGTGACGTCGCCGCTCGGGTCCACGCCCTGGAAACCGGCCACTACCACGACTTTACCCTGGTCGAGGTGTCTCATGATTGTCTCGCGGTCTATACGCTGGATCTTTGCCTTCGTGTGGGATCTGTCCGTGATGATCCCGACCTGCGCTCCCGTCATCGACACTGCGGGGACACCGAGGTCGTTCAGAGCCATGCACAGCAGCGCTATGGACACCTGCTCGCCCGTCGCGAGCAGGACGTCCATCTCGCGTTTTCCGGGGTCGGAGGATACCTGCCTCGCGATCTCGATGAGTTCATCAGTAGTCCTGCCCATGGCCGAGACCACGACTACCACACGATTGCCCTGTTCGTGGGCTTTGGCGACCCGCCTCGCGACGTTCTTGACCCTGTCGGGGTCGGCCACCGAACTGCCCCCATACTTCTGCACGATTGGGGCGGGCGTGTTGCCTGCCACCAGCCGGGCACCGTACAGATCGAGACCGAGCTCCATGATCCGGCACGGGACGCCCTTTTCGGTGAACACCTCGAGGATGGCGGCTTTCACTCTTGAGGCGTGGCCGTCGGTGAAAACCAGCAGCGATGGTCCCGAGCCGCTCACGGCCGCTCCCTTCGCGCCGGCCCTCCGGGCGGCTTCGATCGCGTCCTTGAGCTCGGGAGCGAGCCCGCTCCTGTACTGCTGGTGGAGCCTGTCCTCGGTGGCCCATTCGAGGACCTCGGACCGGCCCGTAACCAGCCCTCCGACCAGGGCCGCGGCGCGGCTGATGTTGAATATGGCGTCCTCCATCGGTACCTGCTGCGGCAGGACTGCGCGCGCTTCCTCGGTCCTCAGTTCCTTGTCGGGGATCACGACCAGGACGTTTGAGCCGAGCGGGGGTTCAAGCCTCATGTACCGCACGCGTCCGGATTCCACGGTGGATATCACGAACCCGCCGAGGAGAGCGGGGGCGACGTTATCGGGGTGGCCCTCGATCTCCGTGGCCAGGTTGAGCAGGTCTTCGGTGCTGAGGGCGGCGCCCGCCAGTTCATTGGCGGCGACCAGGCCGGCAACTATCGCGGCGGCGCTGCTGCCGAGCCCCCGCGTGAGCGGGATGTTGTTGGTGGCCCTGATCCGCAGGCCTTTGGGCCTATATCCGGTTCGTTCGAAGACCTTCCGCATCGACGAGACGATGAGGTTTCTCTCGTCCCGGGGGAGCCTCGACTCACCCTCGCCGCCGATCTCCAGGTTGAGGCCTTCCCCGCCCTCCTCTACCTCCAGGTAGTTATAGAGGTTCAGGGCGATGCCGAGCGCGTCGAACCCAGGACCCATGTTCGCCGAAGTCGCCGGCACCCTCACGTTGACCGCCATCACAACACCCCCAAACACAAAAACCCGTCCCGGTCAAGGGACGGGTTTGACCCCGCGGTTCCACCCTGGTTGGCTCTCGAGCCCAACTCTCAGGCACAACTCTGATTAGCGTTGACGCCTTGCACTGTAACGGTGCAGTCCGTCGGAGCCTACTTGCCGGCCGTATCGCGCCGTCGCCGGCTGGGCCGGCCAGGGACGCGTCTCCAGCGGTTTTCGGTCCGCAGCTCGGGGGCGGATTTCCGCGCCTTTCGGAATCCCCGCTCGCACCGGGCGCCGGCTGGGCACCCGCGGGGTTCTCTGCTTCCGGAACGGGGCGCGTACTTCTCCCTTCATCGCCTTTGCATATTGCGGTTATTCTAGCACTCGCTGCCTGAGCGCGTCAATGGGTCGAATTGCCCTTGTGGTCGGACTGTGATATTGTCACCCGTCAACCGGCTTTGGCCTGCCTCCGTGAGATATCGCGATAGAGATGCAGCAGCTCCTGGTCCACCAGGGATCGCTTGAGTTCGATTGCGGAGCTCTTCACGGCGGCTAGTAGCTCCGCGACAGTCTTCTCATCCGCCGTTATTCCGTAGTCCTGGAGCCGGCGCTTTATAGCGGCGGTGCCCGAATGCTTGCCGACAACGATCTTCCTCTCGAGCCCCACCTCGGCCGGGTCAAACGCCTCGTAGTTGCCGGGGTTCTTCAAAGTGCCATCGACGTGAATCCCCGATTCGTGCGCGAAAACCGACGAACCCACTATAGGCTTGGCGGGATGAACGCCTCTTCCAGAGGCCAGCCCAACGTATTCGGACAGCTCCTTGAACGATCGCGTTTCGATGTTGGTGTGGTATCCAAGGACGTGTTTAGCGGACATCACGACCTCCTCGAGCGGGGCGTTTCCTGCCCGCTCTCCCAGGCCGTTCATCGTGACCCCGGCGTATCTGGCCCCTGCCATCAAGCCGGCCAGCGTGTTGGCCGTAGCCATCCCGAAGTCGTTATGCATGTGCATTTCGATCTCCAGCCCGCGCACGGTGTCGAGAAGCCTCTTCACCTTCTCGTGGGTAGTAAACGGATCGAGGATGCCCACGGTGTCGCAGAAGCGCACCCTGTGCGCTCCGGTCTCGACGACCACCCTGCAGAACTGAGCCAGGAAATCCTCGCCGGCCCTCGAGCCATCCTCGGCACTGACGGACACATACAGGTCATGCTTTCTCGCCAGATTGACGCACTCCGCAATCTGGCGCAGCACCCAGGCCCTGTCCTTCTGCAGTTTCGTCTCTATCTGCAGGTCGGAGGTGGAAATGGAAATGGCCACCGCATCGACCCCGCACCTCAGACACTGCTCCACATCGCGTACCACCGCTCTGGTCCAGGCCATAATGCTGGCCTTCAGGCCTGCGCCGGCGATCTCGCTGATGGCGCGCTCTTCCTCTGCACCGATTGCGGGGATGCCTACCTCGAGTTGATCGACCCCTACCTCGTCCAGCATCTCGGCAATTCGCCTTTTCTCCCTCGCCGAGAACACCACGCCGGCAGCCTGCTCACCGTCGCGAAGGGTGGTGTCTACCAGCTTGAGTGTCTTGCGGTCCAGGTCGCTTCCGTTCATGATAGCCCTCCTCCAGTTCGGGGAATCTAATCTTCCCATTGACTGGCATGCATGGATACTTGTATACTGGTATACAATGCGAACGAAGCGACGTCAAGACCTTTTTTAGAAATGCCTGGGGGAGGGACCATTATGGGCAGCACGCTGGCCGAACTCATCATCGGCAACGCGGCGGGGAAGACATTGAGGGCAGGGGACCTCGTGGTAGTGGAGGTTGACCTGGCCTACGTTCAGGACGGGACAGGACCTCTGACCCTGGAAAGGCTGTACCAGCTCGGCGGGGTGAAGGATCCCGGGAAGATGGCGGTATTCATAGACCACGCCTCGCCCAGCCCGCGGCTGGAACTGTCCAACGATCACCGCGGCCTTCGCGAGTTCTGCTCGAAGACGGGCGCCATGCTGTTCGATGCCGGCTGCGGCATATGCCACCAGATTGCGGCCGAGAGCCTGGTGGGGCCAGGCGACATCGTCGTAGGCGCGGATTCCCACACGGTGATGGGAGGGGCTCTGGGGGCGTTCGCAACGGGAATGGGCTCCACCGACGTCGCCGTGGCACTGCATACCGGAATGGTCTGGCTCAGGGTGCCCGAGACCATTCGAGTAAACCTCATGGGGTCGTTTTCCAGGGGCGTATGCGGTAAGGACCTGGCCCTTTTCGTGATAGGAACCCTTGGCTCTGAGGGGGCCAACTACATGTCGCTGGAATTCGCGGGGCCCGGCGTGGCGGCCGTGGACATGAGTGACCGGCTTACCGTGGCCAACATGGCAGTTGAGTGCGGTGCGAAGGCAGGCCTGTTTCCCTCCGACGAGGTCACTCTGGAATACCTTCGACAAACCGGCAGGGCCGGTGACTACCTCCCACTGGCGCCCGCCCCTGATAGTCCAGTGACGTTCAACATCGACATAGACCTGGACACCCTCGGCCCTCTGGTAGCCATGCCCGACAGCGTGGACTCGGTGTTCCCCGTAGAGGACGTCACCGGGACCCGCGTGGATCAGGTCTTCATCGGATCGTGTACCAACGGAAGGCTGGAAGACCTGCGCGTGGCCCGCGACATCCTGCGCGGGCGCCGCGTGGACCGCGGTGTGCGGCTCGTGGTTATCCCCGCCTCCAGAGACGTGTTCCTGGAGGCGACGCGTCTCGGGTATACCGCGGATTTCATTGAAGCCGGGGCGCTCGTCCTATCTCCCACCTGCGGCCCCTGTGTGGGGGTGCACGCAGGCGTGCTGGGAGACGGCGAGATGTGCCTCAGCACCCAGAACCGGAACTTCAAAGGCAGGATGGGAAACCCCAAGGGGCGCATCTGCCTGGCGTCGCCGGCTGTAGCGGCCGCCAGCGCTCTCACGGGCTACATAACCGATCCCAGGGAGGTACTGTAAATGATACTCAGAGGCAAGGCGTGGAAGTTCGGGGACGGGATAACCACAGATCACATCGCGCCGGGACGGTATTTTCACCTCAGGTCCAACCTGCCGGAGCTCGCGCGGCACGTCCTGGAGGATGCGGATCCCGGGTTCGCCGGGAGTGTCCGGAAGGGCGACTTCATCGTGGCAGGCCGGAACTTCGGCCAGGGTTCTAGCCGCGAACACGCGCCGGTCGTGATCAAAATGGCCGGCGTTGCCGCCGTGCTGGCGAGCTCGGTGGCACGGATATTCTTCAGGAATGCAATAAACGTAGGACTGCCTGTGCTCCTTTGCGACACCAGTTCGATTCTCGCAGGCGACGATCTGGAGGTGGACCTCTCCAGGGGTACGATCCTGAACGTCACACGAGGCTCAACCCTGGTGGTGCAACCCCTTCCCGGCGTGATGATCAGGATACTCAACGACGGTGGCCTCGTGGAACACGTGAAGAAGAATGGTGGGTACGCACTATGAACGACCGCGCTGAACTAGACGCCGCCCGCTACCGGAAGATATCCATCGAGGGGGGCCGCCTCAATGTGCCGGACCACGCGATCGTCCCGTACATTGAGGGAGACGGCGTGGGCCCTGAGATCTGGGAGGCTACCAGCATGGTTCTGCGCACCGCTGTCCGCTGCGCGTACAATGGGGAGCGCTCCGTGCGTTTCGTTGAGGTGCTGGCGGGCCTGAAAGCACAGATTCAATGCGGGAACCCATTGCCTGCCGAAACGCTGGCGGCCTTCAGAGAATACGTCGTAGGCATCAAGGGGCCGCTGGAGACGCCTGTGGGGGGCGGGATCAGGAGTCTAAACGTGGCCATCAGGCAGGCGCTGGACCTTTATGCCTGTGTACGCCCCGTAAAGTACCGTCCCGGGGTACCGAGCCCGCTGCGATACCCCGAACGCGTAGACGTAGTGATATTCCGCGAGAATACCGAGGACGTCTACGCCGGAATCGAATACCCTGCCGGAAGCGGCATGGTAGATGACCTGCGGGAGTTGATAGGCCCCGCCATCGCGGGGGATTCGGCTGTGGGCCTGAAGATCATGAGTCGTGAGGCATCGAAGCGCCTCGTAAGAAAGGCAATCCAGTACGCCCTCGACAACGGAAGGCGGAGCGTCACCCTGGTTCATAAAGGGAACATCATGAAGCACACGGAGGGAGCCTTCAGGAATTGGGGCTACGAGGTGGCAAGGGATGAATTCCCCGGCCGCGTGGTGGAGGAGGGCGACAGCAAGGAAGGACATGGCAGAGCGAACGAAGGGACGATCGTCATCAAAGACCGCATTGCCGACAACATGATGCAGCAGCTGCTCCTTCATCCGGAGGAATACGACGTCATCGCGACCCCCAACCTGAACGGCGACTACATCTCGGATCTGGTGGCCGCTGAGGTCGGGGGTCTTGGGATAGCTCCGGGAGCGAATGTGGGAACCGGGTGCGCGGTTTTCGAGGCCACTCACGGCACGGCCCCTGACCTCGCGGGCAAAGGCAGGGCTAATCCCTGCTCTCTCATCCTTTCCGGCGTAATGATGCTGGAGCACCTGGGCTGGAAGGAAGCGGCCTCGCTGCTTGAGAAGGCTTTGGAACACGTTATCGGCGGTGGGGTGCTGACCGACGACCTTGCCGGCGGCCGCGGTGTTTCAACGTGGGAATTCGCGCAGGCGCTCGCCGGGGCTGTAGCGGATGCCGGCGCGGGTTGGTGAGCTAAGGCTCCCCGCGCGTGGCCTCCGCACGCGGGGACTGGGGTCGTGGGGAATGCGCGATCGTTATGCTTGACAGGATTGCTTCGTATTCCACGGCCCCGGTAGTATCCCTTCGGAGACGGAATTCGGCCCTGGGTATGACCACGGTGACCTCGTGCGGGACACCCACGGAGGAAGACCTGTCAAGCGTGATTCTAGAGAAGGGCAGGCACACCTGGACCCTATCCCGCCACAGTGCGGACAGGGTCAGGCGGAACCAGGAGGCGACCCGGGAAGCGACCCGGGGGAGAAAACCACCCTCCTGCAAGCGATAGAGCCTCCCAGCTTATGCGGCATGTCGCGGCGCGCCGGCCGGCTGCAAGCGGGCAGCCGCGCCCGTTATGTAGATTATGAGGGGGCGGCGCGGGTTGTTCGCGCTTCTCGCGTTGATAAGCTGCCACCGGATAGATATATTAGTATAAGGATGGAAATCCGCGGAGGAACGCAGGGTCCGTGCAGCGGGGGTGTGTTCGAATGTCGGTGTACGACCGCGCTCACGAGCTGGCCATGGCGGTACGCGAGAGCGAGGAATACAGGGAGTACGACAGGGCTCGCCGGGGCATTGCGGCCGCGGAGACGGCGCGGTCGATCTTGAGGGACTACAGGATGGCCCAGCTCGAGGTGCAGGCGTTCAGGCTGTCGGGGAAAGAGCCGCCCGAGGCCAAACTCAAGGACCTCGAGAGACTGTCGGGCATTGTGGAACTGCACAAACCCATCATCGATTTCCTGAGAGCCGAGGGCAGGCTCCTCACGCTGGTGGGAGACATCCAGAAGATCCTCGGCGATGCGCTTGACCTGTGGGATTACGGTGAGGGTTCCGGCAAGTGAACCGCCGAAAGGGGTAGTAACGTGCGATACGAGGGACGCCTTCGCGACCCGATGGTGGACAGGCTGTTCGACGCCATACTGTTGCTCAAGGACAGGGAAGAGTGCTACATGTTCTTCGACGACCTGTGTACCATCGGCGAGATAAAGGCAATGGCGCTTCGCCTCGAGGTCGCCAAGATGCTAGACGCCGGAAGGACCTACGAGGAGATCGCGCAGGAAACCGGGATGAGCACCGCCACGATAAGCAGGATAAAGAGGTTCCTCGCATACGGCTCCGACGGCTACAGGCTCGTCATCGACAGGCTATCGGGGAGGGACGAGGCCGGCGCTTCCGAGCGGTAGTTCACGGGACCGCGAATGGCCCCGCACAGCAGCGTGTCACCCCATTCCTGCTGCGGGCCTCCACCTTTTAGCCGAATTCCCGGCATTGACGGTTCCCAGGACCGGTGTTAGACTGACGGTGTGTTTGGCCTATTAACGTATTAGCATAGTAAAGTAATAAAGCACGAACAGAGAGCGAGCCGGCGAGATGGTGACCGGCGGAAGGCGGAGATGAGGTCATGTTGGAGAACGGCTTTCGGCCATTACCCGACGGGATGAGGGACCTGCCTCCCGAGGATGCGTCAATCCAAAGATACGTCGAGTCGGTGGCGGCGCGCGTCATGGATTCATGGGGGTTCACCGAAGTCATCCCGTCGACAATACAGTTCAACGATGAGGTGTCCTCGGGCCCCGGCAAGTACATCGAGGCCAAGACGTACAAGTTCTCAGACAGGAGGGGCAGGGTACTAACCCTCAGGCCTGAGATGACCGTGCCCGTCGCCAGGATGGTCGCCACGGGTGGCTGGTCGTTCCCCGCGAAGGTTTGGTACAGGGGCAGCGTGTTCAGAATGCAGGAGGACAGGTCCAGCAGGCCTCATGAGTTCACGCAGGTTGGAGCCGAGGTGTTTGGACTCTCGGACCCGCTGGCGGACGCCGAAATTGTGGCCGTGTGCGCGGATTGCCTCCGCGCCGCCGGTATCGGGGTGTTCAGGATCGGCATAGGTGACGTGAGGGTTACCAACCGCCTGCTGGAGCAGGCCCGATTGGGCGGGGAAGCGGTAACGCAGGCGCTCGAGGCCCTCCAGCGCAGAGACATGGTCCTTCTCAAGGGAATCCTCGGGGACGCCGGAGCGTCACCCGCGGTGATAGACCGGATCATGGAATGGCTCAGGCCCATCCCGCTACGGGAGGCCGTCGAGTCGGGTATCCTCGAGGACGACACCTGCTCGTGTATCCGCGGGGTGGTCGAGGGCCTGCGGTCGTTCGACATAGACCGCGTGGCGTACCTCGACATGAGCATAGTCAGGGACATGACGTATTACACCGGAATGGTGTTTGAGGTTTACGGCAAGGGCATCGGCCACGCAGTGGGGGGTGGGGGGAGGTACGACGGCCTGCTCGAGAGGTTCGGCATCTCGCAGCCGGCGACCGGATTCGCGCTCGGTGCCCCCGAGGTCGCGGAGTTGATCCGGGAACAGGGCGGCACGGCGCCGCGCAAGTCCGTCACGCTGGTAACGGCGTCACGCGGCACCGCCTCTCAGGCCGCATCCCTCGCGCGGTCGCTCAGGGCGAGGGGGCAGAGGGTCAGGTTCGACGGCGATCCGGTATCGCGCGAAGAAGCCGCGAGGCGCGGAGCCGCCGTGGGGGCAACGTCCGTGCTGTACGTGACGCCTGCGGGGTGCGAGGAGGTCTGCGGCGAGCCGGGGCTGCCGGGCGTCGCCTGGGCCGCGTGGCTTGCCCGCTACTCGGAACTCGCCGGAATTCACTGACCGGCTGCTGCCTGGGAGGATTGACCGTGGAACAGATAACGATCGCTCTGGCGAAAGGCCGGCTTCTCGAACCCGCCGTCGACGTACTGCGGAAGGCGGGGGTCTGGAAAGGTGGACCCCCGGCGACGGACGGAATTGTGCTCGATCGTGAGGGGCTGCGCGTCATCGTCATAAGGGACGACGATGTTCCCACGTACGTCGCGCTGGGCGCCGCCGACATGGGCATCGTAGGGAAGGATGTGCTGTTGGAGCAGGGGAAAGACGTTGTCGAACTCGGGGACCTCGGTATAGGGCGGTGCCGGCTCGTCGTGGCGGCCCCAAAGACCCCTCGCAGGCCCCAGGGATCACTGCTGAGGGTGGCCACAAAATACGCCTCGCTCGCCGAGTCTTTCCTCTTGCGCAAGGGCTACCCGTTCCAGGTGATAAGGGTGCACGGGGCCACCGAGCTCGCTCCGGCTATGGGCCTGTCCGATGCGATAGTGGACCTTGTCCAGACGGGAAAGACCCTCGAGCGAAACGGGCTGGCGGAGATAGAGGAGATACTCAGCTCGTCGGCGAGACTCATCGTCAATCCCGCCAGCTACACAATGAAGCAGGAGCAGATACGCACAATGGCTTCGGCCATAACGGCTGCAGCCCGCAACGGAGGATCCGGCAATGAAGGTACTTGACGAACGGGAGTTCGTGTCGTTCCTCGCCGAAAAAAGGGCGTCGGCGTCGGATCCGGGGCTGGTGAAGGGCGTCGCCCGCATCCTGGAGGACGTCCGCAGCCGCGGGGACGCGGCGCTCGTCGACTACCTCAGGCAGTTCGACGGGGTCGAACTCGACCCCGCCAGCCTCGAGGTGTCGCCCGAGGAGTTCGATTCGGCCTACGCGGCTGTCGACGAGGCGACCCTGGAGGCGATTCGCTACTCGGTCGGCAGCGTCACCGAGTTCCACAGGAACACGAGGACCGGTTTCACGCGGCTTTATCCGTCCGCCGGGGGTCTCCTGGGCCGCGTATACCGCGCCCTGCCGCGGGCGGGGCTGTACATCCCGGGCGGCCGCAAGCCGTACGTTTCAACCGTGGTCATGACGGCCGTCCCCGCGTCGGTAGCGGGAGTTGGGTGCATCGTAGCTTGTACCCCCCCAAGGCGCGATGGTTCCGTGGACCCGCACGTGGCGGTGGCGTGCCGGGAAGCGGGCGTGGACCGGCTGTTCAAGGTCGGAGGCGCTCAGGCCGTGGCCGCGATGGCTTACGGCACGGACACGGTGCCGAGGGTCGACAAGATCGCGGGCCCGGGCAACAGGTACGTTACCGCCGCGAAGCGGCTGGTGTTCGGCGACGCCGGCATCGATACCCTCGCCGGGCCCAGCGAGGTGGCGATCATCGCGGACGATTCGGCGAACGCTTCCTGGCTGGCGCTGGACCTTCTGGCCCAGGCGGAGCACGGCGCGGATTCTGTCGCTGTGTTGTTCACGCCTTCCCGGGTCCTGCTTCGAACCGTAACGCAGTCGATCGACGCGGAGGCGGGTTCGTTTGGGCGGGATGCCCCCTCTGTTGTGGGTGTCCTGACGGAAAGCGTGCTTCGAGCGGTGGACCTCGCGAATGAATTGGCGCCGGAGCACCTGCAGGTTGCGGTCGAGGACCCCGTTGGGCTGCTGCCCCTGATTCGCGCGGCGGGAGCCGTTCTGCTGGGGGACTATGCGCCGGCGGCCCTGGGGGATTACGTCGCAGGACCGAGTCACGTGCTGCCCACCGGCGGCGCCTCGCGGTTCTCCAGCGGGCTGACCGCCGACGATTTCCTGGTTTCTTCCAGCGTGATATACATAACCCCGGAGTGCGTGGGTCCGGCTGTGGATATGGGAGCCAGGCTCGCTGACATCGAGGGCTTTACGTATCACGCCTGCGCACTGCGCGCGAGGACCGGCGACTGAGGAGGTATCCCCATGTCGAGAAGTATTGGCGCCAGACGCGGCGCAGCCGCGCCGGTCGCAAGGCTCGATCTCAACGAGAACCCCCGCGACCTCCCGGCCGGCCTGAAGCGTTCCATACTGCGGAAGGCGATGTCTCTCCCGTTTAACAGGTATTATTCGGAGCCGGGCGGGCCGTCGGGAAAGGGCATCGAGGATCTCCAGGCGGTCATCGCGGGGATAAACGGGGTGCGGCCCGACATGGTTACACTCGGAAACGGGTCGGACGAGCTCGTGATGCTCAACGTGTTGGCGGCAGCCGGCCCACGCGGCCGCGTGGTAACCTGGACGCCGACCTTCGGGGTTTACGCCATGGCGGCGCGGGCCGTGGGTAGCGCGCTCGTCGAGGTGCCGCTGGATTCGCGGTTCGAGCCGGATGCGGCGAGGATGGCGGCGGCGGCGGACGGACCGGATTGCCTGGTATTCATTTGCAGGCCCAACAGTCCGACTGGCAACATCTGCGATGCCAGGTCGGTCGAATACGTGCTCGACCATACGGCCGCTACGGTCGTGGTGGATGAGGCATACCATGAGTTCTGCGGCGAGACGGTATTGCCGCTGATGCGGAAATACCCGCGCCTTTGCGTAATGCGCACCCTGTCCAAGGCGTTCGGCCTCGCGGGCCTGAGACTCGGGTACATGCTGGCCTCGCCGGAGTGCACTGCCAGGGTGAGGTCCTTGAAGATGCCGTTCAACATAAACGTGTTCACTCAGATGGCGGCGATTGAGGTACTGAAGCGCCGCGAGACCGTTACCAGGGCGGCGCGCAGGATCGCGCGCGAGCGCGCCCGGCTCGAGGAGCGGTTGTCGGAAATCCCCGGGCTCACCGTGTTCCCAAGCGTGACCAATTTCGTACTGGTCCGCGTCCCGCTGGACTCGGGCGAGGCGCACAGGGCGCTTCGCGAGAAGGGCGTGTACGTGAGACACCTCGAGAACATGCCCGGGTATCTCAGGATAGCCGCGGGTTCCCGCGCCGAGAACAACAGACTGGTGCAGGCGCTCAACGCGCTGTTGGGGAGGGATGCCGATTGACCGTGACCGCCACGGCGTCCAGGAAAACGCTCGAAACCGAGGTCGTGGTGAACCTCAACCTCGATGGGATGGGCAAGGCCGTGGTCTCAACCGGAATGGCCTTGCTCGACCACCTCGTGTCGTCGATGGCGTTCCATGCGGGGTTCGACCTCGCTCTCAGCGTGTCTTCCCCGGGGTTCTTCAGCGCGCACCACGCCGCGGAAGACGCCGGGATAGTCCTCGGTGAGGCGTTCCGCGAGGCCGCGCAGTCCTCGCTCGCGGGGGTGGCCCCGGGGATCGCACGGTTCGGCGATGCCGCCGTCCCGATGGACGAATCGCTGGTCCTTGCAGCCGTGGACATCGGAGGCAGGGGGTGTTTCCGGTGGGACATCCCGGTGGAGGACAGGTCGACCGATGGCTTCGAGTGCCGCCTCGCGGGGGAGTTCCTCAAGGCATTCTGCTCAAACGCGAAAGTCGCGGTACACTTGAAGTATGTGTGGGGCTCCGACCCTCACCACTTGCTGGAGGCGTCGTTCAAGGCGCTGGCGGTCGCGATGAGGGAGGCGCTCGCGCCCGCGCCCAACCGGACCGGGGCTCCCTCGACGAAGGGCGTGCTATGAGCCGTAAGGCTGGCTTGAGCGAGGGGTTGCCGCCTTGGTAGCCATAATAGACTACGGCGCAGGGAATCTGATGAGCATATCGAAAGCTGTCCTCAAACTCGGGTTTGAGTGCAGCGTGACGTCGGACCCCGATACCGTGCGCCGCGCGCGGTCGGTGATACTACCGGGCGTCGGGGCGTTCGGCCCGGCCGCCGGTTTCCTGAGGTCGACCGGTATGGACGCGGCCGTGCGGGAGGCCGCCGGCGAAGGCAGGCCGCTCCTGGGGATATGCCTCGGGATGCAGCTCATGTTCGAGGGCAGCGAGGAGGGAGAGGGGGTCGCCGGCCTGGAGTTGTTGAAGGGACGAGTGTCGAGACTCCCGGCGGGCATACGCGTCCCGCACCTCGGCTGGAACACGGTAGAGTCGCAATCAGGGCCGTTGTTCGCGGGGCTCGACGGTGAGAGGTGGTTCTACTTCGCCCACTCTTACTCGGTTGAGCCCGTGGATCCAGCCGTAGTCACGTCGCACACGACCCACGGCATCCGGTTTCCGTCGTCCATTTCGAGCGGTGCGGTTTGCGGGGTCCAGTTCCACCCCGAGAAGAGCGGCGCTGCCGGTCTTGAACTACTGGATAACTTCCTTCGTCTGGGACTCTAGACACGCGTCGAAGAGATGGGCCAAAAAGGAGGTAGCCTCGTGCTGATCATTCCCTCGATCGATATCATGGAGGGGAAATGCGTTAGGCTGAGGCGGGGGCAGGAGTCAGAGAAGACCGTCTTCTCCAGCACGCCGGTGGCGGTCGCCAGGGTGTGGGAGCGGCTAGGGGCGCGGTTGGTTCACGTGGTAGACCTCGACGGGGCGTTCAAGGGGAAGCCCGTGAACATCGATGTGATCAGGGACATGGCGAGGAACCTCAAGACGCCGGTCCAGGCCGGCGGCGGCATCAGGAACATGGACGACCTCAACACTGTGTTTCAGGCGGGTGCTTCCCAGGTGGTACTCGGCACCGCCGCGATATCCGACCCCTCCTTCCTGCAACAGGCGTGCGCGGCGTACCCGGGGAAGGTGCTGGCCAGCATCGACTTGAAGGCGGGACGCGCGGCGGTCATGGGGTGGAAAGAGACAACCAGCGAGCCCATCCCGCAGATCATGAAGAGGTTCAAGGAGTCGGGTGTCGTTCGCGTGGTTTTCACCGACACCGCAAGGGACGGCATGTTGGGCGGGATCGACCCTGCTGTGGTGAGGACTGTGCTGGGTCACGGCCTGAAGGTGATCGCCGGCGGGGGGGTCACATCTTACGAGGACGTGGCCGTGTTGAAGCAGATGGAACCGGAAGGAATAGAAGGTGTGATAATCGGCCGGGCGCTCTACTCGGGTGGCCTGAAACTGGAGAGGCTGATCGCGATGTTCCAGGAGCCTGCGGGGTGCGGCTGACCTGAGGCGGCCGGCCGGAGTCGGGGGACCTCGAATGCTGGCGAAGAGAATAGTGCCATGCCTTGACGTCAAGAACGGCAGGGTGGTCAAAGGGATCAACTTCATAGAGCTGCGCGACGCCGGGGACCCGGTGGAGCAGGCGCGATACTACGAAACGGACGGCGCGGACGAGGTCGTCTACCTCGACATATCGGCGACCCCGGAGGGCCGCAAGACATTTGCCGACCTGGTTGCCAGGACCGCCGCGGAGGTGTTCATACCGCTGTCGGTGGGCGGAGGGATCCGCGGGGTGGACGACATCAGGGCCCTGCTCAAGGCAGGCGCGGACAAGGCCTCCCTCAACACCGCCGCGGTGGCCGACCCATCGGTGATAACGTGGTCGGCGGAGAAATTCGGGAGCCAGTGCGTGATCGTGTCGATCGACGCCAAGTGGGATGGGGAACACTGGGAGGTCTGGACGCACGGGGGCCGGAGGAACACCGGTCTGGATGCGCTGGAATGGGCGGTCAAGGCGGTGTCCCTCGGCGCTGGTGAGATACTGCTGACCAGCATCGACAGGGATGGCACCAGGCAAGGGTTCGACGTCGCCCTCACCAGGGCCGTCTCGGAAGCCGTCGATGTCCCCGTGATCGCGTCGGGCGGGGCCGGCTCCGAAGAGGACTTCGTTGACATCTTCGTGGACGGGCGGGCCGACGCGGCCCTGGCGGCGTCCGTGTTTCACTACAGGGAGATCTCGATACCGGCGCTCAAGAGGCGACTCGCCTCCGAAGGGGTTAAGGTGCGAAATGTCCTGGGTTGATACGGTAGAATTCGATGAAAACGGGCTCGCCCCGGTTGTCGTGCTGGAGCACGGCACGGGCCAGGTGCTGATGCTGGCGTACGCAAACCGCGAGGCGCTCGAGCTCACGCGGTCGACGGGCCAGGCGTGGTACTGGAGTCGCGAGCGCCGGAAACTCTGGCGCAAGGGGGAAACCTCGGGCAATACCCAGCAGGTCGTCTCTGTCTCGCTCGACTGCGACCGCGACGCCGTCCTCTACACGGTCGTCCAGACGGGTGACGCCTGTCACGAGGGGCATCATTCCTGCTTCCACAACCCCACGGAGGGGCCGTGCACCGCGGAACACGGGCGCCCGCCCGGGGCAGCGGAGGAGGGGCGTGACCTCCTCGAGCGCTTGACGGGCGTAATCGAGCAGCGCAAGCGGGACATGCCCGAAGGCTCGTACGTCGCGCGCCTCCTGGCCGGAGGCCGTGAGGCGGTCGCGAGGAAGGTAGGCGAGGAGGCGTCCGAGTTCATGGTCGCGTTGCTCGCCGAGGGCAGGGAGCGGGCGGTCTCAGAAGCGGCCGACCTCCTGTTCCACTCCATGGTGGCGCTTGCGGCCGCAGGCGCGAGCATCGAGGACGTCCTCGCCGAACTCGGCAAGCGCGAGGGCGCGCCGCAGTTGAGCAGGAGCGTGAGCCGGCACACGGAGGCGACGTGATGTTCTTCGACTACCATATCCACCTCGAAAACGGCCCACTGGACATGGAATGGCTCGAGCGGTTCGCAGAGGCCGCCGTCGCCCGCGGGGTCTCGGAGATAGGCGTATCCGAGCACATCTTCAAATTCACCGAGGCCGGCCCACTGTGGCCGTCGTGGTGGAGGCTGACCCCGGACCGTTCGCTCGAGGATTACGTGGATCTCATAGCCGCGGCCCGCGCGAAAAACCTCCCCGTGAAGATGGGCATCGAGTGCGAGTACCTGACCGGCATCGAGAAGCGGCTGGCCGCGTTCCTCGAAGGGGTCCCGTGGGATTACGTAATCGGGTCCGTGCATTTCATAGACGAGTGGGGATTCGACGACACGGACAGGCTCGACACATGGGACGGCAGGGACGTGGATGACGCATACAGGCGGTACTTCTCGCTCCTGGATGAAGCCATGACATGCGGCCTGTTTGACATGATAGGGCACCCCGACGTCATCAAGGTGTTCGGCCACCGCGCCTCGTTCGACCTTCGCCCCCTGTACGATACGGTGGCCGCCACCGCGCGGCGGGCGGGTGTCGTGGCCGAGGTCAGCACCGCGGGGCTGAGGAAGATGGTAGGGGAGATGTACCCGCACTTCGAGTTCCTCCGCGCACTGTCGCGCGAGGGTGTCCCGATCGCGATCTCGTCGGACGCCCACTATCCCGAGCACGTCGGGTACGAGTTCGCGCACGCGGCGCGCTACGCCGCGGCCGCCGGCTACACCAGGGTTACCAGGTTTGCTGGCAGGAAAGTGTACGGCGAACCCCTCGGCTGAGCCACCGGACGTCACGGTCCGGGCGACTGCCCCCGCTCCGGCGTCATTTGAGCCCGTACCTCGCCATTTTGGTGTACAGAGCCGACCGTGGGATCCCCAGGAGGTTCGACGCCCTCACCCTGTTGCCCTTGCACGCTTTGAGAGCCTCGGCTATCGCCTGTCTCTCCGCCTGCTCCATGATGCTCCTGAGCGTGATCGAGCCCCCGTTCACCCGGGGGCTGCTCGCGCTGCCCGCGATCTGGAACGGGAGGTGGCTCGGAAGGATCACGGGTTCGTCCACGGTGTTTATCATCCGCTCCAGCACGTTGATGAGTTCCCTGACGTTCCCCGGCCACTGGTAGTTCACGAGGCTCTTCATCGCTTCGGGTGAAACCGTCTTCCTGGGGAGCCCCATCTGCGACCCGAGCCTGTTCAGGATGCATTCGACCAGGATCGGGATATCCCCGGCCCTGTCCCTGAGGGGCGGAATAACCAGCGACACGATGTTCAAGCGGTAGTACAGGTCTTCCCTGAACTGGCCCTCGGCGATCATCTTCTCGAGGTTCTTGTTGGTGGCGGCAACCAGCCGGACGTCGACGGGTACGGTGTCGACCCCGCCGACGCGCTGGATCTCCTTCTCCTGCAATACGCGGAGCACTTTCGCTTGCATGTCGATGGGCATGTCGCCGATCTCGTCGAGAAATATCGTCCCGCCGGCCGCCAGTTCAAACCTCCCGGGCTTGCCGCCCTTGCGAGCGCCGGTGAACGCGCCCGCCTCGTAGCCGAACAGCTCCGACTCGAGCAGCTCCTTGGGAATGGCGGCGCAGTTTATCTGGATGAACGGGCGGTGCGCGCGGGGGCTTGCGCTGTGAATCCCGTGGGCGAGAATCTCCTTTCCGGTGCCGCTCTCGCCGCGTATGAGCACCGTCGAGCTCCCGCGGGCCACCTTGAGCGCCAGTCCCTTGATCTTGACCACTGCCTCGGACTCCCCGACGATGTCGTCGAGGCTGTACCGGGCGCCCTTGATCCGGCTGAGCTCGCGCTCGTAGTACTCCAGCCGCTTCTCCGCGAAGTTGAGCTTCTCGGCCAGCGCTTGCAGTTCGTTGACGTTCTTGAACATGACCTTGCCGACGGCGCCGATTATCTCCCCGTCCTTCTTGATGGGGATGCGCTGGACGACCATCTCCTGACCCTTGATCTTCTGCACCCAGCCGATCTCGGGGACGCCCGTCTTGACCACGATGTGCATCCTGGTGTTCTCGATACACTCGGTGACGTGTCTTCCGATCATCTGATCGCGGCTTATCCCGAGGAACTCCTCGTACGCCCTGTTGAACATCCTGACCACGCCATTCTTGTCCACGACCACGATCCCGTCGTAGGCGATCTCGAGGATGGTCTCCAGCGTCTGGGCGTGGTTCTTGACGTCGCTCAGTTCCTCGATGATTTTCTGTAGCTCGGTCACGTCCTGGAATACCGCGATCGCGCCGATCACCTTGCCGTTCTTGATGACCGGTGTGCGGTTTGAAATGACCAGCGAGTTGCCGATATGGAACTTCTGGCCGATCTCCGCCTTGCCGGTGGCAACGACGTCGGGGAGACGCGAGTTGTGCAGGACGTCCGCTACGTGCCTGTTGATAGCCTCCGCGGGACTCTTCCCCGAGAGCTTCCCCGCCGTCGAATTGAACAGGATTATCCTGCAGTCGGCGTCCACGGCGATGATCCCGTTAGTGGTGGAGTCCAGCACGACGCGGAGCTCGTCCTGGATGCTCTCCATCCGCTCGAACATCTTCACGACCAGCCTGTTGTGGTCGATCATGCCCACGGATTGGCCGGTGGCCGATACCACGACGGCCTGGCGGTTCGCCTCGTGGATCCAGTCCTCCACCATGGCGTTCGACTGGACGCAGAATATATCGCGGTGGCACACGTCGCCGACCCTGCCCAGCGGAAGTCCCTGGGCCGCCGCGGCGAGACGCTCCCGGTCGATCGTTCCGACGACGTTCCCGGCCGTCGATACGACGGGGGCTCCCGGCGCGCCTACGCGGTCTATGGCCGAGAGCGCGGCCTTCACAGTCTCGTCCGCGCCGATGGTCAGCGCGATAGGGTCCATGACGTCTTTGGCTGTCCAGGTCCTGAGCATGGCATCTCACTCCGGGGCGGATTTTCCGCAGGATTTCACCATTTATGGGGGCTCATCCTGCATCGGGACGCGGGCAGGGCCGGCTCCGCCTGGAACCGGCCCTGCGTGGGCTGCTGCCGGGGCCCCAGGTCCGCGGCGGCGGCGGCCGGCTAGCCAGCACGGGCGAGGGCCGCGACCCTCGAGGTCATGCGGCCCACCGCCCGCATCACGGACGACCGTACCTCTTCTGGCGTGAACGCGGGGGCGTACCCCAACTTCTCCTGCGCGAGCGCCTCCGACAGCTCCCACCGGCCCATCATAAACGGCGAGCCCCTCCATTGGTCTTCGGGAACTGCGTGGACCCCGGCATTCGAGCCTGCGGCCCTGGCGATCGCGGTTGCGACGTCCTCCCAGCTCACGAACCCGCTCGCGACGTTGAAAGTACCGGCACGATTGGACTCGGTCGTGACCGCCAGCTCCACGATGCGCGAAAGGTCGTCGAGGTGCAGGAAGGATCCGCCCGCGCCGGCCACCACCTCGAGCGGGTTGCCGCGCAGGGCGGCGACCGCCATCTCCCGCAGGTGACGCCCACCGATGTCGTCGCCGTACGCCCACCAGAATCTGATGTTTGTGACCTCGAGGCGATGATGGGCTGCGTAGGCGAGGTTCAGGTTCTCGGCCGCCACCTTCATGGCGGCGTAGAACGGCTTCCTGGCCAGATCCACCTTGAGGGGGTGCGTCTCGTCAATGGGCACCCTCAGGGGTGCCCCGTACACGACCGCGCTGCTGGTGTACACGAGGCGCCGCACGCCGCTTGCCACCATGCGCTCTAACAGGTCGATGTGGCCCTTTATGTCGGTCGCGAGGAGTGTACGCGGGTCGTCGCTGAACGACCAGGCGAGGTGGACCACCGCGTCCATCCCCGCTACGGCCTCGCCGAGGTATTCCTCGTCCTCGACCCTGGCGCAGACGGTGTCGAGCAGTCCGGCGCAGTCCTCCGGGAGGCCGGCGCGCAGGTCGCTCACCGCGGGACTGGCATCGAGCGCCCTGACGTTCCAGCCCTTCTCGAGGTAGCGCCTAACGAGATGACGCCCCACCGACCCGGCAGCGCCGGTAATCAGCACCTTCACGGCAGCCCCTCCTCAACGCCTCTCAGGTGGCCAACACCAGGATCGCCGCACCAAGCATGGCCAGAAGGCCCAGCGTGTTAGCCGTCGCGCTCCCGCCGACCATCCCGCCGAAGTAGATGGCGAGAAAACCAGCCCAGAACACGGCTATGGACAGGAGCCTCGCGGAGAGCTTGTTCTTGACGTACGAGGGTTCGAACTTCCCTGCCACCTGTCACACCTCCCATGGAATAGACTGAGACGGGCTACAGCCCGGCCCTGGGGAACATCGAGACCAGCACCAGGGACAAGACGCCGGTGACCAGGCCGATAATTGCTCCCGTGGTCAGAGTCCTCGACATGACCTCCCCCTCGCGGCCCGGTATTCCCGCGGAGCCCGTGCCGAGGGTGATGTTCATGGGGCAGTGGATGTTTCCGATGGCGCCGCCGACAGTCTGCGCCCCGGCTACCAGGAAGGGGGTGATCCCGAGCACGAGTGCCGTGTCACGCTGGAACGCCCCAAAAAGGATGTTGGACGCGGTGTTGCTTCCGGTCATGAACGCGCCGAGCTGGCCGATGTAGTTGGCGAAGAACGGGTACAGCGCGCCCGTCGCCTTCGCCGTTCCGACGGCAAGGAGGGTCGTTATGCCGTGCTCCATCATGACCACGGACATCATGCTGAGAGGTATTAGCGTGAGGCTGGCGGGTATCGCGGCCTTGATCAACCTCTCACCGATCTTCTTCCATACCTGGGGCTTGAACAGGCCGGCGATGGTGTAGATCGCCACCGAGATTATCAGCGACCCCCAGATGATCGAGCCGGGCATGGTGAAGATGCGTAGCGGGGAGTACTTGGCGGCCTTGGCGTTCACGAACCCCAGCGCTGTCTTGGTTTGAGGCCATGCGGGGCCGAGCTGAAACTGGTTCTGCTCCAGTATTGCCCTGATGTTTGGCGTCCCCAGCACCGGCTGGAGAAGTGGCGACAGGTATATTGCCAGCACAAGGACGATGATCACGACGTAGGGGAGGAACGCCTGCCCGAAGGTCAGCTGCCTGCTTGCCGGCTTTTGGCCCTCTTTCGTGGCGGGGGCCGTTACCGCCGGGCCTGTGCCTGCCTGTGCAGCCACGGTCTGGTCGCTCACCTCGACCCTGTAGAACGGGAATTTGCGTATCAGGCTACCCCACGCCAGGCCGACAAACCCCGCCATGAATCCGCCGATTGAGGGGAAAACGTACGCCGAGAACAGGAAGATCGCCATCCCCTGTATGACCCCGAGCGACAGCCACGGGAACCACCCGCGCTTCACCTCTCTCCATGGATCGCCGTAGACGAGTTTGGAGTACCAGAACGCGCCGAAGAAAAACATCATGACGCACATCGGGACGAAATAAACCGCCGACCACAACGCCAGGGGTTTCTCCGCCAGGCCGGTCATCCGCTGGAGGGTCCAGTAGGAGCTGCCAAGGGAGCCGAACGTTACGGTCCAGCTGTGACCGAGCAGCGGGATAGTGACCGCCAGGATGGGGTCGAAGCCGAGACCGATAAGGAGCGGCGCCGTGACCGCCACGGGGGTCCCGAATCCGAGCACCCCTTGCATCCAGGCGGGAAACACCATGCCGATTATTAGGATCTGGAGTAAACGGTCGCCGCCCGTGACCCTGTTGAATGTCGACGTGATCACGGGGAACCCGCCCATCCCGTCGATGAGCCCATAAACCGACATGGCGCCCCAGACTATCAGGAGGATAAACAGCGTCTCCCAGAGACCCTTGGCGGTGCCGCTCGCCAGGGTGGTCACGTCGCCGCCGAAGCATGTCAGGGAAACGAGTGCCGCCCACAGCCATGCGACGGCCCCCGCCTTGGCCCCACCCCAGCGAAGCGCCACCATGAGGACGAGCACGGTCGCTATCGGGGAGATCCCAAGGATCCAGGTGCCCGGGGAAAGGTAACGCGCCATTACTTCAATCACTGCACTCTACCTCCCAGAGGGTACGTTTAGGGAACGGGCCCGGAAACTGGATCTCGATACACGCGCACCGGCCGGGACACCGGCCGCGGGAGCGACCAGTGTCCCGCGTATCACACGTACCTCCTCGTTAAGCCGTTGCGGGCGGCGTCACCGCTTTGATGCCGGCCTCGACGCACTTCGCGTCGATGAACTGCTGGATCTTCTCGATGTGCTCGGGTTTGAGGTGGCGGAACCTTCCCTGCCTGGTGACATATTCCGTGACGGGGAGCCTCTTCTCCGGCTCCAGGGTGAGTTTGAAGCGGCCTCCGGACACCTCGTACATCTGCCACATGCCGGTCTGCACGGCAAGCCTGCCCATCTCCAGGGTGAGATCGGGAGCGAACATCCATCCCTTGGGACAGGGGGCGTGGATGTGGAGGTATGCCGGGCCGGTGGCGTTCAGCCCCCTCCTGACCTTGTTCATCAGGTCGAGCGGGTACGCGAGGGACGCCGTGGCTATGAACTTCAATGCCGGGTGGCCGGCGGCCATGAGCTTGGGGTTGTCCTTTTGCCATATCCTCTTGCCCTCGGGGATCACCGGGCCGGCGGGGGTGAACGTGGTCCACGCGCCCCACGGCGTGGTGGGCGACGTCTGGATGCCGGTGTTGGCGTAGGACTCGTTGTCGTAGCAGATGATCAGCATGTCGTGGCCGCGGTACGCCGCGCCCGAGATGCTGGTCAGCCCTATGTCGGTGGCGCCGCCGTCCCCCGCCATCACTATCACGTTGGGGTACTCGCCCGTTTTCTTGCCTTTGCGCAGTATCGCCTTGTATGCGGCCGCGATTCCCGAGCCCACACCGCCGCCATTGGTGATCTGGGCGTGGATCCACGGCACCTTCCACGGGCCGCACCCGTAGCTGGTGTTAGCGACGTACATGCAGCCGGTCGGGCCTATGAATATGGTGTTGGGACCGGCCGCCTTCGCCACGAGCCTGTACACGAGCGCCGGGCCACAGCCCGCGCAGGTACGGTGGCCGGGCGCGTAATACTCTTCCTTCGGGGCTTTAGCCAGCGAGCGGATGTCTTCAAGCATGTCGTCACCCTCCTTTCGATCAGGCGCTGAGCTCGAACGGCAGCCAGTACGTATCCTTCTCGACGACGCCCGTCCTGGCGGCCTCGAGCATTACCTTGCCCATCGAGTATAGCTCCTCGCGGCTTATGACCTCGCCGCCGAGACCGGCGACGAAGCCGATGGTCTTCACCCTGTCGCCGAGGCCGTACAGAGCGGTGCGGACCTCGCTGAAGAGGACACCCGCTCCGCCGCTGATACCGAAGCACGCGTCGTTGTTGACGATCCCCACTACCTTGAATCTTGACAGCCTGTCGCATACCTCCCGGGAGGGAAACGGGCGGAAGGTGCGGAGCTTCACCACGCCGACCTTTGCGCCCTGATCCCTCATCCTGCGGGCGACCGCCCTGGCGGTTGCCGCGTGCGCGCCCTGTATGAAGAACACGGCGTCGGCGTCCTCAGTCAAGTACTCCTCCATCCAGGGATCGTACTTCCGGCCGAAGATCCTGCCGAAGTCCTCGTGCGCCTCGACGATCACCTTGCGCGCCGCGTCGACGGCCATCTTCCTCTGGTACTGCAAGGGCGGGCCCATCTTCGGCTCGATCTGCGCGCCGATGATCTGGGGCTTGTTCGGGTCGAGGGAGTGGTGGTTCTTGTATGGCGGCAGGAACTCTTTGACCTGAGCGGGGTCGGGGATGTCGACCTCGCCGGGGATGTGTGACACGAAATACCCGTCCTGGCATGCGAACTGCGGGAGGAGAACCCGCGGGTCCTCGCCTATGCGGTAGAACAGCAGGCTCAGGTCCAGCGCTTCCTGCGGGTTCTCCGCCCAGCCCATTATCCAGGCCTGGTCCCGGCAGCACAGCGCCTCGGTGTGTTCCGAACCGAAGTCGCCGGGCGGGTCGAGGGTCCTGTCGGCGATCATGCACTGGGCGGGGAGTCGCGCGCCGGACATGGGGGAGTACACCTCGAAGGCAAACGTTACCCCGACGCCGGAGCTCCCCACGAACGTCCTGGCGCCCGCTGCGGACGCCCCATACGCAATAGCTAGCTGGTCGTGCTCGCCCGCAGCGTGGAGTATCTCGGCGTCGAGCTCCCCGTCGGCCACCATCCTGGTAAGTTCCGACATGACGCCCGTGTAGGGCCTGATGGGGTACGTGGCGATGACGTCGACGTCGGCGAGTTTAACCGCATTGGCCGTCGCCACAACCCCGGACATGAACTTTTTCTTGCCCACGATCCTTCACCCCCTAATCCTTGAACTCAAGCTCCGGAACGTACGTGATCGCCCCGACCGGGCACTCCTGGCCGCAGAGGCCGCAGCCCTTGCAGAACTCGTAGTTCCATGTGAGGCCATCATCGGTCTGGGTAATGCAAGCGTCGGGGCACACGATCCAGCAATTGAGGCACTCGGTACACAGGTCCCTGTTCTGGACGGGCCGCTTCATTTTCCAGCAGCCTGTCACCATCCCGCGGTTGACCGTCGTCGGGCAATCGACGGTTCCGGCGAACGGCATCTCGGTATGCGTCATCTGACCACACCTCCTTACTGGAAGAAGCCCGCAGGCACTTCCCAGACCTGGGCGGTCTTGAACCCCATGGTCGCGGATTCCGGGTCTTTCACTACCTTGCAGAGAGAATCGAGGTTTACCCAGCCCGTCGCCTTGACGACGGCGCCTGCGAGGGGCGCCGCCAGGCCGCCGCCGATCCCCGACGCGTCGGTGGCGCCCTCTGCTCCGGACAGCGTCACTATCGTCTGCGAGATCCCGGACGCATCCACGCAGACCACCTTCGCAAGGTTAGCGGCGTTGCGCAGGAACCCCGCGATATACTCAGGGCTTCGCCTGGTGTTTACCACGAGCACGCCGCCCGGCGGCATCCCGTCAAGTACCTGGCAGCCTTTCACCAGCGACTCCTCGACGAGCACCACCGCGTTTGGGTTCTCGTTTTCGTAGATGTACCTGGACTCGATCGGCTCGTCTGCGATCCTGGCGTACGAGCGTACGGGCACGTGCACCCTGTCCGGCAGGTCGACGTAGTTGTCGAACGCCTGGACGTACTTGCCCTCGGATGCGGCCGCGTTGGCCAGGGCCACCGCCAGGTCGCGGGCCTCCTTGTTCTGGAGCACCCCGCGACACCAGATGGACGCCTGTTTCAGGGTCTTTTCCGCGAATAGCTCCCTGGCATCCAGCATCTTCATCCACCATCCTTTCCAGCCTTATTCTCGGACCCGGGCGGGCCGCCCGGACCGTGCGTCCGGCGACGGGCTTCACACTTGCCGGCCCGCCTCCGGCGACTCTAGCCCTGGTAGCGATGGCATCCCTCCTTCACCTGACCCCTGATGGCCTCTACACCCGCGGCGAAGTGCCTCATGGACAGGCGGAATTCCCCGGTTCCGCCGGCCGCGACCGCGCTGCGCGCCATGTACTCCCGCACGGCGAGGATGGACGCGTGGCGGCAAACGCCCGCGAGATCGGAACCGGTGAAGCCCTCCGTCATCGCGGCTATCTCGATGAGGTCCACACCGGGCTCGAGCGGCGTCTTTCTCGTGTGGACCTTGAGTATCTCGAGCCTGCCGCTGGAGTCCGGGGGTTTGAACTCGACTATGAAGTCGAACCTCCCGGGCCTGAGCAGAGCGGGGTCGATGAGGTCGATCCTGTTGGTGGCGGCGAGTACGACGACTCCCTTGAGGTCTTCGAGACCGTCGATCTCGAACAGCAGCTGGCTGACGAGTCGCTCCGAGCCGCCGGCCGTGGCGCCGTGGCCGCGCGTGCCCGCGATTGAATCGAGCTCGTCGAAGAAGAGGATGCACGGGGCGGCCTGCCGGGCCTTCCTGAACAGCTCGCGAACGGCTTTCTCGGACTCACCCAGCCACTTCGAATACAGGACGGGGCCCGGCACCGGAATGAAGTTGACTCCGGTCTCGGTTGCGACGGCTTTGGCTACAAGGGTCTTGCCGGTGCCCGTGGGTCCCGAAAGCAGGACGCCTTTCGGCGGGGTGATCCCGGCCCGCTCGTACAGGTCAGGGTGTTTCATGGGCCATTCGACCAGGGAGGCCATGGCCTGTTTCACGTCGTCGAGAGCGCCTATGTCGCCCCAGCGCACCTCGGGCACTTCCGAAAAGAACTCACGCATCGCCGAGGGCTCGATTTCCTTCAGTGCCTCGAGGAAGTCGCCGGCGGTGATGGTGATCTCGAACAATTCGCCGGCGACCACGCCGGCGTCCGCCAGCGGGTCGCCGGCCTCCCGCACTTCCGTCCCGCCGCTTCCCATGCGCGGCAACAGGCGCCGCAAGGCCCGCATCCCTGCTTCCCTGCACAGGTTCGCAAGGTCGGCCCCGACGAAGCCGTGCGTGAGGTCGGCGAGTCTCGCCAGGCTCACGTCCGGGGCCAGCGCCATGCCGCGGGTGTGTATCCGGAGTATCTCGAGACGGTCGCTCTTGTCGGGAACGGGGACGGGGATCTCGCGGTCGAAGCGGCCGGGGCGCCTCAGCGCCGGGTCAACGAGGTCGGGCATGTTCGTGGCCGCGAGGACTATGACGTCGCCCCTCGCCACCAGCCCGTCCATGAGCGCGAGGAGCTGGCCGACCACGCGCTTCTCGACGTCTCCGAGCACCTCACCCCGCCTCGGCGCGAGCGCGTCGAGTTCGTCGAGGAATATCACGCTAGGGGCCTTGCGCCTCGCCTCGTCGAAAATCTCGCGCAGCCGGGCTTCGCTTTCGCCGTAGTATTTGTGCATTATCTCGGGGCCGTTTACGTGGATGAAATGCACGTCGGATTCGCTCGCGACCGCGCGGGCGATCAGAGTTTTCCCGGTCCCGGGTGGGCCGTACATGAGGACGCCCCTCGGCGGCTCGATCCCGAGGCGGCGGAACAGGCCGGAAAACCGGACAGGCATCTCTATGAGCTCGCGGATCCTCCGTACCTGCCGGTGGAGCCCGCCTATGTCCTCGTAGGATACGCGGATCTGGCGACCGTCCAGGGTCTCAGGCGGGCCGACCTTGACCTGGGTGTCGGCCGTGATCACCACCGGCCCCTTCGGGGCGGAGCCGGTGACGGTGAACGACTCGAATTGCTGACCGAGCAGCGGCGCCTCCACCCTGTCGCCCTTCGTCACGGGGAGCCCCCGTAGCGAACGCGAGAGATACTCGATGTCCCTCTTCGAGTCGAACTCGCGGGCGAGAAGGGGGGATAGGACGACCGAAATCGCGGGGGAGGGCTCGCACTTGCGTACCCTGACCGGTTCGCCGACCGCTGTGCCTGCGTTTTCCCGGGTCACACCGTCTATCTGAATAACGCCGAAACCGTACACGTCGCCAAACGCCGGCACCACCCTGGCGCAGGTTGTGCGCCTTCCGGCGATCTCGACGTAATCACCGAACTTGACGTCAAGCACGCCAAGGTACGACACGTCTATCCTGGCGATACCCTTTCGCGCGTCATCGGGCAGGCACTCCTGTACCTTTAAGGTTGCTTCCGGGCGCCGCACATCGTCACTCACCATCCGACCTCCCCGCACGACAACCTGTCCGAACTCCCTGCTTAGGCGGCCTTTACGCTCGTCTCAGGCAGGTTTTGTCATGGGATACGGTATACCAAGAGTGAGCCGAAAAAGCGCGCCTGCCTCAATGCACTGCCGCGCGTTATGCCCTCGTAACCGTCGATTGTATGCTCATGTAAGCCGCCTTGGAGCGGTTGACGTGCTCGCGCGAGCGCGATTCGGCGAGGTCCGAGTCTCCCGTCTCGATGGCATCGAGCATTGCCGCGTGCTCTGCCTGGGCCTGTTCGATCCTGCCCGGTATGGTGTATGCGACGCGGGCATACCAGAAGCTCTGGTGCATCAGGGTCTTGAGCATCCCCGCGAGCCTGGGGCTCCGCGCCGCGCGGAATATCGTCTCGTGGAAAAGGACGTGGAAATCGTGCGCAGTGGACGAATCCCCCCGGGCCGCCGCCGACCGCAGATCGGTGAGGATCTTTCGCAGCCTCGTGACGTCGCGGGGCATCCTGCGCTCCGCGGCCAGCCGGCTGGCCAGAGGCTCCAGCGACGACCGGATCATGAATACCTCCACAACTTCACCTGCGCTCACGCGTCGGACCACGCATCCTTTACGCGGAAGATGCTCCACCAGGCCTTCCGATTCCAGCTTCCGGATGCACTCTCTTACAGGGGTCCTGCTGACGCCGAGCCTGTCTGCGATATCTCGCTCTATCAACCTCTGGCCCGGTTCAAGTTCACCGGTGAGGATCATCCGTCGCAGCGCCCCCAGCAGTTCCTGTGTTACCGGATGCCAGCAAGCGAGGCTGATGCCCACGGGTCCTCCCGCCAACGAAAAGCCTCCTCCGAAAAGCCATGGCGTGTATGGCAGCTATTGGCATATGCTTTCGACAGGCTGTTGTGAATTCCTGCCATCCGGAATTGTACTTTCCCGGTTTCGATTTATGCGGGCGCGGCGCTCACTATGTCACGGCGCAGAAAGGAATGGATTGACGCAGGGAAGAACTACTAAGGACTCCAGCGAGCACTTGGGGGTGCTTTCATGCCGGTGGTCAATCCTCAGATTTTCCGCGAGTACGATGTGAGGGGACTCGTAGGCAAGGACTTGAGCCGTGAGACGGTCGACCTGATCGGCAGGGCGTACGGCACGTACATCAGGCGGCGCGGCCTGACCGACGTTGTCGTGGGGCGTGACAACAGGCTTTCTTCGCGCGCGTACAGGGACACCATCGTAGAGGCGCTTCTCGAAACCGGCTGCAACGTCATGGATATCGGCCTGGTTGTGACACCCATCTTCTACTTCACCCGTGCGAGGTACGGGATAGAAGGTGGCGTCATGATAACGGGCAGCCACAACCCTCCCGAGTTCAACGGGTTCAAGCTCGGCAAGGGCGTCGCGACAATGTACGGGGAGGAGATACAGGACCTGCGCAGGCTCGTGGAATCCGGCAGGTTCGAGAAGGGCCGCGGCTCTCTCAGCATGCTCGACCCCGTCTCCGAATACATCGAGACCATCCGAAACGGCATCAAGCTGGGCCCGCGGAAGGTCACGGTCGTTGTAGACTGCGGGAACGGAGCAGGCGGGTTGTTCGGCCCTCGCGCGCTGGAAGCGATCGGCTGCGACGTCATTCCGCTGTTCTGCGAGCCTGACGGCAACTTCCCCAACCATTTTCCCGACCCGGTAAAACCCGAGAATTTGGCCCACCTGGTCGAAGCCGTGCGGAAACATGGCGCCGACGTGGGCGTGGCTTACGACGGGGACGCCGACAGGCTGGGGGCGGTAGACGAAAACGGGAACCACCTCTGGGGCGACATCCTCATGGTCCTGTTCTGGAGGGAGATAATCCCCAGGCATCCGGGTGCGGACGCCCTGGTAGAAGTCAAGTGCTCCCAGGCGCTCGTCGACGAGATCAGGAGGCTCGGAGGGAACCCCATATTCTCGAAGACGGGGCACTCGCTGATTAAGGCGAAGATGAAAGAGATCGGCGCCATATTCACGGGCGAGATGTCGGGCCACATGTTCTTCGCGGACGAGTACTACGGGTTCGACGATGCGATCTACGCCTCCGCCAGGCTCATGAGGATAATCTCGCACAGCGACAAGAGCATCTCAGAGATGCTGGGCGACATTCCCAGGTATTACTCCACCCCCGAAACCAGGGTTGACTGCCCGGACGACGTGAAGTTCAGGGTGGTAAAGGAAATGACGGAACACTTCCGGTCGCGGTACGACGTAATAGAAGTGGACGGTGCGCGGGTGCTGTTCCCGAAAGGGTGGGGCCTCGTCAGGGCGTCCAACACCCAGCCCGCGCTGGTCCTGAGGGCGGAGGCGACCGACCCCGAATCGCTCGAGGACATAAAAGCTCAAATGCAGGGGAAACTGTCGCAGTACCCCGAGGTCGGTGAGATAGACTGGTAGGGTGGGTCCCGGTGCTATAATAGATGTGTGACCACGAAGGCGTCAACGGGAGGGGCATACTATGGTCCGCGTAACCGTTGAGAAGGTCGGGCTGGATGTTGAAACCGACCAGGCCATCGTGCTTCTGAAGGACGTCGAAGGCAAGATGGTCTTGCCTATATGGATAGGGCCGGCGGAGGCTTCGGCCATCGCCCTCGCTCTCCAGGGCCTGAAGGCCCCGAGGCCGCTCACCTGCGACCTCCTGAAATTGGTGCTCGACTCCCTGGAGACGCGAATGGCCATGGCCATGGTCCACGACCTCCGCGACGAGACCTTCTTCGCCCAGCTCGTCCTCGAGAAGGGCGGACAGACGTACGAGATCGATGCGCGGCCGAGCGACGCGATCGCCCTTGCGCTCCGGTTTGACGCCCCGATTTACGTCGCCGAACCGGTGCTGGAGCAGGCGGGCGTGCCTGCCCCGACCGACCACACAGTGCATTGAGCCCCATGCGGATTCGCGATGTCGAGATCAATCCCCCCGTCGTGCTGGCGCCGATGGCCGGCGTCACCGACAGCGTCTTCAGGCGTATCGCCAGAGGGCATGGGGCGCAGCTGTCGTACACCGAGATGGTCAACGACAGGGGGCTCGTCAGCGGCAACAGGGAGTCTCTCAGCCTTATCCGGATACGCCCCGGGGAAGGCCCCGTCGGTGTGCAGATCTTTGGGTCGGACGCCGGATCGATGGCTGAAGCGGCCGCCATAGCAGCGGGCGCAGGGGCGTGCCTTATCGATATCAACATGGGCTGCCCCGTGCCGAAGGTAGTGAAGTCGGGCGCGGGCGCCGCGCTCATGCTGAACCCCGGCCTCGTGGCAGCTATCGTGGGCAGGGTTTCTTCGGCGATCCGGGTGCCCGTCACGGTCAAGATCAGGAAGGGATGGGACGAGGGTAGCGCGAATCCCGCCGGGTTCGCCGCGATCCTGCAAGACGCTGGGGCGGCGGCCGTGACTGTCCATGGCCGAACGCGGGCGCAAGGGTATTCAGGCCGCGCCGACTGGAACGCGATCCGTGAGGTGAAGCTCGCGATTTCGATCCCCGTCATCGGCAACGGCGACGTGGACGGCGCGGAGGCGGCCACGAGGATGATGCGCGAAACGGGCTGCGACGCGGTGATGATAGGCCGCGCCGCGCTGGGGAACCCGTGGGTATTCGCCGAGATCGCCTCGGCATATTCGGGAGAGAAGCAGCCGGAGCCGCCGGCTCCCGAAGAGCGAATCAGCGTCGCGCTGGAACACATTCGCCTCGCCGTCGGCGAGGCCGGCGAGACCCGTGCTGTGCCGGCAATGCGGAAACATATCGTATGGTACACCAGGGGCATGAAAGGGGCAGCCCGCGCAAGGCGCGCCATAATGGAGGCGCGCACGGCGGACCAGGTGGAAACGGCTTTGACTGCGCTCCTGGCAAAGGAGACTTGAATGGACATTCCTGTCGTGGCGGTCGCCAACGGCATTCTGCCCCGCGCGGATGGGGGCACCGTCCGGGGCGTCTTCCTCGACCCCTCGACCGCCTCAATGATGGCTCAGGTGGGAGTCGGTGGCACCTGCCTTCTCTTACCCCACTCCATCGGATCCGGTGAGATATACCCTGTCGGCGTGGTCAGCCGGATCGAACAGGCGTGGCTCCGGCCCGTCTTTAACCCGTATTTGAATTCCGGCTGTACCGCGCTGTTCGCTGAGATGTCCGGCAGGGGCAGGGCGAAAGCGAGCGGGTACAGGCTCGAAGGCTCGACGGTGGTCGCGGAGGATGTCGAACCGGTGGACCTCGGCCAGCTGTGGTCGTCCGGGTACCCGGTCATCGACGGCTCGGGATGGCAACCCACGGGTGGCTTCACCGAGATAAAAGGGGCCTGCGACCTGCCCATAACGATCTACGGGTTCGACCTCGAATCCAGTGAAGAGGTCGAGGTCACCGGAAACGTGGGCGGCCTCGTACCGCCCGAGAAGGCCCACACCCTCGAGCACGCCATCATTCGATGCCTCAGAGAGCATGCCCTGTGCACGCCGAAGAACCTCGCAGGGGCGATCGAAGCCGAGACGGCGGAACTCAAGGAGTCGCTCGAGATCGGGTTCACCTTGCGGAGACCGGAGGTGTTCGGACTCACGCAATCCGGCCAGTGCGGCAACCCGCTTACAAACCTCGCCCATTTCTATCTGGCCCGCGAGGTCGTCGAGAACCTCAAGGAGGGTCAGGACCTCCGGGATTCGCTCGAGGCCGCGCGGCTGAAAGCCCTCTCGCGAATCAGTGGGGACCTCGGGCTGAGCACGGAGCCGGGCATCCGCGTGTTACAGGGTCTGAAGAAGGGCATGATGCACGACGACACGAGACTGACCCCCTCGTTTCTCAAGAAGGTTCTCAAGCGGTTTCCAAGGAGTCCCTGGAACTGACAAGGAGGACTCCTGATGGGAGTGTACGGCTTCGTCAGTCATTTCCTGGACGCCTCCGGACTCGCGGCGCGGTACCGTTTCGGGAGCGTCGTCCCTTCAGCTATTGTCGAGGCGGCCGGCAAGTACCTGCTTCCACCGAGCGTGTTGAAGGCGCCCGCGGTGTCGTCGCGCTACGGTTCCGCGTCGGGCTGGCTCGCTTATGTCTCACTCACCGCGAGGCAGGTGCGTGACCTGCCCCGTTCTACAGTAATTCGCAAGGCCGGCGCCGGAGTCCAGGCAGCGAAGAGGCGCGGCGCGACGGTCGCCGGCCTGGGGTTCACACCCGCGCTCGCGCGCGAATCCGCCCAGGCCATCGCGCGCGCCGCAGGTGTCCCGGTCATAACAGGTTCGGGCTTCGCTCTGTCTGTCGCCGTGGACGCCATCGGGCTGGCCGCGCGATCCATCGGTTTCGATTTGCAAGGCGCCGGCGTGACGGTGGCCGGCTGGCCATCGCCAGCGGGGGAGGTGTGCGCCCACCTGCTTGCGCGCGTGTGCTGCAGGTTGACACTCGCGGGGCCGGCGGGCGCTGGCTGGCGCGGGCTCGCCGGTTCGATCATGGAGTCTACCGGCCTCTCACCCCGCATCACCGCCGATACGGCTGCGGCAGCTTCGCGAAGCGATGTCGTGGTGATGGCAGGGGCGGTGAATGGGCTGGAGACCGCCACCTTTAAGCGGGGCTCCGTCGTGTGGGACCTTGCCGGATCTGCCGTGGCCATTCTTCGGCACGCTGAACGACGGGGCGTGCTCGTAATCGATGGCGGACTGGTCGAGGCCCCGCAAGACCGGGCTGATCCCGCGGACCCACCCTCGCTGGTGGAACCCGCGCTGGCAGCGGTGATGGCGGTGGCCATGGAGGAACGGTTCGATGGCCGCCTGGAAGGACGCGAGGTGTCAGTTGCGGAGGCTGACGAAATGAAGCGCCTCGCGGAGAGGCATGGATTCAGGACCGCAGGACCGGCGCAGGCGGGCAGGCTTCTCGGACCTGCGGAAATCGACAGGGTTACGGGTGGAGGCTACGTCCCTTGACAATGGTTTTGCCGTTCCCTATAATATAAGTTGGTCTTCAGATGGATATATGTGGGAACACCTGAGCACTGCGGGCCTTCCGGCCAGCCAGTGCTTTTGAAATATCGGGACCACCCGGCTTTTTGTTTGGCCCCGGCGGGCCGGGAATAGGAGTACCGGTGGTCAAATATACTCGTTCTGAATACGAGGAAGGCCAGCGCAACTACCTCATCGGGAAAAGGAGCGAGAACTGATGGCAGAAAAGGAGGTCATCCTCTCGCCCGAGGGTCTCAGGAAGATCGAAGGGGAACTCGATCACCTGAAGTCCGTACGGCGCAGGGAAGTGGCCGAGAGGATAAAGCAGGCGCGGCAGTTCGGGGACATCAACGAAAACTCCGAGTACGACGACGCCAAGAACGAGCAAGCCTTCATCGAGGGCAGGATCATCACACTCGAGAAGATCCTGAGGAACGCCAAGGTGGTCACCGGCTCGGGAAATGCTCCTGATCAGGTTACCATCGGTTCAACCGTCAAGGTGAAGGACCTCCAGACAGGCGAGATCCACGAGTACATGATCGTCGGGTCCGCCGAGGCGGATCCCTCCATGCAGAAGATCTCGAACGAGTCCCCGGTTGGAAAGGCCCTCCTCGGGCTCCGGACCGGCAGCGTCGTGAGTGTTTCCGTCCCCGTCGGTGTACTGAACTACGAAATAACCGAGATAACGCAACACTGACTTTGCGCAGCGTGCCTCGCGCCGGCCTGCGCCGGCGCGTGAATCAGTCTCGCTCGGAGGGCTTATGGACGAGGAAAGACTCGCCGGAATAGATCAGTCGCGCCTTCAGAAACTGGACAAGCTTCGCGAGTCGGGGATCGACCCGTTCGGCCACAGGTTCGAAGCGACGAACCACGCCGCGGGCATCCACGGCTCATTTGAGACCCTCGACGGAAAGGACGTGTCAGTGGCGGGGAGGCTCATGGCCATCCGCCATCACGGAAAGGCCGCGTTCGGTGACGTCCAGGACCTCACCGGCCGCATCCAGGTTTACATCAAGATGGACACGGTAGGAGAGCGGGCTTTCGATCTGTTCTCCACGCTTGACGTGGGCGATATCGTTGGTGTGTCGGGGACCGTCTTCCGGACCCGCAAGGGCGAGGTAAGCATCTGGGCCAGGAGATTCGAACTGCTCACCAAGTGCCTCAGGCCGCTCCCAGAAAAGTGGCACGGCCTCAAGGACGTCGAGGTCCGCTACAGGCAGAGATACCTGGATCTCATCGTCAACCCGGGAGTCAGGGACACGTTCATAACGCGATCCAAGATCGTCCGGTCCATCAGACAGTTCCTCGACAAGAGGGGGTTCCTCGAGGTCGAGACACCGGCCATGCAACCCATCGCCGGCGGCGCGACGGCGCGCCCGTTCATAACCCACCACAACGCGCTGGACATCGACCTGTACATGCGCATAGCGCTGGAGCTCTACCTGAAGAGGCTCATCGTCGGCGGGCTCGAGAGGGTATACGAGATCGGGCGCAACTTCCGGAACGAGGGCATCTCGACGAAGCACAACCCCGAGTTCACCATGCTCGAGATATACCAGGCGTACGGCGATTACACTGACATGATGAGCCTGTGCGAGGAGATGATCTCAACCGCAGCACAGGAGGTGTTCGGGAGCACCAAGATCGCCTACCAGGGCCACACCGTCGAGCTCGCACCGCCGTGGCCGAGGATGCGCCTGCTTGACGCCATAAAGCAGTACTCCGGGATCGACGTCTCGGGGGTCCAGACCGACGAAGAGGCGCGGGCGGTTGCCTCGAAGGCCGGCCTCACCATGGACAAGGCCGTCACGAAGGGCAGCATCATCGACAAGTTGCTCGAGGCGTACGTCGAACCGAACCTGATCCAGCCGACGTTCCTGACGGACTACCCCGTCGAGGTGTCGCCGCTCGCCAAGCGGATGCCGGACAACCCGTCGCTGACCTATCGCTTCGAGGCGTTCGCCGGCGGCAGGGAGATCGCCAACGCTTTCTCCGAGCTCAACGACCCGATCGACCAGAGGCAGCGCTTCCTCGAGCAGGTCCGCGAGAAATCGAAGGGGGACGACGAGGCCCACCCCATGGATGAGGACTTCATCACCGCGTTGGAGTATGGCATGCCACCAACCGGTGGAATGGGCATCGGTATAGACAGGATCTGCATGCTGCTGACCGACTCGCCGTCGATAAGGGACGTCATCCTGTTCCCTCTGCTCAAGCCGAGAGACTAGGGAGTAAACCGGAGCAAACTCGCAAAAAGCTGCTGAGAACGGTGAGCCGTCTATCCAGACGGGCCACCGTTTCTATTGATTCCGCGTGAACGGCGTGCTATATTATCACTTGCTGCCATGACGGGGCGACAAACCCTCGATTGACAGCCAGAATGCAAGCGTGGTACAATGAAATTCCCACGATACATGGACTGACGTTGAGTGGGGGACGCATTTGGTCTTTGAAAACTGAACAGTGTGCGAAGGAGCCTAAGCGGCCCGAGTGGGGTGAGCGGAGCTGGAGGCAGGCGGTGAGCCTGCGGAAGGCCGAGCGGCACTATGAGGGTAAGTAAAGGTAATG